>DCGD01000152.1:0-11591 GCA_002315195.1 Prevotellaceae bacterium UBA1787 | reverse complement strand
TTAAATGGAACTGGTCCGTATCGACCGGGTATTTGAATCTGCTCATTTTATATGGTGATGTCATGTAGTTGAAACTATACAGAAAAAAGGTAAAAACACTCTTTCCCATGAATGGGGGAATATACAAGTTATCCTACTTCTGTTTCGCAAAAATACGAATTATTTTTCAAAATATCCATCATTTTCTCCAAAAAATCATGCAATCTCCAAATGGTTGCTATACATAAAGTTTAGGTATTTTCAATGAATTACATTTTCTGAAGAAAGTGTTCTTGTCAAGTTGAGGTGTTCCTCTCTTTTCCGTCCTTGTTTGCGTCCGGACGGAGAAAATTTTGCGGAATTATCAAAATTGTTCCTATTTTTTTTGTAAGTTTGCATTTTCAAATCTTAATCGGAAACATTACCAATATGAAGCAGTTTTTTTTGACGGCCTTATTTGGCTGTTTTCTCTTACCATGCAAGTCGGTTAAGGTATCCTACGCTGATTGTGTCAATCCGCTTGTGGGTACCATGTCCACTCATGATTTTTCCACGGGAAATACGTATCCTGCCATTGCGCGCCCCTGGGGTATGAATTTTTGGACGCCTCAGACAGGGAAAATGGGAGATGGTTGGATATATACCTATACGGATACCAAAATTCGCGGTTTCAAACAGACGCACCAGCCCAGTCCGTGGATAAACGATTATGGACAATTCGCCATCATGCCCGTCACGGGAAAACCTCTTTTTCGAGAAGACGAAAGAGCCAGTTGGTTCAGCCATAAGGCAGAGGTTGCAAAGCCCTACTATTACAAGGTGTATTTGGCGGAGTATGACGTGGTGACGGAATTCGTGCCGACGGACCGCGCGGCCCTGTTCCGCTTCACCTTTCCCGAGAATGATTCGTATGTAGTGGTGGATGCATTGGACAAAGGTTCGCATGTTCGCATCATACCTGAGAAAAACATGATTGTGGGTTATACGACCCGCAACGCCGGTGGTGTGCCGGAAAATTTCAAGAACTACTTTGTGGTCAAGTTTGACAAGCCGTTTACCTATCGCGCCACGTTCAGCAACGATGCGCAGCCTTCCAAACCGAATGTGGAAGTGGAGATGTCGCTGAAGTGTGATGTAATGTCACAGACGGCATATCATACGGGCGCCATCATCGGCTTTCATACGCATAGGGGCGAGGTTGTTCACGCCAGGGTGGCTTCGTCTTTCATCAGTGAGGACCAGGCATTGCAAAATCTCGGGGAACTGGGAAACTCCAACTTTGAAACACTGAAAGAGGCGGGGCGCACTGAGTGGGACAAGGTACTTGGACGCATAGAAATCAATGGGGGCTCTGACGACCAAGTCCGTACGTTCTATACCTGTCTTTATCGTTCGCTGTTGTTTCCACGCAAACTCCACGAGGTGACCGCCGATGGCAAGACGATGCATTACAGTCCTTACAACGGCAAGGTAATGCCAGGCTTCATGTATACAGACAGCGGTTTTTGGGACACTTTCCGCTCATTGTTTCCGTTCTTGAACTTGATGTTCCCTTCCGTCAACAAGGAGATACAGGAAGCCTTGCTGAACGTATATCGCGAAAGCGGTTTCTTCCCGGAATGGTCGAGTCCCGGGCATCGCCAGTGCATGGTGGGAAACAACTCCGCTTCCATCCTTGTGGATGCGTATTTGAAGGGCGTAAGGGTGGATGACGTCAAGACGCTTTACGAAGGTTTGATACATGGCAAGAACAACGTGCATCCTACCGTCAAATCTACGGGGCGGATTGGTCACGAGTACTACAACCAATTGGGCTACATTCCATACGATGTCAAAATTAATGAAAACGTGGCGCGTTCGTTGGAATATTGCTACGATGACTGGTGCATTCTTCAACTTGCCAAGCGTCTCAACCGCCCGGCCGACGAGATAGAAATGTTGAAAAAACATGCGCTCAACTACCGCAAACTATTTGACAAGGAAAGCAAACTTATGCGCGGGCGCAATGCCGATGGTAAATTCCAGTCACCCTTTTCCCCATTCAAGTGGGGTGACGCTTTTACGGAAGGCAACAGCTGGCACTATACTTGGTCAGTGTTTCATGACCCGCAGGGGCTCATCGACTTGATGGGAGGCGACAAGACATTCGTCCAAATGCTGGATTCCGTGTTCAAAGTCCCGCCCATATTTGACGAGAGTTATTACCATGCCGTCATTCACGAAATCCGTGAAATGCAGGTCATGAACATGGGTAACTACGCTCACGGAAACCAGCCTGCCCAACATGTCATATATCTATACAACTATGCCGGTCAGCCTTGGAAAGCGCAGTATTGGCTGCGTCAGGTGATGGATCGTTTCTACCATTCAGGTCCCGATGGTTATTGTGGAGATGAGGACAACGGACAGACTTCGGCATGGTATGTATTCACGGCGTTGGGTTTCTATCCAGTTTGTCCGTGTTCGGACCAATATGTCGCCGGCGCTCCGCAATTCCCGAAAGCCGTGCTTCATTTTGAAAATGGAAGAACACTTGAGATCAATGCGCCGTCCGTAAGTGGTGAGTGCTGTTATGTGGACAATCTCCAGTGGGGCGGCAAGGCTTATGCGCACAATTTTTTTAATTTCTCCGATTTGCAGAGGGGAGGGCGTATGGATTACAGAATGACGGCAAAGCCAAATCTTGTCCGTGGAACATCAGCGGTGGACCGTCCATATTCGTTCAGTAATGAGAAATGACAAATTATTATAAAATGAAAAATTCTTTACTATTCCCATTGTTGTGTCTTGCTGTCTTTTCGTCATGCAAGCAGGTTAATGAGGCGGTGGTTGCTCCCGAAGAAGACACTTCCCAGTTTGTGTTGCTTTCGGATGTGATTCCCGATGTGATTTTTGAGATGCGCTATTACAGCACCTACAATTTCATTGGTGATCGCATTCCCGGTTACGAACAACCGATAGCATTCATGACGCGCCAGGCGGCGGACTCCTTGAAGGCGGTCAGTGATGAACTCAGGGAAAAAGGCTATCGTCTGAAGATATTTGATGCTTATCGTCCTCAATGTGCCGTAGATTGTTTCCTGAAGTGGGCACAGGATACGACAGACTTTCGGATGCAGCCCTACTTTTATCCGGAATTGAGGAAGGCTGAAGTGGTGCCGAACGGGTACATAGCCGAGCAATCCACGCACAGCCGTGGTTCCGCTGTTGACTTGACTTTGTTTGACATGAATGCAGGACACGATGTGGACATGGGGAGTCCTTTCGACTTTTTTGGAATGGCTTCACACCCCGATGTACAGCCCGGACAGGAAGTGGGAACGTGGTCTCCAATCAACGAGGCGCAATATGCAAACCGCATGCTGCTCAGCGAAGCCATGGTACGTCATGGCTTCAAGCCCGATGACTGCGAATGGTGGCATTTCTCATTGAAGAACGAACCGTTCCCCGACACGTATTTTACTTTCCCGGTGAATCTTACCGTGCTTAAGTGATTTGGGTTCATTATTCAATTTTATTCATATAGTTTAAACAGACAGTAAATTTATGAGAAAATTTGTATTGACAGGAGCGTTGCTGTTGCTTGCTGTCCTTGGCTTCGCCCAAAAGGCAAAGTACGTGTTCTATTTCATTGGTGATGGAATGGGCGTCAATGTAGTAAATGCTACGGAGGTTTATCTTGGCGCCATTGAAGGAAAAATTGGTACGACACAACTTCTATTTCCAAGTTTTCCTTTTTCGGGAGTGGCTACATCATACAGTGCGAACAGCGATGTCACCGATTCCAGTGCGGCGGGAACAGCTTTGAGTACGGGTAACAAGACGAAAAATGGTTATATGGGTGTCAACCCTGACAAGCAGCCTGTTCAGAGCATTGCTGAAAAGGCCAAGGCAAAGGGAAAGAAGGTGGCCATTCTTACAACGGTAAGCATCGACCATGCCACTCCGGCAGTGTTTTATGCGCACCAACCAAGCCGCGGAATGTATTATGAAATAGCGACGGACCTTGCAAAGTCCAATTTCGATTATTTTGCCGGCAGTGGTTTCCTCAATCCAACCCCAAAAGACAAGACACCAATTTGGGATTTGTTCGACAAGGCAGGCTACAAGGTAGCTCGCGGTTTGAAGGATTTTGACGAAAAGGCGGCATCAGCCGACAAGATGATATTGCTTCTTCCGGAGAATTACGACCAGGGAGAATTTCCTTTTGCCATCGACAGAAAACCGGGTGACATGAATTTGGACGACCTTACGAAAAAAGCGGTTGATTTTGTGACGAAAGGCAAAAACAACAAAGGCTTTTTCATGATGGTTGAAGGTGGTTTGATAGATCATGCCTTGCACCCCAACGATGGTGCTTCTTCCATAAAGGAGGTGATAGATTTCGACAATGCCATTAAAGTCGCTTATGAGTTTTATAAGAAATATCCAAAGGAGACTTTGATTGTCGTTGCGGCCGACCACAATACGGGTGGAGTTTCCGTGGGAACGCAATTGCAGAAACTGCAGTATCAAAAATGTTCCGTCAATGCTCTTTCCGGTGAAATAGCAAAGTTGCGCAAGTCGGATAATACGGTCACATGGGAAGAGGTAAAAGCGCTTTTGAAAGAAAAACTCGGTTTTTGGGACCAAGTGAAATTGAGTTGGGATCAGGAACGCAGTCTTTATCTTGAATATGGTGAAACGTTTGTGAACAAAAAAGACAAGATTGAGGAAACGCTTTACGCACGCACGCACGCATTGGCATCGCTCGCAAAGCGCATTTTGAACGAATCCGCTGATTTGCGTTGGACGACGACCGGGCATACGGGTGATTTTGTTCCTGTCTTTGCAGTGGGAGTGGGAGCAGAGAATTTCACCGGACGATTGGACAATACGGACATACCAAAACGCATTTCAAAGGTGGCGGGCTATGGTTGGTAAGAAATAATACCGTAGCATCGCGAAATTTGGGAGAATTTATGCGTATTGCAGGAAAAAGCGGAAAGGATATAAATAATTATTTCCTTTCCGCTGTTTTGTGTCAAAAAATCACCTCAAAAGTATTTCTTAAGAAATTGAATGTCGTCGTTGTCGCGCAGACGGCGAAGCGCGCGTTCCTTGATTTGCCTTACGCGTTCGCGGGTAAGGTTAAGCGAGTTGGCTACTTCTTCCGCTGTCATTTCCGGATGGCCAATTCCATAAAGCATCTTGAGGACGGTTTGCTCGCGTTCTGAAATGCTGCTCAACGCTGCTTCCAAGTCGGAGGAAAGAGATTCTTTTTCCATTTGGTCATCGGTGGTGGGAGCGGAATCATCGGTCATGACATCAATCATTGAACTGGATTCATCGTTTTGGAACGGTGCGTCCACTGAGACTTTCTTGCCGCCTGTTCCTACGGCTTCCGCTATCTTGTCTTCCGTGGTACCCATCATTTCCGCCAATTCCTGAACAGACGCCCTGCGTTCATTTTCCTGTTCAAAGATTACCTTGGCTTTGCTAAGCTTGCTTTGGAAACCAACTTGGTTCAATGGCATTCTCACAATTCGGCTCTGCTCGGAGATTGCTTGAAGAATGCTTTGACGTATCCACCATACGGCATAGGAAATGAACTTGAAACCGCGGGTCTCGTCAAATTTCTGAGCGGCCTTGATAAGTCCTAAATTGCCTTCATCTATCAAATCGTTGAGTGCGAGTCCTTGATTTTGGTATTGTTTCGCCACACTGACAACGAAGCGCAGGTTGGCTCTTGTCAATTTGTCCAAGGCTCTTTGGTCCCCGCGATGGATACGCTGAGCAAGTTCCACCTCTTCATCAGTCGTGATAAGTTCTTCACGTCCAATTTCAACCAAATACTTGTCTAATGCAGCACTTTGACGGTTTGTGATACTCTTGTTGATTTTAAGTTGACGCATACAATAATATATGATAATTAGAGAATTCGAATGTGCCTATAATCCTTGCGAACTGCAAAGTTATGAATAATATTTTGAACGTCAAAAATATTTTCCGTTTTTTATTTGGATTTTTGTTCGTGTTTCATGATTTATAGGATATTTTTTGGGGTCATGTATTTGTTTTTTGTACCTTTGCATTTCAAAAGAGATAGGTTATTATGAAAAAGGGTGATAAAGTACGTTTTCTCAATGAAGTTGGTGGAGGTATCGTTACAGGTTTTCAGGGGCGCGATATTGTTCTTGTTGAAGATGAGGATGGGTTCGACATACCTGTCCGCATGCAAGAATGTGTAGTGATTGAAGAGGGTAAGGAAGATGCGGCATTTCAGAACACCTCTGAAGCATTGCCGACCGAACAGCCAAAGGGGAATATTCAAAACACCGTCCATGATGAAGACTTTATGGATGACAGTACGACAACGTTCGTATCAGAGCGTCCGGGAGGGGATGTGCTGAATCTTTACTTGTGTTTTGTTCCTTACGAAGTGAAATCACTGAGCCAGACGGACTTCGATGTTTTTTTCGTCAATGACAGCAATTACTTTGTAGATTTTTCGTTTTTGAGTGGTGAGAATAAGGCATGGATGGTACGCTATCATGCAACCGCCAAGCCGAACACGAAAATTTACATGGAAACCGTATCTCGGGATTCCATTGGTGAATTGCAGCATGTCTGCGTGCAGGCGGTGGCGTATAAGAAAGAAAAGACATTCCAGCTGAAGCGGCCCGCGAGTGTTGAAATTCGCATTGACTTGACAAAATTTTACAAATTGCACACGTTTACGACTTGCGATTTCTTTGAAGAGCGCGTGTTGATGTATGATGTCGTCAAGGAAGACATACCCGCAAAGCAGGTGTTTGTAAATGCCGAAGAAATGAAAAATGCCATCCAGGCACCTAAACAACAGGATGACGTGCGTCCTCATGTCCATGCGATAGCCGTCAAGCGTGTCGAGAAAGCCAACACTGAAGTGATTGATCTTCATGCGGCGGAATTGCTGGACAATATGCGGGGAATGAGCCCGGCCGATATTTTGGAATACCAAAAGGGTATTTTCAACAAGAAAATGGAGGAGAATCGGAGAAACAAGGGCAAGAAACTTATTTTCATTCACGGAAAGGGACAGGGAGTGCTGCGTAATGCCATTTTGAAGGAACTTAATTATAGATACAAGAATTGTACCAGTCAGGATGCCTCTTTCCGCGAATACGGTTTTGGTGCGACGATGGTAATCGTGCATTAGGCTTTTGGCATTGGCTTTTTGTATCATTCAATGTTTTTCGATATGGTGAAATTAAGGGGAGGATTGCCGAAGGACGCTCCCGAAATTGCAGGTTTGATTATGGAGGCGATGACATTGGAATGTTGCGCCTTTTTTCTTGGTCCGGACAATGGCATGGACGATTTCCGTGCCTTGATGTCGGAACTTTGTCTGCGTAACGACACGCAATACAGTTATCTTAACTCCGTCGTTGCCGTTGAAGGTGACAAGATAGTGGGCGTGGCCGTTTCATACGATGGTGGTCGTTTGCACGAATTGCGCAGGGCTTTCGTGGAAGGCGCCTCTTGTAAGTTCTGTCGCGATTTCAGCCATATTGGCGATGAAACGGAATGTGGGGAGTTGTACCTTGACTCCTTGGCGGTCAAGAGGATGTACCGCCATTGTGGGATTGGCGGAAAACTCATGGATGCCACCTTGAAAAAGGCGGAAAGAATAGGTCTCGGCAAAGTGGGTTTGTTGGTGGATGACAATAATCCGAACGCCGAGAGTTTGTATAGGAAAAAAGGTTTTGAATATGTCAATGCGTCTTCATGGGCCGGACACGGAATGAAGCATTTTCAACATTCCGTTTGACCAAGTCCAGGACGGTGCGCCTTAGGGCAATGTTTTCATGAAGATGCGTGCCTGAGGGTTTCGGCGGTTGAATGCGTATGGCTCCGCAATGTAAACGCCGGCTTTTTCGCCCTCTTTCGTATAGTAGGGCGCAGAAAGCACGTTGGTGTGACGGTCTTTGTCAAATTGTGCGCGTATGGGGTCGCTGCGTTTGATGTACATTCCTGGAGGAACACCGATGAACGCATAAAGAAGGTGACCTTTCATGATGGCAATTTCATCGGGCTTGTCCTTTTTGCAGACGTGTCTTGTCGGTGTTGGAAATTGCAGGACGATGGTGGTGGAATCTTCCCATACGTTGTCAATGACAACGTATCCCTTCTCTATTCGCGGAATGATTTTGCTGCCCTTAACGAAAACATTCGGGGAATAACGGTTGCTGTTCATTTCATAATTGCTGAGAAACTCTTTCTGAAACCACTCCGGCAATTTCAAATGGAGGACGACCTTTTGTTTGCGTCCGCCGGTGAGAAGTTCAATCCAATGTTCATTGAACCAGGGGGCGCTGGTGGTGACAATGGCTTCAATGTTGAAATGCTTGTTCTTGATGTGTGACTGACTGCGGGTGTACATGTTGATGAACAGGTGTTTTCCGCTTGTCGCCATGAACTCGCCCGTCAAACCCCTTAGCGCTGAAGCGGCGGCTTCTCGGTTTGCCGCGTTTCCATCGTTCATGCGTCCCGCCAATCCATTGTAATAGCAATGCTCCATGGCGGAAATGTAGCGTGCGTCACCGGTTTTTCGCATGAGTTTTCCGCATTGACCTACAAAATCGCAGATGGCGGCGACGTCTTCCTTGTCATGGTTTATTTCTCCCTCAATGCCAAGCGTGTGGAACGTTTCTTCCCATTCACTTTCGGAAATGGTGTTCTTGGTTTCGCTATTTCGGGTTGTTTTCTTTGGAACGGCCTTGTCCGCGTCGTTCAATTGCAGGTGCCAAAAGAAATCACCTATTTTTACGCTGTCGGCCTTTACGGGCTTCAGTGGCAGATTGGCCTTTGGCAATGCAACTTTTTCTTGAGCGGTTGCGGCGGCGAAGTACGCCAGCATTGCCATGGTGAGGGGAATGATATGTTTATGCATTATGAATGTGGAAAGGGTTTGACGAGTGAAAGGAGGCTTTCTCGTTCCGCATGGGTGAAGCGGGGTGTGGCGAGCATTTCTTGGATAATCAGTTCCGTGTCATCTTTTGGCGTGCGGACTTTCAAGGCGTTGAAGGTTCGTTTGGGGAAGGACATGAAACAAACCCTGTAGCCCCATGCCAGTGCTTTCAGGCGCATGGCTGAGCGCGATGCGTTTATTGTGCCGAAAATGTCGAGCGTCGTGTCGGAATGGTCGCTGGTCGTGAAATAATCCAACAGTGTGACGATGGCAAAGCGCACGGACATTTCATTTTCGCTTTGAAGACATTCATTTAGGAACACAAGGGTCTCCTCAGGCCATGTTTGCGCTGCGGTGAACGCCAGGCAAGCGTAGTCGCAAAGCAGCGGGCAGTTGGTTTTTTTCAGGAAGTCGCGTAACCAATCGAATAGTGTTTCTATATCTTTTTCGTTTTTGAGGAAAATGAATGCCTGAAGCAGTATGGTTTCAAAGTAATAGTCAGGCAACTGCTTGACAATGGAATGCCATTCGTTTCTGCATGCAAGTTCGCGCGCCAATTCGCTCAGTGTCTTGATTGGCGTGCCGATGACTTGGTAGGTTACGTCCGTCGGCAACTGCTGTCTAATTTTTTCAGCGTATTCGGCATTGGAATAGTATGTCAGTGTCTTTAGTATCTCTTCGTTGGTCATAATGCAAAATTACGGCTACAAGTGCGTAAAACAAAATAAAATACGTGAAATTTTCATCATTCTTCAAAAATAAGCTGATTCAAGTTTGACGAGGGGTTGGCGGCACGTTGGGAAATACAGTTTGTGGGTTCAGCCGTTTTTCGCATCGCATGTGTGATGTGTTTTTCTGTCATTGTGTGCGTTTCGCCTGAAGATGCTCAAGAACGTACCAGGCGAGGTAGTTGCCGAACGTTGCGGTAATGTAGCATACGGAACCGGTTGTCGAGCGCTTTCCGGGCTCGCCTGTTATGGGAATGATAGCATGGCGCTGAATGGGTTCGTCGCTGAAAACCACGGGAAGTCGAAAATGTCCGAATCCCTCTTTCCTTAGGGTTTGTCTTACCACTTTTGCCAATGCGCATTGTGAGGTCTTGCTGATGTCCGCGCACTGAATGTGTCGGATGTCCGTTTTAGCGCCGGCTCCCATTGCCGAAACGATGGGTATGCCGCGTGTCAGGCAGGCTTCGATGAGGCTGCATTTTGAGCGGATGGTGTCAATGGCGTCTACCACAAAGTCCGGGGCGATTCGGGCAATCAGGTCGGGAATGTCTTCTTGCGACACAAATTGAATGTGCGCTTGTATGTCTATTTCGGGGTTGATGTCCTTGCAGCGTTCGGCAAGCAGGGTGGCCTTGGGCTGTCCGATGGTGGAATGTAGGGCGGGCAACTGCCTGTTGATGTTGGAGGCGGAAATGGTGTCCGCATCAATGATGGTAAGGTGTCCCACTCCCGCCCGGCAGAGCATTTCGAGGGCGTAAGCCCCGACGCCTCCCAGGCCGACAATGAGAATGTGCGTGGCGGCGAGTCGGGTCATGCGTTCTTCTCCGTAGAGCAGTCGGGTTCTTTGTCTCCAGTCCATGGCGGGTCTTTTCAGAGGTTTGTGATGGGGTATTCACTCTTGACGGAGCGGTTGGCAAAGCCAATCGTGAAAGCGCCCTTGCGTGTTTCGATGCCGTATTGGTCGGGGAATATGAGCATGGTGGAACATTCGTTGAAGGTTTCTTTGACATGTTCCGAAACGTGTTGCATTCCCGGGTGCCATGAGAGGCTGTTTTCGCGCGCCAGGATCAACACAAGTAGATGGTCGTGGTGAACAATCTCCTTGAGTGATGCCAGTTCCTCGAAATGGGTGAACAACTTGTGTGTTGGGTGAATGGTTTTGTAATGCGTGGCGCAGATGTGGCGGATACGTTCCCAGGCTTCATCGGAAGAGTAAAACGTGATGAGGCAGTCCAGTTGTCGCGTCAGGCGGCAGACGTGCGAGAGCCATCGCTTGAATCCTATTTCCAAATCGGCGTCAAATGGTACCACGACGTGAATTTGTCGGATGGTGCTGATGGTTCTTTTTTGACCCACGACGATGATTTGTCGTGAAACGCGGGTAAGCAGGTCTTTGATGTTTTCGATGGAAAAGTCGGGTTGTCCATTTTCCAGATGGCTGCCGACGATGATTTCACTGGCTTCAAAATCTTTCATGGTGCAGGTGAGTGCCGTTGTGACGTTGATGGCTGAACGTACCACTTTTTTCATGTTCACGCCGGCTGAGGCTGCAATTTGGGCGGCATCTTTCACCAGTTGGCGGGCAGTGGAAAGTTCACGCTCATTTTCGCGGGTGTCAACCACCAGTTTTACGCCGACCAGCGGGGCGGTGGAATGGTGGGGGCGCATGATGAGTGCGATGTCCACGAGGTGGTGCATTGTTTCGGGATTGTGAAGCGCAACGAGAATCTTGTCTTCCTCGCCCAGTTTTTCATCGTCGCTTATGTCTTCAATCACGATGAGCTTGGCCGCTGATGTTGTGATGAAGGCGCTGAAGATGCAGGAAATGAGGATGAGCATGACCATGGCGTTGAGTATCACGTCGTCGGCGAGCGGGGTACCGTTGGCGGTGATGAGCCTGCGTCCCACCATGACCATCGCCAAGGCTCCGACGACGTGATACTCAACGCCAT
>DCGD01000098.1:2194-5085 GCA_002315195.1 Prevotellaceae bacterium UBA1787 | reverse complement strand
CGGAGATGTCCGCGAATGGTTTCAGAGCGTTTTGGCCTTGCGAAAGTCGGGTATATTATTATAGGAGTAAAGTTGTATTTATCAAAGTCATGATGTTTGGTTAGGCTTTGTCGTTGTTTTGTGGTTTGCCATGCCCTCCCGGCGAAAACCCAGGAAATCTCAACCACCTTGCTATTTTGTGACCATCCCAATCATCCATGACTACAGGCGCGGCATTTCTCGCGTTTCAAAGTCGGTATCGTTCGGGGGGGCAGGTCGTCAGTTCCGATTTGGCAAGAAGCGTAGCGAAGGTCCGATGGTCTTTCTCCGTAAAAGTGCGGGATGACCGTGAATTTGGTTTTTCGTTAGCTTTTCCGAAAAATCGTCGAAACCATCGAAATTTATTTCGAAAGGAACAATTCTTAAGGGTAGAGTTGTTTTCTTACAATTCCACTCATGTTTTGGCAGAAAAGCACAACAATTCCGAACATTGCGAACAACGCATGAATATTGGTTTTTCTTGAAATTTTCCAATGTTTGGAATACTAATTTTTTCAGTTTCGACCGATGAAAACGTGAATAACAAGTTGGAAAACCATAATAAGAATGCCTTTCAAGCACGCATGATTTTTTTTGATTTTGAAATATATTTTGCTTGAACTATGCCATAATTCTTAAAATATGTGTACCTTTGCATAGTTTTATTAGAAATGTTAAAAATGAAGATACATATTTTTTTGACAAGGGTAGCCTTACTTATATTCTTTGTAATAGCCGTCAGCTTGAATTTGGCGGCTCAAAAACAGATATATATCGATTATATCAAGAAATACAGTCCTTTGGCAATTTACCAGATGGAACGTTATGCCATCCCCGCCAGCGTGACGCTCGCCCAGGGTCTTTTGGAAACAAACGGAGGAACAAGTACGCTTGCCACCCAGGCGCACAATCATTTCGGCATCAAATGCGGAAGTGACTGGACGGGAAAATACGTTTTGAGAGATGACAATGCTCCCGATGAAAAATTCCGTTGTTACGACAGCGATGAGGATTCATACGAAGACCATTCTCAGTTTCTCCGATTCAGAGAACGTTACAGCGGTTTGTTCAAGTTGGACATATATGATTATAACAGTTGGTGTTATGGCTTGAAGGCCGCTGGATATGCCACTGACAAGCAATATCCCGTCAAGTTGATACAGTTGATAGAGGACTACAAACTTTATCAGTACGACAAGTCCAAGAAATCGAAGGGTACGGATATGGCTGATGTGCCCAACCGTAAGGTGTATTATTTCAACAGCAACTTTTATGTCATAGCGCAACAGGGAGACAGTTATGAGTCCATTGCCAAGGAAATGAAAATGAAAGAGCGCAAGTTGAGAAAGTACAACGAAGTGGATGAAACCGCGGTTCTGGCGGTGGGTGACATCGTATATTTCAAGCCGAAACAATATGAATCCCATAAAATGTACAGGGGCTATCTGCACATAGTCAAGCCGGGTCAGTCGATGCACACCCTTTCCCAGTTGTATGGAGTGCGCATGAGTACGCTTTACAGGATCAACGCGCTTGACAACAACCATGCGGTTCACGTCGGAGAAGCCATAAGGATCAGATGGTAGATAAGGACAAGATGGCAGGTCTTTTGGAAATTCTTCGGCGGAAGAAAACCGCGCTCTTCGATCTTGATGGCGTAGTTTTGGACACAGAGTCTCAGTATTCCCAATTTTGGGGCGGAATAGGCAAGCGTTATTTTCCCGAAATATCGTCTTTGGACAAATTGGTGAAAGGAAGGACGCTGTCTGAAATATGCCGTGCGTATCTTGACGACAAACCGTTCAAAGAACAGGTCTTGGCGGAACATGTCTTGTTCCAGTCGGGCATTGTATTCAATTTTGTCAGAGGCGCCGAAGAGTTTGTGCAAATGGTGCATGAGAGGGGTATGAAAACGGCCATCGTAACCAGTTCCGACCAATCAAAGATGGAAGGCGTTTACAAAAGTCATCCGCATTTCAAAACATGGTTTGACAGGATTTTGACCGAGGAGGATTTCAAGGCTTCCAAGCCTGATCCGGACTGCTACCTTTGTGCGGCAAAGTCTCTTCAATCGGCCATTGAAGATTGCGTGGTATTTGAGGATTCGCGCAATGGTCTTATGTCGGGGAGAAACGCGGGTATGACGGTGGTAGGACTCGCCACCACATTGCCCCGGAAAGAAGTAGAAATTTTGGCGGATTATACGATAGACGATTTCAGCGACTTGTTGGGATAGCGTTGATTTCCATCATTTGGGATTTTTACAGACTGAAAATAGAATCTTCGGGCGTAAGGATAATTTGCGGGTTGGCGAAGCGGTTCTTCCTGCTTGCTCTTTCCGGGTTGAAATGCAGGTCTTCCGTGGAAAGCGAAGGGCTCATGATGCTGCCGCTGTATTCGTTCCAACGATTTACAATGTTCTGGACGTAATGGTATGTCTCGCTTCCAATCATATATCCATATTTTACGACAGGGTCGCGATAGTATTCAGGTTCGCTGAGATGCAGGACGAACGGTGCGACATTCGCCCAAACGTGAGGATTCCTCTTGTTTTTCCGTGCAAGCCTCATGGCATCCCTTATGTGGTAGCTGCCTCCATTGTAAGCCGCCAAGGTGAATTTTATGCGTTCATTGCGGCTTTCGATGTCTGAAAAACCTTGTTCCACTTTGTGCAGATAACGTACTGAGGCGGCGATGTTGGTTTCAGGGTCGGTAAGCGAAGCGGGGTTCACTCCCAATCCAACGGCGGTCTTAGGCATGATTTGCATCAGTCCCTTCGCTCCCACCCAAGAGGTGGCGTTCGGGTCAAATCCCGACTCTTGATAGCAGATGGCTGCCAACATTCTCCAATCATAGTTCTGCGTTCGTCCGTA
>DCGD01000098.1:1266-2158 GCA_002315195.1 Prevotellaceae bacterium UBA1787 | reverse complement strand
AACAACTGGTCAAAAGGCGAAATGCGGCCTTTGGCTTTTGAAATATAAGGAGACCGTACTCTTCGGGTAACGAAAGGCGTTTCCCTGAGCAGTTTTTGCGACGCTTGGACAGTGGCGACAAGTTCAGGGTGAAACCAGTCATTGACGGCTTCCAGCAGCAAGGGAGAATTTTTCCTAACCGCCCATTGGTGTCCGTTGGCCATTTTGACTCCGCATGGCGAAACGGGCAGGTTTTCCACCGCTTTCCGTGAAACGGGATAGGCGATGAGGTCGGCTTTGGCTTCCGTCAGCATGGATAAGAGTTCGGTGGTGTCATGCGCCATTTCTATGCGCAGCCTCATGCCGAGACTGTTGGCGAAATTTTCCGCGAGGGCGTATTGCAGCCCCATCTCTTTTCCGTGAAAGAGATAAAAGCTTTCTGGTCCCGAAAGCGTCACGGCGATGAGTTCACCCACGTTTTCAATTTCCGGCAAATCGTAGGCGTTTTCCGCAGCCGCGTCGGCGTCGGTTGCAGCCGTGCCGGTTGAATTTGCGCATGCCGCGGCAAGAAACAACAAAGTACAAAACAAGAAATTAAATGGATGTAGTTTCAAAATAATGTAGTAAAATTTGTATTGCAACGCGAAATTACAGATATTTGACAAAAAAAAAGTGATTTATTTGGAGTTTACAACATAAAATCATTAATTTTGCAGTGAAATGAAGAGATTGTATGTACATATTCACCATCATCATGGAGCCGTGTGAAAATATGGCAAGTGTTGGTTGTGTGATAAAGGATAATGCAGAACTGATAGTCAGAGACTTGCCGAACAGGTGGGTCTCTTTTCATTTTCAATAGAAATAATAAAACAAAAAAATATGTTAAGAATAGCAGTACAATCAAAGGGAC
>DCGD01000098.1:0-1246 GCA_002315195.1 Prevotellaceae bacterium UBA1787 | reverse complement strand
CATGGCCTTGTTAGGCGAAGCGGATATAAAAGTAAGCAAATCGGCCAGGAGTTTGTTGGTGGAAGCGAAGGCGTTTCCCGTTGAAATTTTGTTTTTGCGCGATGATGACATTCCGCAAACCGTAGCAAGCGGTGTCGCCGACCTCGGCATCGTGGGTGAGAATGAATATTTGGAACGCGGTGAAAAAGCGGATGTCATCAGCCGTCTTGGTTTCAGCCGCTGCCGTCTGTCGCTGGCCATACCCAAGGCAGAGGAATACAAGGGCGTGAATTGGTTTGAAGGTCGAACCATAGCGACCTCCTATCCCAACATCCTGCGTGATTTCCTCAACAAGAACGGCATCACCGCCAATATCCACGTCATCACCGGCAGCGTGGAAGTATCTCCGGGCATCGGTTTGGCGGATGCCATTTTCGACATAGTCAGTTCCGGTTCCACATTGGTAAGCAACAATCTCAAGGAAGTGGAGGTTGTGGTTCGCAGCGAAGCCCTGCTGATTGGCACACCGGGATTGAATGGGGACAAACTGGAAATACTCAACAAACTGTTGTTCCGCATTCAGGCCGTCAAGGAGGCGGAGGACAAGAAATACGTTCTGATGAACGTGCCCAAGGACAAGGTGAACGACATTGTGGCCGTACTTCCGGGCATAAAGAGTCCCACCATCATGCCTTTGGCCGACAGCGGTTGGTGCAGCGTTCATTCCGTGTTGTCGGAAAAATGTTTTTGGGACATCATCGGTCAATTGAAGGAAAAAGGCGCGGAAGGCATTCTTGTCTTGCCCATAGAAAAAATGGTCCTTTGATTTTCCGTGTCATACAGTTTCCAATCCAAACATATATAATAATATGAGAATTGAGAGATATCCTTCACGTTCAGAATGGGACGACCTGTTGAAGCGGCCCGCCTTTGACGTCACGTCGTTGTTCGCCACGGTTGGCGGTGTGATTGACAAAGTGCGCAAGGAAGGCGACGCGGCGTTGAGAGCCTATGAGGCGCAGTTCGACAAGGTGGAGCTCGAATCGTTGTCGGTTTCTGAGGAGGAGTTCGACGAAGCGGAACTCATGGTAGACGATGAATTGAAATCGTCCATCAAGCTTGCCCATGACAACATCGCCCGTTTCCATGCGGCGCAGAAATTCGAGCCGATTGTCGTGGAGACTTGCAAAGGTGTGACATGTGAACAAAGAAGTGTTCCCATCGAGAAAGTCGGACTGTATGTCCCGGGCGGCACCGCTCCCCTCTT
>DCGD01000131.1 GCA_002315195.1 Prevotellaceae bacterium UBA1787 | reverse complement strand
AAAAACAATGCTGCGGAATTAAGGAGATTGAAAAGTAGAAATATAAATAAAGGTAATTATCAATAATTATGAAAATGAAAAGTAAAATTACGAAACTTCTTATGCTGGCAATGGTAGTTGTCGGCATTGGCATGGTGAGTTCTTGTAAGGATTACGATGAAGATCGTTACAACGATTTGAATTCGAAACTGAAGGACCAAAATGCAACATTGGTGGAACTCATCAATGCACAAAAACAAGCTTTGACTGATCAAAAGGCAAAGTTGCAGGGACAAATCAAGGCATTGCAGGATTCCATCAACCAAAACATCAAGAGTTGTACCTGCACTCCTGAGAAACTTAAGAACAGCATCGCTGCATATGTTCTTGAAAAGAACATCACTGATCAGAACAAGGTGGCTCAGATGATTTCTGACTCTATTGCTGCTCATCCGGGACTTTCCAAAGAGGAAGTTCAAAAAATGATAGACGGTGTGCAGGCTACCATTCTCGCTTCTGACCAGTTGAAGCAGTTGATTGTAAAAAATGCACAAGATGTAAATCGTGCGGATTCTCTTCTGAATATTGCACAAAGTGCAGATATTGCCACACTCAAGAAAGCCGTAGAGGATTTGGATAAAGAACTTGTTGAGCAAGGCAAGGACGTTGACAATTTGAATGGTCAAATTGAAAATTTGAATGGTCAAATTGACAATTTGAGTGATAGCATTCAAGCTAATACGGATAGTATCAAAGTGTTGATTCAGATTACAAGCAACTTGAACAAGTCTGTTTTGGAGACTGCCGCAAAGGCTAATTCAGCATACGAACTTGCAGAGCAGAATTCGATTAAGTTGGAAGGTTTGAAAGAACTTGCTGATTCCGTGATAACTTATATTGCTGCATGGGGTCCCCAGATTTCAAAGGCAGCCGCTGATGCAAGTGCCGCTTTGGCTAAAGCCAATACCCTTGAAACTCTGTATAACGAAACGCTCAATACCATCAACCTTGTAAAGGACGAGTTGTTAAAGAACGACACCGCTTTGAGCAAACAAATCGAGGAATTGGCTGAAAAGGTGGCTAAGGAAATGGAAAATTTCGCATCCAAGAAGAGTGTTGAAAACCTGAGCGACTCCTTGAAATCTTTGTATGCTTCAATGGATCAGTACGCTAAGCTTTCCGTTTTGAAGGATTATGCAAAGACTTCAGATTTGAAGGATTATGCAAAGACTTCAGATTTGAAGGATTATGCAAAGACTTCAGATTTGAAGAACTATGTCAAAGCTTCCAAGTTCAATCTTACGATTGCCAAACTTGAACAAGCTTACCAAAATGCAGACAAGGCATTGGATGCAAGAATTACTGCTCTTGAGGAAAATGCTCTTCTTCTTCAAGATTCCATCAATGCTCTTATTAACGCTTTGAAAGCTCAGGTTACCAGTTTGCTTATCCAGGAGGTTAACAATCCAGTCTTCGGTACTTTCGCATATCCAACCGGTTTCAGCACAAAGGTTTTGGCTTTGTTGTATGGTGTCAGTGATTATGATGTTGAATTCCCAACCGATGCTACGCTTAATTATGTACATAAAGAATATGCTTTGACCGCGAAGGATATGGAAATGATTAATGGCGTTAATATTTATTATGCTTACGCTCAGCAAACTCTTATGGATGAAACAGAGGGTAACGCAGGTAAGCTTTATGTTACGGTCAATCCCAATACAACCGATTTCACGGGTAAAGTGCTTGATGTAGTAAACAGTCAGGACAAGCAAGCTCTTGTTGCTCTTTCTCCATTGAAATATTCTGATTATTTGATTGGTTTCGGACATCGTGCGGCAAGCAATGGTTTCTATGAGGCTAATGCTACCATCAAAGCAGACGATGTTGAAACTTTGAAGTTGAAAACCGATGTTGATAAACAAGATTTGAAGGATGTGACAAAGGCTGTCTTCAATGCTTTGAAGGGTATCAATACCAGCAATGTTGGTTCCAAGTTGAATGAAGTTGTTGCTCCTTTTACTTCTGCTGTTTTAGCCTACAATAGCGCAATCGAAGGTCTGTTCCATAATCTTGATGCAAATGCTGTCAAGGCTACTTGGTCTGACAATCTCGGCACGCACAGTGTGGTATCACAATACGAAATGGCCGTTACTGCCATTCAGCCTCTTTCATACTCTTTCTTGAAAGACAACACCAATTTAGGCAGGATTCCTAACTTCAACAGAATCGCAGATAAACTGCATGAAAAGATTAATGATTTGAAGATTACATTCGATCCAATCGAAATCAAGATTGATACATCAAAGGCTCAAATTACATTCCAAAAGTTCCATTTGGATGACCTCGGTGATTTGGCTGTTGTTGTAAAGATGCCTCAATTCAATAAGGTGACAAAGACAACCGGTGGTGGCCAGACTTATGAAACCTATGAAATTACATACAAGAATGATACCATTAAGGTGGATAATCTTGACAGTTGGCTGCAGAAATTGGAAGACAAGTTCAACAATCAGGTGGCTGACATGGGTACCAAGGTGGCTGACAAATTAAGTAATGAGGTCAATAGAGTAATTAAACAGGTAAATGAACAGGTTGCCGACATCAATGAACAGGTACAAGGACAGCTTGACAAGAACCTCACAAAAGTTAGGAATAAGTTGAATACCTATGTGGATAAGTTCACGTCAAAGATGAACAGTTTTGTCAATGGTATCAATAATAGATTGAATAACATCAATGGCTATCTTAACATATCCGCTGTTTACCAGGCAAAAGACAAGTGCTTGTATTCTTTGAGTACTACTATATGGATTCCGACTGAGTTTGTAGGAACTGGTGGTATTGAACTTTATCTGACTTCATTGACTGGTGAACTCCTTGTTCCCGCATTCAAGAAGCATATTGCTGTTACTAATGTTTATAAGAATGGTGAGATTACTACGACTGCACAAGGTGGTAATCCTGATTGTAAGGCTGTTTTGGATGAAGCTAACAAGGCGGATGGTATGAACACCGTTCTTGACCGCACGTCAACTGAAACTAATTCAAGCATTGTCTTGTTTACCGGTAAACCAGGTTACACCTATGAGTTGGCTTATTCCGCATTGGATTACCAAGGCAAGATTACTACTCGCAAGTACTATGTTACTGTTAAATAAATAATGGGTATCATTTAATTCAAATTGTTATTTTGCAATGATGTGGTTTTAACCACATCTTGCAGAATACAATGCAACACAATCAAAATTCCAGATTATGAATATTAAGAAAACATTGACGATTGCTTTGATGTCGTTAGCGGGGCTTACCGTGAACGCTCAAAGTACGACAGAGTATGTTTTCAATCCTCATTGGTATATTCAGGCACAGTATGGTGGACAATATACGCTTGGTGAGATTGATTTCGACAAACTCGTGTCTATGAATGCTCAGTTGGGTGTAGGCTACAACTTTAATTCCGTTGTAGGTGCCCGTTTGGCTGTGAACGCTTGGCAGAGCAAGGGTGGTTCTGATTTAGATAATACCATTTATAAGTGGAAATGGAATTATGTGGCTCCAATGGTTGACGCTACTTTCAACCTCTCTAACCTGCTTTGTGGTTTCAATCCAAAGAGACTTGTGAATGTGAGCCTTTTCGCCGGTATTGGTGCAAACATCGCATTCAAGAATGGTGAAGCAAGTGACGCTGACAAAGCCATGCGTGCCGCTCATCCAAACGTAACTGACAATGACCAGTTTTTGCGTTATGTTTGGGATGGCACAAAGACACGCCTTGCAGGTCGCGCAGGTGCAAACGTTGATTTCCGCGTAAGTGATCGCGTTGTTTTGGGTATTGAACTCCAGGCAACCACGCTCAACGATCATTACAATTCAAAGAAGGCCGGCAACGCAGATTGGTATTTCAATGCTCTCGCTGGCATCAAGTATAATTTCAGAGCACCTTACTCTGTAAGAACTGTGACTCCTCCCTCTACTGTAATTCCTCCTGCAAAGGTGGTTGAAAAGGTGGTTGAAAAGGTGGTTGAGAAACCTGTTACTGTTGAAAAGGTTGTTGTGGCTCCTTTGCGTCGTGATATTTTCTTCGATTTGAACAAAACTAATGTTCGTTCTTCCGAATCATTGAAGATTAAGGATATCGCAGACTATCTGACTGCCAACCCATCCGCAAAGGTACAAATTACCGGTTATGCAGATAAGAAGACTGGCAACGCTTCAATCAATCGTCGTCTTTCTGAACAACGTGCTGCTGCCATTGTTCGCGTTTTGACAACGAATTATGGTATCTCGGAAAGCCGCATCTCTTCAGAATTTAAGGGCGATACTGAACAGCCTTTTGCTGAAAACGTTAAAAATCGCGTAAGTGTTTGTATAGCACAGTAATTTATAAATGACCATTTAGACCTGTCGCTAACAAGTTAATTTTTGTTTGGCGACAGGTCTTATTTTTTATCTTTTAATATCATGAGAAAGTATTTTTTGTTGTTGATTGTTTTTTTGGTTTCATCAGTTTCTTTCGCAAAGTTACAAGGTGATGGCTTCTATCGCGTTCAGAATGTCGGTTCACAACGTTATCTATATGTCTATGACAATACCGGAAAAATTAACATTTCTACAACTTCTGCCGATATGGGTGCCATACAATTGTGGAAGAATCATGAACGCACCCTCTATGATCCCGCTTCGATTATATATATCAAGAAGGTTGGCAATGTATACGATTTGTTGAGTCAAGGAACCGGAGTCCATGCCATCATTGGTTATTATGTTACGCTTTATGAAACCTCCGCTAAATATTATCAGGTGTATGCGGAAGGCAAGTATCTCAGTGATGGTGAAACGTCCCAACGCGAAAAAGGAGGACTTGATACCAATGTGAAAGGCGACTATCGCAATTGGCTTGTTTTACCAATTGATACTGAAGATGAGTATTTCGGCGTAGCACCAAGCGTTGAGAGCAAAGGAAAATTTTATGCTCCATTCTATGCATCGTTTGGTTTTTCATTCGCATCTTCAGGCATGAAGGCATACTATATCAACAAGGTGGATAATGGCCAGGCTGTGCTTTGCGAAATTAAATCTTCCACCATTCCGGCTTCCATGCCCGTGTTGATCATGTGCGAAAATCATGAACCATCTTCCAATAAATTGAATCTATTAATGAACAATGAAACGAAGCCGCAGGACAACATGTTGTCAGGTGTTTATTTCAATAATCCAGGCCGACCAAAATCGGCTGATGCGCGTAAGAAATATGACCCTGCAACCATGAGAGTGTTAGGCATTACTTCCAATGGTGAACTGGGTTTTGTCAAATATACAGAGGAGTATCTTCCAGCAAATCAGTCTTATTTGGTTGTACCAGAGGGTACGCCGGATGAACTTAAGGTTGTAACTAAGGAAGAATTTGTGTCAGGTGCCGTCGCTCCTCTTTCTGACAACAATGCCATCAATACAATTTATACGCCTTGGGGTATGAAAGTAGGAGAGAATGAAAGTGACATTAATAGGTTGCCGAAAGGAACTTATATCATCGGAAACAAAAAGGTACAATTACGTTAGTTATTGACTGTGATAATTTTATTTGAATAACAGTATTCTACTAATATGAAGAGAGAATGGAAAAGACGAAGTTTGAAACTTCGTCTTTCCTTGTTTTTGTGGTACGTTTATCATTTACAGCGTCATGTAATCTCTATTACGTCATATTTTGCAAATAATTCTTACCTTTGATATCCCGATTGTACTTCTCGTTTATAAAACCCGATATAGAGTAACTATATTTTGTTTTTCATGAGTATATCCGCATCATTTCAGGCAACAGTTAAAACTGACTAACCCATTAGGCAAATTAAAATAGAGAACAAGCAAAGCCTCTATTTTGCGTAGCGTTGCGATACACATTACATTGTGCCAAAGACGGTTAACTCAGCGAAAGCGAACTTTCATACTATTCAAGTGGAACAAGTGGGCTGATTATTTCTTAGAGGCGAAGATAGTCGGGTTGATGTTGAGTGACAGCCAACCCCAGCCTTGGAATTTCTTGTGGTCGCCCTTGCAATAAGCCTCCATGGCTTCATTGGCTATCATTGTTGAAATACCGCATTGGAGCGTGACGTTCTCCATGGCTTTCCAATTGAGTTGGAGATCGATTTCCGAGCCAAGGGATCGTTTGTTGCAGTCAGGTGTCTCGAATTTCTTGTCAGCAAGGAAATAGTGGTAAGTGGCGGAGAGTGTGACCGGTTTTGCGAGTGTGAAAGTGGCACTGGCATGAGGATCCCACAGACCGCACTCCACCTTTTGGAGGAAATAGTCCATGGTGCCATAGAACTTATGGTGTGTGCCCCAAAGTTGGTCGAATGCGCGGTAGGTGCCACTGGTTCCGTCATCACCGCTCCGGAAATCAACTCCTGCGTTTACGGATACAATCGGACTGATCCTGTCAGTAGCATTCAGACTCCAGGTATAAGCTCCTACCTTTCTTCCCTTGGCTTCTTTGCCTGTCTGATAGTAGAAGCAGCCGGCAAAGTTGAATGTGGAAGGAGCAAAAGTGAGATGGGTACCGAAGGTCTGCATGTAGCGCGAGTCACCCTTTGAAGCATCACCAGCCTCCCAACCGAGGTTCATGAAAAGGAAAGAAGCACCGAACTTGGCATCTGTGAACTGGTGGTGATACCATGCCGTCTGCATTGACTTGTACGGTTGTCCGGTAGAAGCATCGTAGTATGTGCCAAGACGATTCTCCTTGTTCTGATTGAGAGCCAGGATAACATTCAGTTTGTCTTCGTTTTTCTCATAGCCCAGTTTGAGACCATCGTGGTAGCGGCCAGTTTGAGCCCAGTCCAGTCCACCGAGTATGCGTTCATCGTCATAAATCAGTGCTTGACGACCGAACAGAGCATAGAAAGCGCCGTCGGCAGAATGAAGTTTGGCCCATGCCTCGTTCATGGTGAAATCACCGTTTGACTTGGTCTGACCTTCCGCTCCCCATGTTCCAACATGCTGACCGGCAACTTTCAAGTCCAAAAGCTGCGACTTGAAACCAAGAGAAAGACGGGCGCGGTTGCTTACGAAAGCCGCAGCCTGGCTGTCATCGCCACGGAGAGCACCCTGACCAGCACGGTATTCTGCACGGGGACGGAGTTGTACATCTACTGTAAATTCATTGTTATCCTGTGCTTGTACAGGCAACATGCCCAAGGCAAGGGCAAAAAGACATAATTTTTTTTTCATATAACATGGTTTTATGGTTGGTATTTAGTTGACGGAATAAGTATGTATGCTTGAACCCTGTGCCGAAGGGAGGTAGTTGATGCCCCACCAGCACATCTGCAGGAGAATGAAACCCACGATAAGGGTATATAGTGCGTATTTTTGTTTTGTATTCTTAATCCTACGCAAGTGTATATACTCAAGGTAGGTGAACCATGTGATAGCAGCCCAGGTCTCCTTGGGGTCCCATGCCCAATAGTGCCCCCATGCATCCTTTGCCCATACCGCCCCAAGCAGCATACCTATGGTGAGTAAGGCAAATCCAACATAGACAAGGTCGTCAAGAACACCTTTCTGGTTTGTCTCTGAGGGGGAAAATACCGTAATCTTCTTCTGCAGCGAAGGTGTCAAATGCAATAAAGCAATCAAGGCTGCCATGCCGAAAAGGGCGTATGCAAACATATAGACAATGACGTGAGGGGCGAACCATGGACTCTGCAGGGCCGGCATGAGGGTCTTGGAGTGAATCTCTGGTTTGAAGATGTTGATGCAGATGAACACCAGTGCCATGAGCGTGCTGAACGAAAGTACCCATTTGTATTTCCAGCGACTGTAGAGTATCACGCCTGCCAGCGGCAGGAAGAACGAATACCACAGGCGGGTCTCGCCCATGGTACGGAGTGGAGGGCGTTCAAGTGATACCCACATCATGATAATGTAGCCCATAAAGACGATAAGGCCCATGACAGTTGAAACAAAAGCAAGAGAATGCTTATCCTTCCATGCCGCATAGGCACCTACGGACCAAAACAACAGAGCCGTCAAAGCAAAAAAAATGAAGATGTCCCACATCGAAGGTTTAGGTTTAGAGTTGAGAGTTCTTTTTGAGAAAGCATCCCTTTGGGATAGACGGAAAAAAGATTTATTTGGTTCGCTTGGTGAAGAAGAGACCGAAAGCTCCTGACATCAGGAGGACTATGCCTATATAGACAGCGGGGAGCCATGGGTCGGCTACGAGTTCGAAGACGCTGTAGGTACTCCACTTGCCCATTTGTTCGTTGTAACTGTATTGATATACTTTCCAGCCGCAGATGGTGTAGGGTTTGTTGACTTCAACCACGGTTTCTACATTGTCGCCTGCCTTGGTCAGTATCTGTATCTTTGAAGCATAGCGCTGAGGTTCGCGCTGAGACATTCCCAAAGAATGGAGGGAATCTATCTCCAGCAGTTGGTTGGGGAACATGTAACTGCCGCAGGTAACCCATCCTCGACGAGGCTCATCGGATGAAGTCAGCGGTCTTACCTCAATGTTTGCGGCACAAGTAGCGCCCGGAGCCTTCCATTCAGTGTATGTAGTGGAGTCTGTAGCCATCTTTGGGGCAGCCAGTTCTATTTTCTTTTTCAGACGAACCTGATAGTTGCCGAGAGCGCCTTCTGCAAATCCGTCATCGAGCGACAGGGTAAGCGCTTTGCCGTTGAGGCGTTCGGTGTCGCCTGTCTTGTTGCTTACCAGCATTAGTCTTGGAGGATACTCGTCTATCATGAACGAGTCAAGTTGGATGGCAAGAGGCAGTTCATGAACTTTATTGTTTGAGTCAAGCGCACGCCACTCAGGCTGTCCCTGTTCGCAGTACATTTTCAGGCGCAGCATGTCCGCACTGCCCAACGTACCGCAGACTATGACCATCAGCAAACCCAAATGACTTACCACCGAAGGCCATCGCTTGAGTTTGAAACAGGCAATCTGTCGCATGGTGGTAAGACCTACAATCAATGTCATCCAAAGATAGACCAACACAAACGACCAGTTGGACAGGGCATAGTGAAACCCGAGGAAATCCGCAGGGTCGGGTGCCGCGTACTGCTTGGTTACACCCATCAGTATGGTCAATGCCACTGTGAACAGCAATGACGGAACCGCTGCCTGGTAGGTGGTGAGATAGCGCAGAACATATACCCTGCCGAACAGGAAGTATGACAGGCAGAGACCAATTGCAATCAGTCCGAGCAGGATGACATTCGCAGGCCATGCGAATGTCGACCATTGGATTGGTCCTGCCGTAAACTGAAGTAGTAGTCCCGTAAGGACGAGACCGCTACCTATCAAGATTCCTTCTTTAATTTTCCAGGGTTTCTGCCACATCACAATTCAATCAATTTTCCATTCTTCTTGGCATCGTCAATCCACTTTGGTACAATTGTCTCCATGAACTGCTTCTTCTCTTGACGCAGTTTTGGCATATCCAAACCGATAAGCGCCTGGGCTTCTTCCTTTGTTGAGTATGAAGGAATATGGATATCAGTTACACCGTGCTTGGTGCAAACCTTGGCAATCTCAAGTTGAGCCTCCTTTGCATAGTCCATGCCATCAGCCATCAGTCGCATAACCTCCTGAGGTGCATGGAATGAACCACCGTGGCTTGCCACTGAGTAGTCCCAACGCCACTGAGCCTTGCGGATGTAAGAGAGCGCCTGGGCCATTTCCTGCTCCGTAGCGCCGTTGTCCCATGCCACCTTTGCTTGAAGGTGTGCCTTGGCGATGGCGGCGGTCAGCTTGTAAGAAAAGTCCTTGCATTTCTGTTGGCGTTCATATACGTTTTGGCGCAGCGTTTCGGCATCCTGACGGTGGCAAGTCTGGCAGGTGCGGTCGATGTGGGCTAAAGGACTCATTACGTGGTGGTCGGAGAACTTGATGCCGCCTTCGCTCATGTAAGGCATGTGGCAGTCGGCGCAGCTCACGCCGCGCTGGGCGTGAATACCCTGCATCGCTATTTCAAAACCAGGGTGCTGAGCTTTCAGTATCTTGGCGTGAGAAAGAGGGTTTTCGAAATCAGAGAAACCAATCTCGTCAAAATACTCCTCGGCGGCCTCGCATGTGAAGCCCTTGTCCCAAGGGAATGTGAGGTAGTTGGCAGGTTCTTTTTTGAAATAGTATTCTACATGACACTGCGCACATACAAGTGAACGGCGTTCCTGGAGAGTGGCCTTGTGGGCATCCTTGCCGATGCGGGCGTATGCCTCATAGAGAGCGGGACGTGCGGGACGGAGTTCCATTGTGCGTGCATCGTGACAGTCGGAGCAACCCACAGTGTTGACAACCTCATTGCCCCAGTCAGCCCATTTTGCCGCATAATAGTTCTCAATACCCTTCTCTGCCATCAGGCGAGGAACATCAGGACTCTTGCATGTCCAGCAGGTGCCAGGCTGCGACTTGCCACCGTCATCCACGCCGGGAGCGTAGGTGCGGAGAATCTTGCGCAAATCTTCTATACAGTGCTTGTGACCGCGTGGGGTGTTGTAGTCGCGCGAGAAGGCATAGCCCGCCCAAAGAACCACAATGTTAGGGTCGGCAGTCAGGATATCCTTCTCCGACGAACCGTTGTACTTGCTCTGGAAGGTGGTGTCCTCCGTCATTGCCCATGTCTCGTACTCACGTGGATAGTCCTGTGCGAACTTTTCGTTCTGCGATACAATTGAGTCAGTGAATTGTGTACGTGTGTTGTTGAATACACTTGCTACTTCGGCTCTGCGCTCTGCCAGTGACGAAACGAGAACACCGAGTCCGAATACTACTACCATGGCTCCGCCGAACAACAGCCAGCCCTGCCATGCCTTGAGGTTCTTTTCCATTTATAGATTTTTTTTGATTTTTACGATTTACAAATTACCATTTATCTTTTCTGTAGCCACTTTGGGAGTGGACTTTTGGGAAGAGGCACCATCTTCTCAGCGTTTACTGTAGAGGAAAGTGAGTTCATGCCTCGGTGGGGGACATTGCGGTGGCAGTCCCAGCAGGCTTTGCCCTCACCGCGCTGTGCCGTCATGTAATCAACACGTCCGGTCTTTACGAATTCTTGGTTGAGCTGAGTGTGGCATCGAATGCAGTTGTCCATGATTACTTCCGCACTTGCCTCCTCCGCCATGATAGCCTGTCGTTCCTGATGGGTTAAAAACTTGGCGACATGGTTGATACCATCCTTGCCCTTGAAGAAATACTGAGCGAAAACGCTGGAATGTGGCACATGACAATCATTGCATGTAGCATCACGACCATGTGAAGAATGCATCCACGTAGCATAGTATGGTGTCATGATATGGCAGTTGATACATGCCGAAGGGTCATCGCCCAGGTATGTGTGGGCTCTGAGCAGGTAGGCAAAGTACCCTCCCAATCCGACCACAATGCCAAGAAATACCAGTATGGATACTTTCTGCTTATAGGTCAATCGGTTGGTAAATTCAGTTATTTTCACTTTTTTAAACATTTAATTTGTTTTTTTGCAAATTTAGTATATATTTGAATGTAAAAGATAACCAAAATTCAAATTTGCAAGGAGTCCAAATGATTAAGAAATGGTCGTTTTATTTTGATTTAGATACTGAAAATCAGTCAGTTCCTCTCTATCAACAGATAGCAAACAAGATTAAGGAAATGATACATTCTGGCATCCTCAAAAAAGGGAATGTACTGCCTTCAAGCCGCGAACTGGCGGAAGAACTGGGAATTAGTCGTAAGACGGTGGTCAATGCCATGGAGCAGTTGGTTTACAAGGGAATACTCGTCAACAAGGAAAGGGTAGGATTTTTTGTGGCTGAAAGAAAGGGCCACACTCAGGAGAATGCGCAGCCAACTCCAGAAAAAACGGATATTTCAGAAACGAACATGCTTGTAGTGGACGATGGTTTCCCCGACTCACAACTCCTGCCTTTCAAGGAATTCACGCGTGCGTACAGGCAGCTGTTCAACAGGGCCGCCCAGTGGAAGATGCTCGGATACATGTGTCCGATGGGGCATGTGCGTTTCCGCCAGCGTGTCTCCACCATCCTCTCGCATGGCCGGGGCTTGCAGTTTTCCGCGAATGAAATATGTATAACCCGAGGTTCGCAGATGGCGCTGTATCTTGTGGCTCATTCCCTGTTGCAACCGGGCGAAACCATTGTTGTGGAGAACCCGGGCTATGAGAGAGCCAAAGAGGCGTTCCGCCACGGAGGACTGAACGTCATACCCGTTGATACGGACAAAGACGGAATAGATACCGACCAACTTGAAACTGTTTGCAATACCCATAACATAAAGGCCGTGTATCTCACCCCGCGCCACCATTATCCCACTACGGTGTCGCTATCGCCTTCACGCAGAAAGAAGATAGTGAAACTGGTGGAACAGCATGACTTCTATGTCATAGAGGATGATTTCGGGGCTGACTTCCATTATGTCGGAAAACAACTCGCACCACTGTCATGTATGATACCAAAGAAGAATCGCATCTATGTAGGTACCTTCAGCAAGATTTTCGCACCCGCATTGAGGGTGGGCTACATAGCAGCACGGGAGGAGGTGATACAGAGGGTGGCTCAGCTGCGCAATCTGATTGACATACAGGGTGACAACATCATCGAGAAGACCCTCTTTGATCTTCTTGAGGAAGGTGTGTTGTTGCGCCATGTCCGTAAAACCTCAAAGATATATAAGGAGAAACTCATGTATATCAGTGAACGTATAAAGTTCTTGCTTGGCAAAAAGGCAGAGTACCGTAAACCGACCGGCGGTCTGGCCATTTGGCTCTGTTTGAATACGGGAAAAAGCGGAGATGAGATAGAACGCCAACTTAGACAAAAATCAGTGTCCATTGAGGTACTCAACACGGGCAAAGATACCGTAGGTATGCGCATAGGTTTCGCCTCCCTCTCATTTCAGGAAATAGACACCCTGATTGGTGCAATCAGCCAGTTGGAACTGTAGACAAAACTAAGGATTTTTTTTCAAGAAACAGGTTGTATCCTTTCCGCATTGACTTTACCTCCCTTTGGTCTGTGGTTCTTCGGCAAATTTATTTTCGGCCGTTGATCAAGCCTTCATTGCATTTATATTACAAGGTGGGAGGCAAAGTGGTAAACCTTTGCCTCCCGTCCACACTGATTTCCCGGACGTTTGAGAAAATGATTGTTCAAGAAGAACTTGGTTCAATACTCATTGCAGTACGTCAAAAGCACTGTGCGTAGGCTTCATTATGTTGTAATCAATCATCACGGACTTGCAATTCAATGGTTTTATAGNNCTAGATACGATAGGTGAGTCTCAGGTTGATGACGGGAAACACTTTGAATGTTTTGATGATGTCAACGTAACTGCCTACTTTTCCGCCAATGTCACGAACGTCTCTTGCCAAGTCCGTGCCATCGTGCGTGTAAATTTTCGGTTTGCCTCCCCAAAACAAGGCGCCACAATCAAAAGATGCATGTATTTTCTTGTCCTTGGTAATGGCGCTCCCATATCCAAATCCTAAGTAAGGTTTGATGCTGTTTGTTTCAACGGAAACCTTGACCATGCTTTCATTATTCGGTTCCATCATGTAAGCTTTCCCGTCATTGACGTAATCCCCGACGTGAATGCCCATACGTCCATAATTTTTAATCTTTTCGCATATGGCGGGAGGAAGTTCAATGCCGTATTCTTCTATGATGGGCTCTTCGTTGATGACTTTCTTGTAGATGTTGTTGTAGATGCCTACCGCCATTAACGAAGGCATGTCTTCGGTTGTGTTGTACGCCTTTGCGATACGCGAATTGCCAATGTAAACGCCCGTGGTAAAATGCCATTTCTTGTTTTGGAAAGGATACCAATCCAACAGCAGGTTAAAGTTGTAATAAGTAGGCTCTCCTATCATGTCCACTTGGTCGTCCACCGTGTAACCCGTCAATTGTTTCAGCAGTTTTGCCATTCGGTCGAATTTCGTTTCAATCCGCTGCCCTTTCTCGTCGTATTTGCTTTCTTTCTTGTCACCGACTTGAATACCGAAATGCATGGTTTGATTAATGTGCGGCATGAACGAAAAGCCACCTCTAAGTTGAAGGTTCTTGTTGATGGGTGAGGCTACGTCAACTCCGATACCGGTTGTGCCCGCGGTAACGGACAAGTCCAAATTTTTGAAAGCCTGGACATCATTGTCCGTTATAAAGTTGAAATCGTTGCCTTTTGTCTCTTGGATGCACAAGACGCAAAAAAGCGAAATGACTAAAATTGACAGTTTCTTCATGGGGAAAGCAAGTTGTTTGTGTTCAGCGCTCAATGGTAGCGTTACGGTCGGGGCCGACACTGACGAGGCAAATTGGGCGATGGGTGAAATTCTCTATGTAGTTTATGTAATTGTTGAATGCTTCGGGGAATTGGGATGCATGGGTCAGTTTTGTCAAATCGCATTTCCATCCCGGGAGTTCTTCGTAAACCGCTTCGCAACCTTCCGTGTCGTATGGCATGGTGGTAAAGGTTTTTCCGTTCTTCTTGTAGGCTACGCATACTTTGATGGTATCGAAACCGTCAAGGACGTCACCTTTCATCATGAGCAGTTTGGTAACGCCGTTTACTTGGATGGCGTAGTTCAGGGCCACCAGGTCAACCCATCCGCATCGGCGGTTTCTGCCGGTGACCGCTCCGTATTCATGCCCTATTTCGCGCAGTGTGTCACCGGTCTGGTCAAACAGTTCAACGGGGAAAGGGCCGGCGCCCACGCGGGTGCTGTACGCTTTGAAAATGCCATACACTTCGTCTATGCGGCATGGTCCGACGCCAAGCCCCGTGCAGACACCGCCGCTGGTGGTGTTGGACGAACTGACAAAGGGATAGGTGCCGTGATCGATGTCCAGCATGGTTCCCTGCGCCCCTTCTGCCAAAACGGTCTTGCCTTCTTCCAGCAAATTGTTTATTTCAGTGGTAGTGTCGATAATTTGGAATTGGCGCATGTATTCGATGCCTTCCATCCATTTCTTTTCTTCCTCGGTGATGTCGTATTCAAATTCCAGGTCGTGGAGCAAACGTTCATGGCGGGCCTTGAGGGCTTTGTATTTCTCTTCAAAGTTTTCGAGGATGTCTCCGGCGCGAAGTCCTACGCGAGCCGCCTTGTCGCTGTAAGTCGGGCCGATGCCTTTGCCCGTCGTTCCAATCTTGTTCTTACCCTTGAGGTTTTCGTATGCGCGGTCCAAAAGGCGGTGTGTAGGCAGAATCAGTTGGACGCGGCTGCTGATGTGCAGTCGTTCGGTAATGCGGTACCCGGCGTCTTCCAGTTCCTTTGCTTCGGCATGGAAAAGGTCCGGCGCCAAGACGCATCCGTTTCCGATGATGTTGATTTTGTCCTTGTCAAAAATGCCTGAAGGAATGGAGCGAAGAACAAATTTCTTACCATCGAATATGATGGTGTGCCCGGCATTGGGACCTCCTGCGAAACGTGCCACGACATCGTATTTGGGTGTAAAGTAATCCACGATTTTTCCTTTTCCTTCGTCTCCGAAGACAATGCCCAAAAGGGCATCCACTTTTCCTGGTTTCATAATAGCTGTTGCTTTCTAATGTATGTTATTTATTTATTTGTTTCACTAATTTGTTTGATGCAATGCGGGCAGACGCCATACACGAAGAACGTATAGTTTTCTGGTTGCATTCCTTTGTCCTTGAGTTTTTTGACAAAATTGTCTATGGTGGAACTCATGTTGAAATCAATGACCTTTCCACATATTTTGCAGATAAACCCATGGTTGGAATTTTGGAAGGAACATTTTTCATAGTATATGATCCTGGCGTCTCCTTCACTTCTTCCTTCCTTGCGTTTGATAACCCCGGCTTTCTCTGTGATGTCAAGTGTGTTGTAGATGGTTTGCCGGCTGAGGTGGAATTTCATGTCAAAAATGAGTTTGTTGTACAACTGCTCGTTGGTAAATGGTCCTTCCGTCGAGAGGATGGCGTCAAGTATGGCAAAGCGCTCCTGCGTCTTGCGCAGAGAGTGAGTCTTGAGGTAAGTCTCAAAAACCAAACGTATGTCTGTTTCTTTTCTTTCGCTTTGTGTCATTATGTTGGAAGAGGGAATTAAAACATGCCTGCATGCGAATCCAATGGAGTTTGCTCATCCTTGATTTCCGTCGGGATAGGATACGAATCACACATCCACGTACTTGGAAACAAAGGATTTCGCACAGCCATTGCCGTTCATTCGGTGAATCGTGTCACGCTTGTCATCATGTCTCTTAAAATGTTGTTTAAATGTTGAACACCTCTCACAGTCGGCATGTTGCGGCCGCTTGTGGTCTTGATATGCGCAAAGTTAGTATATTTCTTTGTATCTTGTATGGAAACAATGATATATTTGAGAAAGTTTATGGAGTTTTAACTTATCGGCTCGGCAATATGCGGCTTTACATGGCACAATATTGTCAACCAGAGGTGAACAAGGAAATTCGGGAAGCGTGTGGGAATCCCAAGCGGGTTGTGTTCCGTTCTTGGTTGTATTTCGGGAACACTTTCGTTCGTGTGCTTGTGGTGTGCGTGGTATGAAGGCAATCGCATGACTGAAAATTGTACGTTCTGTCTCTTGGGTACGGTCGCTTCTCCGTTTCAGCACATTCGGGTTTCTTCGGTTTGATGCGGTGGTTTCAGTCTTGTTGCAGCAATCGCATGTGTCGGTTTCTGTGTCAGGATTGTTTCTTTTTCTTCCGTTTTGTCTCCTATTGACAAATATTCTCTTTTACGATGGCGTTAGCGGAAGTTGCATTTTTCCAACAGCGCTTTCACCCTGTGTTCTTCTCGTTTGCCAATGAGGGCATATTTGAGGATGGCGTTTCGGGTTGCCTGTCTGACGTGGACGTTTGCACTGCATAGGGCGCAGTCGGCCTGGTCGGCGAACTCGTCTTCAGATTGTTTCATGAGCGGTTTGTTCCGCATGAACAGGCGGGTCATCAGCAGCCAACCGCACAATTGCTTCATGTCGGCGTTGGAGGCAATCCAGCGGAAGGCGAGTTCGGAAGCGCCGGGCAGTTTTTGAAACAGTACCATGGAACAATACTGCGCCTCTTCGGGATAGTGCATGTCTTCCACCCATACGTCAGCCAATTCATCGTCAAAGGAATCAATGGGTTGCAGAAGAGGTGCCATCAACCTACATTCGCGGATGTTCTCTTTCCAAAGGGCGGCCGCCAATTTGTGGTCTTTGTCGTATTGTGCGGCGATTTCCACAAGTCTTGGCCATTCCACCCCAAAAATGACGCGATAGTTCAATCCCCTGTCGCGCAAAGACTGACTTACGGGCCCGTTCATGCAGGCCCGTAAACTCAGTTTGATGTTTTTGATTTGTTCTTCAGTTGACATAAGGCAATGTTGCGTAGTCGCGGCTGTAACGGAGCATTTGTTCTTCGTAGCTTTCTCCGTATTCTATGCGAACGTCCGTAATTTTTCCATCCTTGTCCGTCACCGCTTCGTAACGCGGGTTGATGAAACCCTTGTATGGACTGATGTGAAGTTTTTCGTAGCGTTCAAGTATTTCCTTGTGGATGGTGGGGTCCACTTTCACGGCGTATGTTTCAACCAGTTTGCGCGCCGCCTTGAAATCCCCTTCGCTCTTGATGCGTTGTATTTCTGCCAGGAGTGTTCCGAAAAGTCCTCTCAGCGCTTCGTAATCGTTGATTTTCACGTAGGTCTTGTGGTTGATGTTGGCAAGTTCAACGACATTGTCGGCTTTGCCGTTTTCATATACCCAGTGTGCGATGAGGGAACGGTTGCGCATGTGCGCCTCTTCGATGTTTTCGCCGGGTTTGATGCGCACAAGTTGCGTCAGCAAGCCATTCATCATGTAGGTGTAGTATTGTGATTTGTAGGCGTCCAGGTTGGGTGTGAGTCCCAATTCAACCAGTTTGTCGTCCGCCAGGTAGTAGAGACC
>DCGD01000002.1:50579-59591 GCA_002315195.1 Prevotellaceae bacterium UBA1787 | reverse complement strand
CAATGCCGTTGTCGCTTGCACGGTCTAATATCAGGGTGTAACCACGTTGTTCCGCAATGTTTTTCACTGCCGTGTAGATTTCGTCTTGAATGGGACCGATGAGGCTTTCGCGCTTCTTGTACAGTTCACCTTCGGGAGAAAAGTATTTTTTCTTCAATTCGCTCGCTTCTTTTTCCTTGTTCAATATGGCTTCTTCACGTTCTTTTTTTTGTTCCGCGGAGAGAAAGACTATTTCATTTTGATAGTTTTTGTACAGTGTTTGTGCCTGTGAATTCAAGGCTTCCACTTCCGCCTGCCATTTCTTGCTGGTTTGGTTAAGTTGTTCATTGGCTCTTTCATACGCGGGAATATTCTTCAAGATGTATTCCATGTCAACTAACGCAAACTTTTGTGCCCCTGCCGAAAGCATCGTTCCAATAATACAGAACGCCAACATCAATGTTCTTTTCATCATTTTCGCATTTTAGTTAAACAATACTATAGTTAAAATTCGTGTCCGATGACGAAGTGGAATTGTCCGCCACCTTTTGTTCCGAATACTTTGTCAAGACCATACGCCCAGTCTATACCCATAAGGCCAATCATCGGCAGCCATAGACGGACTCCTACGCCGGCGGAGCGTTTCATGTCGAATAGATTGAATTTCTTTATGCTTGTCCAAGCGTTACCGCCTTCAAGGAAAGCCAGTGCATACAGACTTGTAGTGGAAAGCATGAGGGGGTAACGCATCTCAAGCGTCATTCGGCTGTAAGCGTAGGATTCTGAACCGTATGGCGTAAATTGACCGTTCTCATAACCGCGAAGTCCAACAGTCTCGGTGGCATAACCCGTGGAATATCCCGACATTCCGTCTCCTCCGACATAGAATGTTTCAAACGGTGATTTCTTGTGGCTGTTGTAATATCCCAAAAGTCCAAACTCCGTCCTTGTCATCAATACCGGGCATTTGACTGCGTTGGACAAAGCGGTATAGGTCTTGAACTGAAATTTCCATTTGTGGTATTCTATCCAACGGAATTTTTCCTTCATTTCGCTTTGGTAAGTGGCGCTTTGCGAGTTGTTGGCCAATGCAGCGTAGTTGATGCCGTCCCATAGTGAATATGGAGGCGTCGCCGCTACCGACATGGATAAATCCGAACCTCGGCGGGGGAAGAATTGCTGGTCCGATGATATTCGGTTCAAACTGAACGTGAAATTCAGGTTGTTGCAGTTACCATCGCTCATGATGAAATATTGCCAAGAACGCAGCATATAGAGTTGGTAAGTCAATTGTACGGAGAAGGTGAAATAATCGTCAGGCCAGCGGAGTCGCTTTCCCCAACCCACGCTTCCACCGAGGATTTTGACATATTTGTCAGGGTCGTAATAGTTGGCTATGTTGTAGTAACTGTAAGCGGAACTATTACCATACATGTAATTGTAATAATTATTGTAATAGTTGTTGTTGTAATAGTTGCTGTTTACGTCCGTCTGCTTTGAATAGAACAAAGATAAGGAAAATTGGTTCGGGCGGCGACGGCCAAACCATGGGTCAAGGAATGACAAACTATATTGCTGATAGTAAGTACCATTGGTTTGCGCGCTTACTTCAACGGTTTGACCTAAACCTTGAGGCATGATGTTGCTGTTCCTCCCATCTTTTTTCAGGAAATTTTGGATGGCGAAATTGGTGAATTTCAAAGCGATACGACCGGTAATGCCTGTAGGTCCCCAACCGGCGGACAATTCTACTTGGTCGCTACTCTTGGGAGTGAGTTTATAAGTGATGTCAACTGTTCCGTCTTCCTTGTTCGGCGTAATCTTGGGCTCCATTTTTTCAGGGTCGAAATTGCCCATGGATTGTAAATCCGTCAGGGAACGCATGATGGCGTCGCGGTTGAACAGATCGCCGGGCTTTGTTTTCAGTTCGCGGCGAATGACTTCTTCGTAGATGCGGTCGTTTCCGCTGATGTTGATGCGGTTAAGATATGCCTGATTGTTTTCAATGATACGTATTTCCAAGTCGATGGAGTCCCCATGAACGTTGGTTTCCACTGGCTTGACCTCGCTAAATACATATCCTTTGTTATAGTATTCGTTACCGATGGCATCATTGTCCTCTTTCAGACGCTTGTTCAACTCTTTTTGGTTGTACACATCGCCATGTTTCATGCCGAGTGCGTGGTTCAGTGCATCCGTGTTGTAAACCGTGTTGCCTACCCATGAGATGTTTCTTAGGAAATACTTGTCGCCTTGTTCCACGTTAATGTAAACGTCCACGTGTTTTTCATCAAACGGCTTGACGGAATCATGTGTGATATAGGCGTCGCGATAGCCCCATTCGTTGAATTTTTCAATGATGAGTTCTTTGTCTTCCGCATATTTTTCGGCAATGAATTTTTTGGAACGGAAAAAGTTCTTTAGTTTGCCCGTTTCTTTTGTTTTCTTCATTGTGGATTTGAGCTTCTTTATCTTGTCCTTGTCAACGCCGGTAAAGTGAATGCGATGTACCTTGATTTTTTCGTTCTTGTCAACTATCAAGTCCAGCGAAACCTTGTTCTTCGATGCGGAGTCGTCACGTTGTATGATTTGAATGTCGGCATTTTTGTAGCCTTTTTCATCAAAATAATTCTTGATGACGATTTTTGCACGGTCAATGGTGTTGGTGGAAATTTGGTTCCCCTCTTTCAATCCCATGCGTTCTTCCAAATCTTCGCGTTCCGATTTCTTCAAACCGTGATAATTTATTTTGGTTAGGCGGGGACGTGCCGCCAGTTTGATGTGCAGGTATATTTTTTCACCGACGATGCTGTCTGCAAGAATGCTTACATCGGAAAACAATCCCTGTGACCAATAGTTCTTGATGGCTTTGGTGATGGCGCCGTCCGCTCTTGGGACTGAAATGACTTGTCCAACCTGAAGACCTGAAAGCCCCAGCAGGATGTTTTGGTCGTATTCAGTCACGCCCGTGATGGAGATGCCCCCAATGACGTAATTGGTGGATGAAGTGCTGTAGTTGATGGTTGGCTTGACTTTTACAATGTCTTGTGCCGTTACGGAAACTTTGGTACAAAACAAACAAAACAAAATCGCAGCTCCTGTGTATATTTTGCGCAGCTTCATGATATTTGATAGTGTGGTTGGACGGTATATGGAAAGGTAAGTATTAACCTTGCTCGGCATGGTGTTTTTCATTATTGGAAATTTGTTCTCCAGTTTTACCGAAACGACGTTCACGGGATTGGAAATCAACAATGGCTTTGCATAGTTCTTCCTCATTATAATCTGGCCAATAAGTATCGCAGAAATAGAATTCTGAATATGCGCACTGCCAAAGCAGGTAGTTGCTGATACGCAGTTCTCCACCCGTACGTATCAGCAAGTCGGGGTCGGGCTTGCCAGCGGTCGTCAGATGTTGGGCGATAACCGCTTCAGTGATGTCTTCTACCGAAAGCAGGTTTTCCTTGACTTCCATCGCCAATTTCTTGGCTGCTTCCGTTATTTCCCAACGGGCGGAATAACTGATGGCGACGACCATGGTCATGGCGGTGTTGTTGGCTGTTCGACTTTCTACATCTTGGATTTTATCCAGCACCTCTTTGGACAGTCGTGAACGGTCGCCAATCATCTCAAACCTGACGTTGTTTTTCATGAAGATGGTTTCTTCAAGAGAATCGAGCAGGAGATTCATTATGGTTGTGACTTCAGCGGGCGGACGGTTCCAGTTTTCTGTTGAAAACGTATAAAGCGTCAATGTTTTGACACCAAGCCGAACACAGGCTTCTGTCACTCTGTTTACGGCGGAGACACCTTCCTGATGACCGAAACCACGTGCTTTACCCTGTCGTTTTGCCCAACGTCCGTTACCGTCCATGATGATGGCGATGTGCGAGGGTATCCTATTAATATCTACTTGTTCTTTATAGCTCATAATCTATTAGTATTTATTGCAATTTGGACAGATTGCCGAGAAATTGTATGTCAATGTCAGCATGGTAATTTGATAACTGTCCTTGTTTTTGAATCCAGACCCCGAAATGCCGAGTGGAGCGTCAAGTCCATCCAACTTGTCCGACAGGCTGAAATGCATTGTCCAGTCGAGGGCGATGTTCCAGCGTTTACCCAGTCTATACTTGATCCCTGCTCCCAAGGGTATGTTTGCTGTCATTGATTTGTCCATTCCCGCATACGTCATTCCGAGTCCCAACTGGAGGAACGGTGTCAGCCGCTTGTTTCCGGTATAGTCCTCATAGTAGCCGAACGACCAAAAATTGATTTCGTACATGCAACTCAAGTCCACGACGGAACTTGAGAAACTGTAATCAAGCATGGACTGGCTTGCTGTTTTGGAATTCAAGTCCTTTGGGTAGAAATCAATGGAAATATCCGACTGGCCTTTGATTTTTCCGTAAGTCAATGACGTTTTCAAGGAGTTTCGATGGTCAAACAGATAACGCCATACGGCACCGATGGCGGGTCCCGTGTGTTGGTAGAACGTAGTGTTTACATCGCCAATGTAGAAACTCGTTCCCAGTCCACCTCCGATTTCCATCCGAAATTCAGCGTCATCCTGTGCCGACAACTTTAATGAAGCCAGCATCATGAATGACATTGCCAAGGAGAAATAGCGGAAGTTTCCCATCGTGTTCTATTTTGTAAATGATGTTTCCTCCTTGATGAAAGACAAGCGGTTGATGCGTCCTTTCCAAACCTCTCCGGTTCCGGCGCAGGTTATCCATATATATTGGAACTCGTCAACGGCGCAGCCGAAATTGGTGGCCTTGATGGCGTCAGGGTGTATGTATGTGTCTGTGTCAGGTTCCCAGTTGCGCCCGGTATCTTCACTCACATAGAACAGACTGAGGGTGTCGCCCGTAATGCCGAGATTCAAAATTTTGCTGTCGTAGTTGAAGATGATGGAATTTTTGAGGTTTTGGAGGGGATAGGTGATTTCTTCTCCCTTTTCGTAATGACTCCAACAGTCATTTTCCTGGTTCAAGCGGTCAATGACTTTTTTCCATACAGCGTGTTCACCTTTTTCATTTGTCCCACTTAATATGGCATATTCAAAGTTCGAGTTGAAATGCATGTCTGACCATGCGGAAGTCCACTCTTTGGTTGGAAGGTATGAGGCGGAACCATCGATGGCATCCTTAAACCAATTGCTGCCATTCCTAGAGTAATAAAGGCTGTCACCTTTTTTCGCAAACATGCAGACATCGGTGGATGCAATCAAACCGTCCGGCTGCAGGTCGGAGGGTATTTGTGTCCATGTACAGCCATCGTTGGATTGCAACAAACCACCGTTTGTCGAGGTGTAGAACTTGTTGTTGAACAATTGGATTCCCATGGGTTCTAATTCCACGAAATTTGAGATTTCATTCTTTTTCCACGCCGCGACGCCTTTGGTTGGAGAAGTCAGGACAACGGGCTTGTTCGTTGCATTGTCCACGCCGAAGACATAGATTGTACTTTCTTTCACAAAAGCCTTTTGTGATTTTAATGATTTCAAATCATTGAATGTTCCAGCCTTTGTCCAACAGAAGGTTTCAGGATTGATTTGATGAGCGTTGATTTTTATGGTGTATGTCTGCTTTGATTGAAGATCGCTGGAATAGCATACGAAAGTGTGAGATTTTGTGAAATCCAAGGTGTCTGATGTAGAAAAGATGGTGTCGATTCCGCTTGTTGTTTTGCGAAAAACATAGCCGTCAGCACTTATGTCGCTGAAAGTGATGCGCTTCATGTCTGTGCCAAAATCAAGTGAGTCGGGATTATAGATGACATGTTTCAATTGGTCAACGAGCAAGGGGTGCTTGGAACTGCCGAGATAGGTGGTTGTGTATGTGGTGTCTGAACCGTCTTCCGTTTGAGTGGTAACGGTTTTGTATAGCGTTCCCAGGGTAATGTTGGTGATGGAACATTTGTCCATACCCTCGGTTTCCGTGCTTGAATTGGAACAAGCGGAGATGACGCAAACTGAAATGGACAATATGAATGAAAAATTAAAGAAAATTTTAGTCATTGGCTTTATTACTATAATAGTATGCAAAAGTACTGACTTTTTATGTATTATTGGATTTTTAAATGTTGTTTTATGTAAAAATGGATTATTAATTGTTTATTTTCTGTTTTTAGTGAATGAAAAAGTATCATTGGATGTTAAAAAATCATTATTTACATCATCTTTGTTGTGTATGCGCCATTTCACGAAAATTTCTTGCTTGATTGGTGAACAGTTTCAACAATGCAACCATATCCGTGAATTCATGGTCACGGATATGGTTGGTTGTGTTCATCGCGGTAGTGTCAATCCTTATTTGTTTGGAACTATAAGTTTATATCCTTTTCCGTGGACGTTGAGGATTTCAACGTTATCATCATCTTTCAGGAGTTTCCGCAATTTGGTGATGTAAACATCCATGCTGCGGGCGTTGAAGTAATTGTCATCTATCCATATTGATTTGAGGGCGAAATCGCGCAAAAGGACATCGTTGCTGTGTTCGTACAAAAGCTTGAGAAGTTCACTTTCCTTTGTCGTCAGTTTGTGAATTTTAACATTGTCGAGCAAAAGAACCTGTTTGTGTGCGTCAAACGTATAGCGTCCAAGTTTGATGATGTTGCTTTCAATCGGTTTCTTTCCTTGTACGCGCCGGAGAATGGCCTCAATTCGCAACGTCAACTCTTCCATGGAAAAAGGTTTGGTGATGTAGTCATCGGCACCAATCTTGAACCCTTCCAAAACGTCTTCCTTGAGAATTTTGGCGGTGAGGAATACAATGGGCATATTGGGATTGATTTCCTTGATTTCTTTTGCCAAAGTGAATCCATCTTTCTTCGGCATCATTACGTCGAGGATGCAAAGGTCGTACTGAGATTTCAGGAAAGCGTCGTATCCCGCGTTTCCGTCCGAATATAAATCAGCATCATATCCTTTGGCTTGGAGATATTCTCTCAAAAGCATGCCGAGGTTTTCGTCGTCCTCACATAGTAAAATACGTAATTTGTCGTTCATGTCTTCTAATTTTTTATGATGGGTAATTGAATAATCATTTTTGTTCCATGTCCATATTCACTTTCAACGCGAATGTTGCCATGCATATTGGTAACAATTCCTTTAACATATGCCAGACCCAAACCGAAGCCTTTCACATCGTGGCGGTTCCCGGTGTGCACGCGGTAGAATTTGTCAAAAATCTTCTTGATGTCTTCTTTCTTGATGCCAATGCCGTTGTCCTCAATGATGATGGAAATGTTTGAATTGGTGGTTTTTGTGGTCACGTGCAAATGGAACTCCGTATTATCTCTTCGGTATTTCATGGCATTGTCCATGAGGTTTGAAATGACGTTGGTGATGTGCATCTTGTCTCCGAAAATGATGGTTTCATTTGGGTCTATGTCGGCTTCGAAGATACCTCCGATTTTTTGGACTTTTAGCTCGAACGAGTTGGATATTTCGGCGACCAATTCGTTGATGTCAAGTTCAACATTCTTGTACGAGACCTTTTGCCCCTCGAATATGGATGTTTGCAACACTTTTTCAATGAGCATTTGCAAGCGTTTGGTTTCTTCGTTGATGATGCCGGACAAATGTGTGGTCATTTGTTCGCTTTTGGTTATGGAGGTATCCACCAACATTTGGACGGCCAATGAAATGGAGGCGATGGGGGTCTTCAATTCATGGGTCATGTTGTTGATGAAATCGTTCTTCAATTCGCTCAAACGCTTTTGTCGGAAAATGATGAAAACGGAGTAAACGAACAATACCACCAATATCAATGTGAAGAGAAATGCGGGAATGAAAAATTGCACGCTGCGGAAAATGTAATTGCTCATTTCCGGGAAATGTACGCATAGAATGGCTGTGTTGGAGGTGGTGTTGTTGGGAAACAAGACTTGTTTGAAGACGTATTCGTTGCCTTCATCGGTGTAATCGGAGCATTTGTACAGAACGTCCCCGTTACGCGTCGTTACGGAAAAATGGTAAGGAATGTATATGCCGTTGTTGAACAGTTCTTCCTTGAGATGGGAATCCAATTTCTTGAAGTCGATGCGGTCCTTTAAAGGTATTTCGTAAGCGGAGTACAATATGTTGTAAACCACCTTGTCAAGCAGTGCGCGGTGATGGAAGTACTTGGCTTCAATGTTTCTCTTGATTTTTTCGGGCAAGTCGTACATTGACTTTCTGGTCTGATTCCTAAGAATAAAGCTTGTGTGATTGACGACTTGCGAAGTGTTGACATTCAGTTTTGAGATGGAATCCTTTCTGCTGAATACGAAATGGGACGTGCTTTTTGGGAGAGGGCTGTTTGCCACGCCAATTTCCTCCGTGCTGTCTTCAACATATTTGATCGTATCGTTTTCGTTGGCAAAATAGTCTTCCTTCAGCGCTTTCATCGTTTCACCGATTTCCAGCATGTGCGCCACCCGGTTAAGGCTTCGGCATACGGATGTTTCAAATTGCTCTTGTCTGATCCTGGTAATCTCCACAAAGTATTTCCTCTGCAACCAAAGCAAGGCGAGGAAGCAGACACCCATCGTGATGGCAATAATCCAAATTGTTCTCTTTTTCATGATTGCATAGGTATTTATAGTAAATAAAGTTACATTGGTTTAAGCCGGGAAACTTTCAAAAGTTTTGACAATTTAACATAAAAAACATTTTAAATTGGTAAAATAGCAATTTGTAATGCGCCAATGTGGCGGTGGTTGCGCTTGAAGCAATAATAATATTTTGAAAATAAGATGGAATAATGGCAAAAACTATGTTATGTTCAAATTATTTGATAACTTTGCGGAAATCAAAAATATTGGAGGAGATATGTACACAAAGGAATATGGATTCTATGTGGCTCATGGGAGCAATGGCCCCATTAGTATCTGCGGCAAGATGGCGAATCGCCACGGGTTGGTAGCAGGAGCAACGGGAACGGGTAAGACGGTCAGTCTTCAAGTATTGGCGGAAAGTTTTTCACAAGCGGGTGTTCCCTGTTTTATGGCTGACATGAAGGGTGACCTTTCGGGTATCAGCCA
>DCGD01000002.1:11563-50564 GCA_002315195.1 Prevotellaceae bacterium UBA1787 | reverse complement strand
CTGCATGAATGATTTCATCAAAAAACGTTGTACGGAGTTTGGCATTCAAGATCCCCATTTTTCAAACTGTCCGGTCACGTTTTGGGATGTTTTTGGTGAGCAGGGGCATCCTATGCGTACCACGATATCAAACATGGGCCCCCAGTTGCTTTCACGGTTGATGAGCTTGAACGACACGCAAAGTGGTGTGTTGGAAATTGTATTCAAGGTGGCGGATGACAAAGGCTTGCTTTTGATTGACATCAAGGACTTGCGGTCCATGCTTACATACGTGGGACAGCATGCAAGTGAAATATCCAAGACTTACGGCATGGTGTCGGTTGCGAGTATCGGTGCCATCCAACGTCAGGTCTTGACCTTGGAGAACCAGGGAGCCAATCAGTTTTTTGCGGAGCCGGCTTGTGACATCAATGATTTGTTGAAACAACAATGCGGTTTGGGCGTGATGAATGTTTTGGCGGCCGACAAATTGATGCAGAACCCAAAGCTGTATTCCACTTTCCTGTTGTGGCTGCTTTCCGTTTTGTATGAAACATTGCCGGAAGTGGGTGACAGAGAATTGCCGAAACTGGTGTTTTTCTTCGACGAGGCGCACACATTGTTTCAGGATACTCCCTCAGCGTTGATTGACAAGATTGAACAAGTTGTCAGACTCATTCGCAGCAAAGGGGTGGGGGTTTATTTCATCACCCAAAATCCCGCCGATATTCCTGAGAAAGTCTTGGGCCAGCTTGGAAATCGTATTCAACATGCTTTGCGTGCATTTACGCCGAAAGAACAGAAAGCAGTCAGGGCGGCTGCCGAGACTTTCCGCGAAAATCCCGAATTCAAGACGGTCGATGCCATCATGCAACTTGGGACGGGTGAGGCTCTTGTGTCTTTCCTTGACTCAAAGGGAAGTCCCGGCATGGTTGAAAGAGCGAAGGTGTTGTTCCCACTCAGTCAGATAGGGGCGATTTCTCCCATGCAGCGTCAGCAGATTATGCAGTCTTCGGTCATTGCGGGGAAATATGATAAAATTGTGGATAGGGAGAGTGCTTTTGAAGTGCTTTTGGAACAGAGCGAAAAGGAAGAACAAGAAAAGAAGGAATTGGCGGAAACCAAGAAAAAGGGCAAGTCTTCCACGAAGAAAGGACTTGTCGGAGGTATTCTTGGAACCGTGTTGGGTGCGGTATTGACCACCATAACCCGCTCATTGGGTGACACGGTGGCGAAGAGCATATTCGGCTCACGTGCGAAAGGGGCTGCCGGAAGCATAGCCAAGCAGGCCACGTCCTCAGCGATCCGTTCACTGACCAGAGGAATTTTGGGAAATTTGTTGAAATAGCCGCCTTTCATCAAACGTTCAGGCGCAAGGAACGTAAAAAAGGGGATGCTTGCATCTCTTGCTGTCCGCTGAATCATTCGTAGTCGTAAACATCAGGCTGAAACTCAATCTCAAGTTTCAGCCTTTTTTCGTGACCTTTGTTTCTCCGTACGAGGCAAGACATGAAAAGCCATTGAGGTGCTCTGAAAAGTGTCTGAAACAGATGAAAATGCAATGTAAAGATGATAATTAATAGCGAGAAGCTATGATGCAACAGCATTTTAGTCATAATAACAAATTTTAACATAAAATTTACAAAATTTAACAAAATGGGGGGGGTAAGTGTTCAAGTAATTTTACCTTTGCAACCAGAGTTAAATTCAAAATTAATAATCAAAATAGTATGGAAAAGAAAAAGTATGAAGAGCCTCTGATGAAGGCGTATCAGGTGAAGCCAATGAGCATCATCTGCACAAGTGGACCCGCATCGAATGCAAGTTTTGAAGCGTATGAGCAAGAAACTGTAATATATTAGGAATTATCTTAAATTGAAAGGCAATGAAGAAATATATTTATGTGGCAGCAGCCATGATGATGATGGGTATAGGCGTGAGCAGTTGCTCAAACGAGAATGATGCAATCGACAGTGTCGAGCAGAACACCAAGAAGCAGATGACCTTTACCGTTTCGTTTGCCACCGATGCAGACTCTCGCGCAGTGTGGAATAACCGGACTCCAAAGTTCGAGGTGAACGATCAAATAGGTCTCTATAGTGTAAGTAACACTACCGCTGTACCGTTTGAAGTGACCGCTGTTGACGCTGCGGGCAATGCCACCATCACGGGTACAGCAAACATGGCCTCTGAATATCATCTGGTATTCCCTTACAAGTCCAACACTACTTACAGTAGTGAAACAGATCAGATTACGGGTTTTGATGATTTTAATTATACTAGCGGTTCACAAAACATTTATCCTACCAAAGCGCTTCATTACGCAAAGGCGACAGACGGCGCAACCTCAGTTACCTTCAAGAACCTTTGCGCTATTCTCTATGTAGGAGGTCCCAATGCAAACATTGAACCAGATTATGGCGATTGTTTTTATATCAAAACCGTAAATAGAAAAAATCCTGTCATCCACACCACAGGTGAAGGTTGTCCTAAGGTAACAGCCACAGCCGATGTGGAAAATGATGTACAATTAGATGGAGAAACGAAATGTTATAACTATTTTCCTGTAGCGCCAGGTGATGCATCTTTTAAACATTCAAACGGAAATGTAAAAAACATAAGCGTATCAGCAGGAAAAATTTACTGGTTGCACGTTCAAGATGGCGAATAAGGCAGTGCGTGCAAAGCCGCAAGTCTGAGTTCCATTCATGATAAGCCGCAAGGCATCCGCGAGGGGCGCTTTGCGGTAGTTTTGTTGCAAGTGATGCAATATTTTTTATGGGGTGACCATTGCACCAACGCACGCACAAACGATACATCAACATGTAATTTTGTCATTCAAAATTATGGTTGTCCGATAGAACATTCATAAATGAGTCCACTTAAGAAAGTCAGACGAATTATTGATAATCCTTGTTTTAACCGTCAAAATCGTAGTCGGGAAATTCTCCAATTTGAAATTTGTATCGTTTCTTGGACATGGTTTTTGTAATATTTATGTAGCGGTAAGCAGTTCAAATGTTCAGGCGCAAGGAACGTAAAAAGGGGATGCTTCTTGCATCCCCTTTTTTGTGGTGTATTACTACAAAGGTGAAATCACGAAAGTAAAATCCTTGTTGCCGTAAGGTATCATGTATTGTTTCAGCGGCCATGTTCCCCAACTGGTGATGCCACCTACACCCATTTGGCAATCCGAAATATGAACGACAGAGAAATCTCGTGGCGTCAGGTCACCGGAGTGGCGTTGGGCTTTGTCCAGTTCGTCCAGGTCTTCGGTGAGATAGTTCAGCGTGGAACATTCCATTGGCTTGATGCCGTAGAATTTCAAGCCGACATTCTTTTCGTTCATGACTTTCCACCAACGCACATCGGTTTTGTTGCCGCTTTCCTGCGGGCGTACATAGTTCCAATACTGGGAAGCCACACTTTGGTTGTAAACACCTATGGAAGCATTGCCTTTTCTGTCGGCATAATTCTCAACCGGACCTCTTCCATAGAAGGACAGTTGGTTGAAGCATCCTGCAAGGACGAGGTTCATGCCGAAACGTGGCAATGGTGTTTTTTCCTTGGCATTTTCCTGGACGGTAAGTTTTTCATTCACGACAAGTTCTCCTTTTGCGGTCAATGTATAGGTCATCGTTAGTTCAGATTCGGTAGCGGGGATGGTGTATTTGGCGATGATTTCCATGTTGTCTCCCTTTTGCGTGCAGGTAAAGGACGATTTCTTCAACTCAGGGTTGCGCCAAGCGCGGAGTTTCTTGTGAATTTCGGCTCCCATGTCATTGTCGGTGGCAGCGCGCCAGAATTCCGGCTTAAGGGAGAAATTCTTTTCCATAACCGCGATGCCGTCATTGTCGATGTAGTCAATCCATCCGGTTTGTTTGTTGAATGTCACGGATAGTTTGCCCGCCGTCAGGATGATGCAAGCCAATTGTTCGCTCTTTTCGATGGTGGGCTTTGCCTGCTCAATGGCTTCATGTTTCTTGCCTTTGGTGACAACAACTTCTGACTTTGGCAGTGGTGCCGTGATGTCTTCGAGTTTAGGGAAGATATAGGAACTTGCAGCCAACTGTTGGTAAGCAATGGTTTGGCCTTTCTTCATCAATGGTTCGTCATTCTTCAGATTATAGTTGACGTTAAGGACGTATTCTTTTTTGTCGGCATCGGAAGGCAGGCTGTAGCCCGAAAGGTTGAGTTCCTGTGCTTTTTGTGCCGGAATGTTCAAGTTGGTGATTTCGCCCTTGCAAACCTGTTTATCTTCGCACATCAATTTCCAATTCAGATTGACATAATCCAGCGTGCGGAAGAAATTCTCGTTGAAAACCTTGATGCGCCCTTGTTTCAGGTCAATAGGGGTTGTCCAGATGTTTTGATAATAGTAGGCTATTTCGTATGCGTGCGGGTGCATGACGCGGTCTGGGTTGATGAGACCGTTGCAGTTGAAATTCTTGTCAGAAGCGGGGTAGCGGCCATAGTCGCCGCCGTAGGTGTAAATCTTCTTGCCGTCCTTGTTGACGTCGTTCAGACCTTGGTCAACGAAATCCCAAATGTAGCCGCCTTGGTAGTTCGGGTACTTTCTGATAAGTTCCCAGTACTCCTTGAAATTGCCGCAGCTGTTGCCCATGGCGTGTGAATATTCACACTGAATGAGCGGTTGGGGTTTGTGTTGTTCCAGATAGCGTACGTTGTTGTCGGGGTTCTCGTACATGGGGCAGTAGATGTCCGTTTTTGTAATCTCCCATTTCTTGTCTTTCGGCCAGGCGAAATCAGGGTAGCAGGCGCGTTCGTAATGGATGGGGCGTGAAGGGTCAAAAGCCTTGATGAAATCGTAACTTTTTTCAAAATTAGGACCAAATCCGGCTTCATTTCCGAGGCTCCAAACGATGACTGCGGGATGGTTTTTGTAAACGTACACATTGTGTTTTTGGCGTTCGATGTGTTCTTTTTCAAAGCGTGCATCCCGTGCCAACGTCTTTTCATTATAACCCATGCCATGGCTTTCGATGTTGGTTTCCGCGGTCATGTATATGCCATATTCATCGCAAAGGTCATACCATCTCGGGTCGTTCATGTAATGACAAGTTCTGACGGCGTTGACGTTCATCCGCTTCATCACCTGAATGTCCTGTAACATGCGTTTCACCGGTACGACGTAGCCACCGTCCGGGTCGAGTTCGTGACGGTTGACCCCTTTGATGTAGATGGGCTGACCGTTGACGAGCAGTTGGGAATTCTTGATTTCAACCTTGCGGAAGCCGATGCGTTGAGGGACTACTTCCATCACGTTTTTGTTGTTGGAAAGCGTGGCGTAAAGCGTATAGAGGTAAGGCGTTTCAGCAGTCCATTTCTGCGGAGCGTTGATGTCCATGTTGAATGAGGTTTCAGCGCCGGACACTTTCTGCTCGCTTTCTTTGACCACATTTCCCTGTTTGTCCTTCAATGTCAGTTTGATGCTGCATCCCTTGGCGTTTTCAGTTGCGATTTTGACGGACAATTTTCCGTCTGTATAATTGTTTACAAGGTCCGGTGTCGCAAAAATGTCACTGATGCGTGTTTTTGGCGTAGCATAAAGGTAAACTTCGCGGGCGATGCCGCTGAAACGCCAGAAATCTTGGTCTTCAAGGTAGGATCCATCGCACCAGCGCATTACTTGCATGGCGATAAGGTTCTTCTTGCCGGGAATGAGGAATTTCGTGAGGTCAAATTCGGCCGCCGCCTTGCTGTCCTCGCTGTAACCTACATATTTTCCATTTACCCATAACGTGAGGTTGGAGGTGGCTGAACCTACGTGCATGATGATGTTCTCGCCTTTCCAATTGGCAGGAATCTCGAACTCACGACGGTAAGAACCGGTGTAGTTGTTTTTTTCTTCGATGTAGGGTGGGTTGGGAGAAAACTGTGTGTACCAGGCATAACCTACGTTCTTGTAAATTCGGTCACCGTATCCATTGATTTCAAACAGGCCGGGGACTGGAAACTCCACCCATTTGGAATCGTCAAACCGGGGTGTGAAGAAATCCTTGGGCGCGTCGTTGTGGTCCTTGACCCAATTGAATTTCCACGTTCCTTCCAATGTCATGAATCGGGAAGACTCTTCTTTTTTCATTTTCACTGCCAAGGCTTCATTTTCGTAAGCAAAGAAGGTGGCATGTGAAGGCATGGTGTTGATGCGGTTGACGGCGGGGTTCATCCAGCAAGGTGCGGTTTCCTCTTTGGAATAACCGTTGAATGTCACAGCCAGCATCATCGCTGTAATAATACTCAACTTGTTCATATTTATTGTTTTAAATTCCTTTATTCAAAACGATAGCCTGCGGCTTCCACTTCTATGAGCCATTCGGGGCGGCATACGCATGCCGCGACTATGACGAATGGCAAGTTGGGAAAACGTTCGATGAGATATTGTTGAATGATTCCATAATCTGAAATGTCACGAAGATATACCGTCATCCATTTAATGGCCTCCAGTGTGGCTCTCCCATCCTCCAACAGTTTTTCAATGTTGAGGAACAATCGGTTGGCTTGCTCGATGACATTGCCTCTATGGAGGCACACGCCTTTGTTGTCGATGCTGGCTGTTCCGGATATGAGCCAGCGTTTCGTGCCGTTTGTTTCTATCAACGTACCTCTCTCAAAAGCAACGCCATATTCATGCGTCGGGTTCAAGTAGTCCGTGGCGGAAAGGTAACGAACCTTGCAGTTTTCATCGTCCACTGACCAAAAGTCTATCCCGACAGCCGCTGCCGGCGCAAAGCAGTTGCCCTCAATTCCTGTCGAAGCGATGAAATGCGTATTCGGGGTTAAATCTTCTTTTTCAAAAAACACGTTCCGTCCTTCTACCACTTGCCGGTAATTGTTGTCAATATCCCTGACATACAGCCAAGTGCGGTGACAATGGTCTTTGAGTGTCAAACCTTCTTTCTTGAGCCATGACGTATGTCGAAGAAATGCTTCCATTGTCTGCTGCTTGGGTGACATAGTCAGCGCTTCTTCTTGGGAAAAACGAACGGACTCAAAGAAAAATCGCATGCCATTGCACAGGATGACTCTTTTTGATTCTGTGCCAAGACGTACGATTTCTTCTTCAGTGATACCTGCAATCAATGCGATTTTACTTCCGCCAAGGGGAGGTTGTTCGATGCAGGACAACGCCCCATTACAAACCATTCGGTAAAGTGCGTGCGATTTGAAATCTTCCAATTGGTTGGCTATGTCACTGAAGAACATGCGTGACCAAACCAAACCGTTCAAGCCTCCAAGAGGACTAATGGCTTGCAGGAACGTATCTTGAAGTTGGTTCAGACAATCATTGAACGAAAGGCCCGTATTGGCTTGAATCCGGATGATATTGATTTTCATCAGAGTGATTACTTAGTTGTTGGTAAAGTGTATGTTATGTAGGGATTAATAACCGTTGAAATGTATTGGAAACTTGTAGTATTGTTTCAGTGGAAGCTCATGAACACTAAGAAAGAGTGTTCATCTGCACTTTACATGGCGCGGTTGGCAGTAGCGGGAATGAAATATTGTCTTGAATGTCCATATATACGCAATAGATTGAATGTACTTATATAGAGTTTGTCGCAAAGATAGCAAAATTATGTAAGATATGAAACATGAATGTTTATTTTTGTTGTGTTGCATTCGTAAGAAAACATTTATTCGTATTAATTCAGAATTAGGTTATTGTATTTTTTGGAAAAAAACGAAAGGGTTTCATTGAAATCCCGTACCTTTGCACTCAAAATAAAGACAAGCAAATTTATTTTTTATATGGGAGGCTTATTCGGTGTAATATCAAGGAAACCGTGTATTAACGATTTGTTCTATGGTACAGACTACAACAGCCATCTTGGCACAAAGCGTGCGGGTATGGCTACGTTTTGCAAGGAACAAGGTTTTGTCAGGTCAATACATAATATAGAGAGCAGTTATTTCCGCAACAAATTCGATGCGGAACTCGGGGATTTCAAAGGTACGTGTGGCATAGGTGTCATCAGTGACAATGATGCGCAGCCTATTATTGTCTATACGCATTTAGGGAGATTTGCTCTTGTAACCGTCGCTAAAATTGTCAATCTAAAGGAAATTGAAAAGAAACTTCTGGAAGAGGGTGAGCATTTCTCTGAGCAAAGCACTTCAGGAACAAATCCAACGGAAGTTGTCGCGTTGCTTATCAGTCGCGGCAAAACTTTTGCTGATGGTATTGACAATGTTTTCCAAACAGTCAAGGGTTCTTGTTCAATGTTGCTGCTTACCGAAGAGGGAGTCATTGTGGCCCGTGACCGTTGGGGGCGTACTCCCTTGATTCTTGCGCATAAGGAAGGTTCTTATGCGGTAGCAAGCGAAAGTTGTTCTCTTCCGAATTTGAACTATGAGTATATGCGTGACGTTGGCCCGGGAGAAGTGCTCTACATACGTCCTGATGGCATTGAGACATTGTTGGAGTCACGCAAGGAAATGCAAATCTGTTCTTTCCTATGGGTATATTATGGATTTCCAAATTCCAGTTACGAAGGACGTAATGTTGAAGAAGTGCGATATGAATGCGGATTGCAGATGGGACATGAAGATGAAACGGAGGTTGATACCATTTGTGGTATTCCCGATTCCGGTGTAGGGGTCGCCTTGGGCTATTCTACCAGCAAGAGGGTCCCGTATCGTCGTGCCATTACCAAATATACACCTACCTGGCCGCGCAGTTTCATGCCTTCAACACCGGACAGACGTTTTCTTGTGGCGAAAATGAAACTCATACCAAACCGTACTTTGCTCGAGGGAAAGCGTTTGCTGTTTTGTGATGATTCCATCGTTCGAGGAACACAACTGAGAGACAACGTAAAGGTGCTTTTTGAATATGGTGCGAAAGAGGTTCACATCCGCATCAGTTGCCCACCGCTTGTCTATCCTTGTCCATTTATTTCTTTTACATCTTCCCGTTCTGACCTGGAGTTGATTACCCGCAGAATCATACAGGATTTGGAGGGTGACAAAGACAAAAATCTTGAATTGTATTCCAAGACCGGAAGTGAGCAGTATGAAAAAATGGTGGATGAAATACGAAAGCGTTTGAGTTTGACTTCCCTGCGTTTCAATTCCGTGGAAACTTTGGTGAAAGCCATTGGGCTTCCCAAGGATAAAATTTGCACGCATTGCTTTGACGGAAGCAGCCATTTCTAACTCCTACAATCTTATACAAGCAGAAAAGCCTCGATTTAATCGAGGCTTTTCTGCTTGTATGGTAATCTGATAGAAAAATTTCAGTTATGAAACAATTTTCATTCTTTTAATGTCTTTGACGGCGTACACTGATGCGCGGCGCGGAAGATTTTGAACTGCCTCCTCCATTGCTTTGTCTCTTCACTTGACTGCGGGAACTGGTGGAAGTGTCCTCTTTCGTTGATTTCTTACGGACGGTTTTTGAACCGCGTTTTTGCGTAGCGGCAATGGAATCTTTGATGGCTTGTTCTCTTATGCGTGCAGAATCGTTGCCCCAAATGTTTTTCTCAAACTTGTCCAACTCTTTTTCAATGCGACTTTGCTCATTCTTGACGGCGGCGGAATCATTGTTGTTGATGACGCGTCCTTGCAGGTTGTTCGTCTTGTAGATTGAACCTTCGTATTGGTTGGTGCTGAAGAAATCATCGGCTGAAATGGTTGCCGCATTGTTGTAGTTGCTCGCCATCAGTTCCAACTTTGCAAGGAATGGCGCAATGTCCTCATATTTAAGCCAAAACATGGGATGTGGTATGGCTTCTCCCCCAAATATGTCGTCATCGCCGAATTTAAGAACGGGGCAGATGGCCGTGACGCGGGAATGGAACGATGCAGTGTTTTGGTCAAAGTATGTACTTTCTTTGATGTAGTAGGCTTTGACGTCCGCGGAGGGAATGTCACTGTCTTGAATACGGAATTTTTCACCCTGTACTTCGTGGCGAATGTCATGGCGTTTCAAAATGTCAATTGGCTTTGAAACATTCGATTCGGTGAAATTTTCTTTTCCGTCAATGGTGTAGTCGTAGGCCGTTACTTGCTTCCGCATGACAAGTTTGAATAGGTATGTAAAGAGATTCATCTTGTCGCCTTCCGGTTCCTGGGGATAGTAGAGAACGGCATTCTTGTCTTTGGTTAAATCGATGGTGCGGTAGATGTCGCGCCGCCACGCCACGTTTTCGGGCATGGAAGGTGCAGTGGGATATTCAAGTTGTGCGCGTTGGGATACGCTGACCGATTGCGTCTGCTGTTTCTGTTCCTGCTGTTTTTGTGCCTGACGCACCCTTGCGGGCGGCTGTGCAATCATCGGTACTGTAAAGAGAACAATGGAGAATGTTAAAACGAAGCGTTTCATTCTATATGATTTTTGAAAATTCATGATAATTCGATTTTTTGCTTGGCACGAAACTTGATTTAGTTGATGATGACTTCAAGCGCACCTTGCAGCGTACGGCTGCCTCCATCGGGGCCTACTGCCTTTACGCGGGTGATGTAGAAGCGTTTGCCGCGGTTGAGTCGGTTGAAAATGGCTTTTTGCCGTTCCGTGAAGCGTTCGCTGTTGGAAATCTCGGATATGGCGTTACCCATGTTGTCATAGAAGACGGTTTCAAAACCTTCCACCTTGAAAGCGATGTTGAGCAGTCCATCATCAATGGCGGCACCGATGCCATCCACTGAAAGCAGCATGGATTTTGTAAAGCCTTTCCCGCCCGTATAGTGAATTTCGTTGCCTTCCGCGTCTTTATGCGCTATGTAGGGCATGGGGTCAGGCAGTCTGCGTATGCGGAATTTGAATTCTCCCATCTTCTGCATCCCGCCGTTCATCTTTGAATTTATGGTGATGATGGCGTCTTCGCCCGGTTGGTTGGGGTGTGCCATGTATTTTCCTGCGCCTGTGGGTGTGAGGGTTCCGCCTGTCATGGTTGCAACAATCTGATTGGAAGGTACGCCCGGGACGGACATGCTCATCGGGTTGTCGTAACCGGCGTACAGCACGTTCATCAAGTCGGCCGAAACGGTCGCGGATGGCGCGACTACAGAATATTCCTGTGAAAATTCACGGCGGATGGTTTCACCGGAACGGTCGGTCATCTCTATGTGTCCGTTGAAAGTGAACTCGCCGGTTGAACCGCAGTTGAATTCATATAGGCCGTTGCTCAGGGATATTTCTTTCTGTCCTACGAATATGTGTGGTTTCTGTGTGGTGTCCACCGCGGCCATGATGATACGGGCGCTGAATTTGTTACCTTGTACAATGGTTTGTGCGTTGGGTATGACGTAGGCATTGAGTGCGTTGACGCGTACGTCCTTGATGTCGATGTTGTTGATGAGTGCATGGAGGACTTCACCCTCTGCATAGCGCACGTCGCTTTGCAACTTTGTGAGCAAGGTCGTCGCCGCCGCGACGGGCATACTTTCGAACATGCACTGCTGCCAGTTGCGTCCAAGGAGTTCGTCCTTTTGGGGAATGTCGGTTGCAAGGTTGCTTTCTATAATGGCGGCGCGGTTTTTGTCTTCCACAAGTGCAAGTATGCGGTTCCGATAATTCACAATGGCATCGTATAGTTTCTTTCCGTTGTTCTGTGTAAGCATGATGTAGGTGGCTGCTTCCAAATCTTCCTTATTTCTGATGTTTGTCACATTGCCGTCCTTTCCGTCGGCTTTGCAGACAATGGAATGTTTTAATTCGTCCGCATAGTTGAATAGGGAATCTGACATGTGCTTCACATAGAGGGCTTTTTCGTACCATGCCTTGACTTTTTCGGGATTTTGCTTCATCTGCTCGTCAAAGTCACCATAGATTTGGTTGTTTTCTTTTGAGGCGTTGGAGGTGGTCCGGTTGAGACTTTTTTCCACAACGGAGAAACCGTTTAGCACATCGGTGGATACATTGAGTGCAAGCATGGCCATCAGTACCACGTACATCAGATTGATCATCTTCTGTCGTGCTGAAATGGGTCTTTTCTTAATGGGTATCATAGCAGGAGCAACCTTAAAATTTAAGCTTCGTGATTAGCTGCGGCATTCTTCATGTTGATGGTGAGTGCCTTGATCATTCGTGTGTAGATGCCGTTGAGTTCCTCAATCTGTTCTGCCATGAAGCGGGTTTGTTCGTTGATGCGGTCAATGGAAGTGATTTGTTTGCTTACGCTCTTCAACTGGAGTTCGTAGATTGTGTTGATGCCGGTAAGTGTGCGGTTGAGGTTTGTCATCTCATCGCTGTCATTCGTCAGTCGTGCGCTTTGTTTCTCTACGCGGTCAAGGGTTTCTGTCAAAAGTTTGAGTTTCTCCGTGTATTCTTTGGAAGCCTCTTCCAATTCCGGTGTGATGGCGGCTTGTGCGCGGCTAAGCAACTCATCGTTCGCCATTTTGATGACTTCAATCAATTGGTTGGCGGTGATGCTTCCTGTCGATGCTCCCGCCGCCAGGATTTCAGTCACATTACCTGATTGAGGAACAGAACTCTGACCATTGGAAATATTTCCATTTACGTTGCTTCCACCCCCAATAACCACGGTGGAATCGGCAAAAATTGGATGTTTCCCTTTGATTTTGGCATCCGTTCCGTTGTTTTCCTCGTCATCTTCTTCTTCGTCATCATCTTCGATTTCTTCATCATCCAATTCCTCTTCCTCCTCTTCTTTTCTCCTTTCTTTGTCAAATGGACGGTCGAAAGCCGATATGAAGAATACGACAACCTCAGTTCCCATACCAATGAAAAGCATGAGATTGGCTCCTGCAAGGTGTGTCAGCTTGAAAAGCGTTCCGAGAATGACGATGGCCGCTCCCCAGTTGTATGCGTAGTTTAGAAAAGTTTGTCCTGCAATGCTTTCCATCCAGCGTTGCATGTGTGCGATGATATTGAATTTTGAACTGCTCATGATGTGGATTTTCTAATGGTGATTATTTTCTTTTGCTGGTTGCCGAAGCGAGTGAACGCACGCAGCGCAAACCGATATAGCAGCGTGGTTGATTTTGATATTCGTAAGTTCGCCAAGCGGAACGTATCATTGATTCCGGATCTTTCCATGAACCTCCCCTGACGGATTTCTTTTTCAGTGCGTAAGGATCTTCCGGCGCCGCTTTGTAAGACAATTCAGGATTTAAATCGCTCATGCTGCTTACGCCCGCTTGTGTATAGACGGTGCTTGTCCACTCCGCGGCATTTCCCGCCATGTCATACAAACCATTGGAATTTGCTCCATAAATTCCTGCTTTTGAGGTGATAAGGTTTCCATCTTGGGTGTAGTTGCCTCTGTCGGGCTTGAAATTGGCATAGAAGCAACCCTTTTCATTTTTCATGGCCGCATCGTTCCATGGGAAAGGATTGCCTTCTTTTCCGCGAGCGGCAAATTCCCATTCTATCTCGCTCGGAAGGCGGTAGCGTTGCAGCTGGCGTGCTTCCCCTCGCAGTCCACGCAGTAGGTAGTCTGTTCTCCAAGCACAAAATGCGTTGGCCTGTTCCCATGTCACGCCTACCACGGGGTAGTCGTTGTAGTCGGCGCTGTTGAAATAGAGGCGCATGTATTTTTCATTGTTGGCATTTTGGAAATCGTTGATCCAGCAGGTAGTGTCGGGATAGATGGCGACAATATATGTGTTGAGGAAATCATAATAACTGCTTAGCGGACGGGTGATGGTTTCACGTTTGATGTTTCCGTCTTCATCTATGTAGGCGGTATCTTTTGAAATCATGACTGGTGCTTCACCAACGGTCTTGTCTGTATTGAGCACACGCTCGGCCGGGTCCAGTCGGTACTTTCGCATCGCGGCCTTGGCGTAATCGTAATATTCATATTTGTATATCAATTGTTTTTGGTCCAACATCATGTCACCTGTTACGGGGTTTGTAAAGTAAATACTCTTGATGGCCATTTCTTCACTTTCAGTCGGATTCTTCCATGGAATCGGCAATTTCCAATTCAGGTAGGGCTTTTCCAGTGGGTTGCCTTCTATGTCTTCGGTAATTTTGAATGCCTCGTTTCCTCCGTAGTTGGGGTCGGCAAGTCGCTCGCGGATTATGGAGTCGCGCACCCAATATACAAATTGGCGGTACATGGAATTGGTGACTTCATGTTGGTCCATCCAGAAACCGTCCACGGATATTTCCTTAGAAGGGATGTTGACACCCCACAACGAGTCATTCTCGCTCAAGCCGGCTTTCAAGTAACCCCGTTCCACTTTTACCATACCGTAGGGCGTTGGTTCGATGAACGGTTTGCCTGAAATGCCTACCACTTCGCCACCGGACATTACCCGGCTGTTACCACTGAAACAAGATGACAGAAATAATGTAATTACACCCGCCATCAATCCATTATCTATCTTCATAGGCTTATAATATCTTCAAATTCTGAATTTGCAGTCATTAATGTTTATAGGAGCCTGACACTCTTGTGAAGGTTTTTACCTTTCTTATATAGGTTAAGTTCCATTTCATAACTGAGAACAATCTCGTGTGCGCCATGTTCTATCCCGATGCCAGTCGTGTAGGCTTCGTATGAATAACTGAGTACGATTCCCTTGAATTTGCCTCCAACGAACAGCGCCACGGAATGTTCAGGACTGTAGGACGCCCCGGCGAAAAGTTGTTTTTTTTCGTTGTTGTATTCCACGCGGGCGGAACCAATGGCTTTATACTCTGCTCCATCGTACATCCCAAATATGGATGGGCAGATGGAAAAATAAGGGTTTCTAAGTTGAATGTTGCAACCACCGTGAAGGTAATACATACGCTTGACGTTAAATTCATTGTTCTCGCCAAGCATGATGGTAGGTGCTGTAAGGTGAAGAGCCGCCGCTCCTGCGTACCACCGCTTGTGCTTGTAGTATATGCCGGTGCCCGCGTCGATTTTTGATCCTTTCAAATTTGATGAGGAAAACAAGGGGTCTGTGTCCTCCACGTCTACTTTTGTCTCGTCAAAACTCTCGTTCAGCAATTCTCCCTGCAAACCTATGCTTAGCACACCTTTTCCCATTTTTACTTTGTAGTTGTATTGAAAGGTAATGCGCTTGTTGGAAAGCAAGCCCAAAGCATCGTTCATGAATGACACTCCACCCCCATGGTGCTCGTTGATGAAGAACAGCGGCAGGTCGCAACCTGCATACATGGTTTTGGGGGCGTTTTCATACCCGGTCATCTGTGCGCTGTATGCGCCCACGATGCGCAGCAAGTTGGTACTGCCGGCACTCGCGGGGTTGAACTGAGGTTCCATCATCCAGTAATGCGTGAACGATGGATCATATTGTCCTTTGGCTTTGTCGATGCAAAGGAAACATAGACAGATTCCGATGTAAAAGATATAGTTCCTCATAATCCTAATTAATAGAACGCTAATCTCATCTTATTATTGTGATTGTTATTTACTTTTTTTCATGGTGAAAGGTTTTTATTGCTTTTTCTTGTATTACTCAAAAGGTGTATGTGTGTTCGATTATGCAGTATCGAGTTGGCATCGCAATGCGACTTTTTTCAATGTAGGATTTTGGCAATTCTTTTAAGGAACAAAACACAGAAATTTTCCGAAGTGTCAAAGGGCTAAAATTGTGTTTTTTCAAGTTCAAGATTCTGAAAGAAAAATCAATAGCCCAATGAATTTTGTGCAGCAATCTTGATTGAATGAGAATTCATGGTAGATAAGCCGGCAACATAGCGGAAAAACAATAGCCATGTCATTTGATGCGTTCGCCAAGCTCGGCAACTAAATGAAAACAGCGAGCGGCAGAAATGAGATTGCCGGCATCTCCACCGAAATGGCGTTGCAAGACAATGTGCGTTTCAAGGCAAGGTGTGCAGTACTTCTAATGCTATATATAATAAGGTGTACATCCAACAATATTTTGCCGTGCTTGTAACCATGCAAATCGTGCGAATACTATAAAAAAACTTAAAATTGTGAAAAATACTTAAATTTTACAACTGCCTATTTTTGAATTTTTAACATACTTATCGTTTTGTTCCATAAAATGAAATCATAATAAATGTTAAAATTTTATATTTTCTTCTGTAGAAAAGTCATTATAAACGTAAGAATGATTACCTTTGTGCCTAACAGATAAGTCACCCTTAAGAAAATAACCGTTAATAAAATTAAAAAAATTATATAAAAATGTACAAATTTAAAATTCAATGTGTATGAAAGACCGTTTTTTAAGACTTGGCAGTTTGATCACAGGAGCTGTGGCACTGCTGGCAATTAACGGGTTGATGTACTCTTGTTCAGATGATTACGATTTGCCAGACAAGAAGCCGGAATGGCTCGGGAAAAGCATTTACGAATATCTGAAAGACAGAGGGAATTTCACCAACACCGTTAACTTGATTAATGATTTGGACTATGCCGAAGTGATGTCAAAGACAGGTAGCAAGACCTTGTTTGTGGCAAACGATGATGCGTATGCCAAATTTTATGAGAAGAACCCCTGGGGTGTATCCAACTACAGTCAGTTGACTTCCGCCCAGAAAAAGATGTTGTTCAACGGCAGTATGTTGGACAACCCTTATCTGTTGGAAATGTTGTCAAGCACTACATCATCAGTGATGAACACGGATGGCAAGTATTTGTCAAAGAATACTTGTTTGCGCCGTTCTACCTCTTTGACCGCGACGGACTCTGTTGCATTCTATGAGTGGGATAGCGAAGCCATACCGCATACCTACAATACGGGTTACAAGAGCGCCGATGGAAAGCCTGATAATGATTATTGGGCGCGTTTCCGTATGCAGGAGAAACCAAAGGGTGGCAAGGGCGGCATCCGCCTCGCAACCGACAACACCGTACCTATGATGACCCACTGGATTGCCGGTCAAATGGGAGAGCAGAAGATTACAGCCTCTGACTTCAAGAAGATTTGCGGTGACACGACACGCAAGGAGACTGACGTATATATTTTCGGCAGTAAGGTTGTTGAACAGGACATCACTTGCCAGAATGGTTACATCAACGTGTTGGACAAGGTATTTACCACGCCTGCCAACATGGCCGAAATGATTCGTACCAATGGCAAAACCAATTACTACAGCCACTTGCTCGACCGTTTCAGCGCTCCTTATTATAATGCTACCTTGACGAACGCCATGAAAGAACTCGGCTATGAAGACTCAGTCTTTGTAAAGGGCTATTTCAACAACTATGACAATAACTCAAGAATGACCGACCCGAACAACAACTCTGTTGAACAGTTCGTTCTGAAGTTCGACCCGGGATGGAACGCTTACGCTTATGCAGGACGTAGCGCTCAGTCAGACATGGGCGCCATGCTTGTTCCTTCCGATGAGGCTATGGCCGCTTATTTCATTCCCGAGAATGGTGGTGGTCGCTTCCTCATGGACGCTTATGCAACCGAAAAGCCGGTTACAACCGAGAATTTGGCGAGAAACTTGGACCAGATCCCTATGTCCGTCATCAAGGATTTGATTAACAACTTGATGTTGCCTTCATTCATTGAATCAGTTCCAAGCAAGTATCTTACCATTATGAACGATGCCCGAGACCCGTTGTTCACCACAGTCAAGACCGAGCAGGAATATCTGAATGGCATTGATACCTGTTTGATTGCAAACAATGGTGTTGTTTATGTTCTGAATGCCGTTTATACGCCCGCTACTTACGCAGCAGTTTCCGCCCCGGCTTTGGTGAGCGACAGTTTGCGTATCTTCAATTGGGCAATCACTGCCGATGATGCTTACATTACCAATCCTAACTCCTCACCATTGCAGGCATTTATCTCCACTTACTTGAAGGCTATGAGTACGAACTTTGCATTCTTCATTCCTTCCGACAATGCCATGAAATGTTATTATGACCCAGTGTCTATGGGCAAGAAACAACCTCGTGTCATTGAGTATGGTATCAGAAATACCGGTAAGACGGTTGCCATTACCGGTAAGCAAAGAACTTACGACCCTGCCACCGGAGAAGTTGGTGATTATCTTTCGGGCTCCGTTAGTACGTCAGAACTTAACAACCGTTTGAAAGACATGATTGATTCTCATATCTTTGTCGATTCAACCGAAGCAAAGTTGGGTATAGAGGATGGTAATGAGTGGTTCGTTACCCGCAACCATGCACCTATCAAGGTCGTGAATCCAAAATTGGGTGCCAACGGTTGCAAGGTTTATGGAGGATGGCAGTTGGAACAGATAGCGCAGGGCAAAAGCGAGGCTGACAACACTTGTACTGTAACCCAGGTGTTTGACAAATCTGCAAGAACCAACAAGTATGGCAATGGTATGACCTATATCATTGACCATCCCATTCAGTCAACCGTCAAGTCCACCTACAAGGTTATGGAGGACACGGGTGAAGAAGATTCTCCATACTATCAGTTCATGCGTCTCTGTGATGTTGACATGACGGTTTTGGAAGAAGCTGGTATCGGTGACGAATACACGAAGGCTTCCGAAAAACAAACGGCTTTGAACAAGTACGTCATCTTCAACGCCGGTGAATCAGGAAGAGTTGCAATGGATTACAATGTACGTTTCTTCAATACCTATAAATATACGGTATATCTTCCCACGAACGAAAGTGTCAAGGCTGAGATTGAAAATGGTCTTCCAACATGGCCGCAAATTGAAGCATACATCAATGAGCGCATCGAGTATATCAAGTCCCAGGAAGGAAATGCCGGTTTCGATCCCGAAGCTGCCACACGTGAATACAAAACCAAGGCAAAGGCCATGATTACTGTTCTTTTGAACTTTGTGAAGTATCATTTCCAGGATAACTCTATATTTGCAGACAACAATGCGACCGATACCTTGAAATACGAAACTGCAACCATTGATACAATAACTGAACGTTACATGACCGTCAGGTTGGTTCAGGAAGGTGGACACCGCATTACCGTATTAGACAACGATGGCAGAATTGCAAAGGCAGGAGAAGGCACGGGTCTTCGTTACAACATGCTGGCGCGTGACCTCGCTCTTGATTCAGAGATAGAAAAAGCCAAGACAATATCAACTTCATCTTTTGTGGTACTTCATCAACTTGACAATGCGTTGCATTTCATGAAGATGAAACACGAGGATGGATCTCCAAAACGTTATGATGAAATTTGGGCAAGTACTGCACTCGCTAAGAAGTTCATCGATTCCTATCCTCTTTTAGGAGACAAATAAATTAGTATATTATGAATAAGATAAAGTTTCTTTTGACACTGATACTGTGCTGCTTCATTTCTTTGAGCTATGCGCAGAAAAGAATTTCAGGAAACGTCTATAATCCAAAAGATGGTCCTATTATGATGGCCAACGTGTTGGAAATTGACGCTAATAATCGTGTACAGTCTTCAACGACTACCGATATGAGCGGTAACTTCACCATGACCATAAAGAACCCCAACAATACGCTGAAAGTCGTGTTCGTTGGTTACAAACCTTGGACGGGAAAGATTGGTACTGCCTCTACTTTTAAGATTCAGCTTGAGGACAACGCCCGTGTCTTGAAATCAGCGCAGGTAACCGGCCGCCGTCAAATCAAGTCAAATGGTTTGACCATTCCGGAAAGAGAAGTTTCCGCCGCGACCCAAAAGTTGGACATGGATGAAATGAAGGGTCTTTCCTTCGAGTCCGCCGACCAGGCTTTGCAGGGACAGATTGCAGGTCTTGACATCGTTGCCAACTCTGGTAACCTTGGCGCCGGCATGAGCATGCGTCTTCGTGGTGTAACTACAATTACCGGTAATCAGGAACCTTTGATTGTTGTTGATAACCACATTCTCGAAAACTATTCATCCACGGATATTGACCTTCAGGATATGGACAACACGGAACAGTTCGCAAACCTCTTGAATGTGAACGTGGAAGACATCAAGAACATTGAAGTCAAGAAGGACGCAAGCGCTTGCGCCGTTTGGGGTTCCAGAGGTTCAAATGGTGTCATCGAAATTACGACACGTCGTGGTGCCCGCGGTAAGACCAAAATCTCGGGTAACTACTATTTCACCGGAAGCTGGCAGCCAAAAGGCATGACCATGTTGGATGGTGACGGTTATACCATGATGATGAAGGAAGCTTATTTCAACCCAAGACAGAGTGACTTGACGTCAAACATGGTTGAGTTGATGTACAAACGCGACCGTACCGCTTACTATGGCAACTATAACAAGAATACGGATTGGGTTGACGCTGTTACTCAGTTCGGTCAGTCTCACAAGTACTATGTAAGTATCACCGGTGGTGGTGAGCAGGCGCAATTCCGTGTTTCCGGTGGTTATGACCATGAAACAGGTACCATTATCAAGCAGAGTCTTGACCGTTTCAGCACCCGTATGACTTTGGACTACCAGGTTTCAGACCGTATCAAGTTCAGTTCCAATTTCTCTCTTACCTATACGAAGAACAACCGTAACTATACCGGTATTCTTGAGCGTGCGTACAACGCCATGCCTAACATGTCCATTACGCGTTACGAATACAATCCTTTGACCGATTCTTACTATGATACCGGTGAATATTTCAAGATGTATCCGTCTGCAAGTTCTGCTTCAGGTGAAACTCCTAATGGTTATACCTCTTATTATTTAGGTCGTTCAATTTCTGAGGATAATAGTGCAACTTTGATTTCCAATGGTAACCCTGTCGCTATCGCAAATCTTTCTTGGAGTAAGGTCAGCAACTACACCATATCTCCGCAGTTCGAGATTGAATACAAACTGTTGAGCAAGGATGACAGCAAGACGAGATTGGACTACAAGGGTGAGGTTTATATGAATGCAACCTCCGAAGGTTCTGACGCTTTTTTCCCGGGTGAACTTTCCTCAGGTTCTTGGAACGATGGTATCAATGTTGCGGCCAACAACAATACGCGTGGTTTGTCATTCACAACGCAGCATGACCTTATCTTCCAGCCCAAATTACCGAAGAATCACTCTTTCTCGATGCTCGGTCGTGGTAAATTGACTTCATACACAGGTAACAGCCAGTATATTTCTGCCAATGGTTTGGTTGGTGGTATTACAGACCCTACGGTTAATGCCTATCCAACAAATATGTACACCACTACCTCAAAGTCTCACTCAATGAGTTTCTTCGCTACAGCACACTATGCATTTAAGTCCAAGTATGTATTGGATGCAGCTATTTGCGCTGATGGTAGTACTTCATTCGGTAAGGACAAGCGTTGGGGCTACTTCCCAAGTTTCTCCGGTCGTTGGAACATTTCCGATGAAATTTTCTTCCGTCCTTTGAAGAAAGTCATCAACATGTTCTCATTTGCTCCAGGTTGGGGTATCACAGGTAACCCACCTTCAACCAACTCTACTATTTATAATAAATACAGCAGCAATGGTAGTTATGCAGGCATGCAGGCAATTGCACCGGCAAACTTGCGTCTGACTACGGTACAGTGGGAAAAGACAAGCTCTGTCAACCTCGGCGTTAACTTGAATTTCCTTGAGGATCTCTTGCAGTTCAACTTCAACTGGTATCAGAAGAATACCACCGATTTGTTGCAGTCTGGCGTTCAGATACCTTCATCCACTGGTTACAGTTCTTTGGATTGGGAAAATGTAGGTTCTTTGAGAAATAGAGGTTGGGAAGTTTATTTGACGACCAAACCTATCTTCAAGGTCGGCAAGTTCTCGATGAAACTGAAGTTCAATGCTTCTCAGAACCAGAATATCGTCAAGAGCATGGATGCCAGCGTCCTCTCATCTCTTAACGGCGATTTCAACTACAAGAATGAAACTTATCTGAGCCGTGTTCAGATTGGTAATGCACTCTACTCCATCTACGGTTTCCGTTACAAGGGAGTCTATCGTTATGACTATGACCACAGCGGTTATTTCGCTGATGAATCCAAGAACACCATTTATGGTTCCAATACGGCGGCGGCAGCAGCAGCTCGCGGTGAAAATGCCACATGTCCTGTTGCACGCGATGCAAACGGCAACATCATCTTTGACGCCAAGGGTAATCCATTGCGTATGTACTACAACTACGGCGGTACCAATTACATGTTCGCCGGTGGTGACGCTATCTATGAAGACATCAATCATGATGGTCAGATCAATGAATTGGATATTGTTTACTTAGGTAACTCCAATCCTACGTTCAATGGCGGTTTCGGTTTTGACTTGATGTATGGTCGTTGGACATTGAAGACAAGTTTCAACATCCGTGCCGGTGCAAAGATTATCAATATGGCTCGTATGAAGGCAGAAGACATGCGTTCAAACAAGAATCAAAGCGCAGCCGTTTCCTGGCGTTGGCGCAAGAATGGTGACATCACCGAAATTCCTCGTGCCATGAACGTTAATGCCGGTCCTTCTTACAACTCTTTGGCAAGCGACCGCTATGTAGAGGATTGCGATTTCATGCGTCTCCAGTACATGCAACTTTCTTATAGTTTTGACAACAAGGTGCTGAAGCGTCTTGGTATGGGTCTGAAGTCACTTTCATTCTCCGCATCTGCCAACAACCTCTTCTTCTTCTCGAAGTATTCAGGTGTTGACCCAGAGCACTCAGCTTCCGGTTATTCCGCAGCATACGATAATTCCCAGACACCGAGATCTCGTTCAATTACGTTTAGTTTGAACTTCTCGTTCTAATAAATACAGATTAGATTTATGAAAAAGATAGGATTATATAAAAATTATGTTCTTCCTGCTGTTTTGGCTGTTGCTGGATTGTTTTCATCTTGTAGTGCCTTTGACGATTTTCTGACGGTTTATCCTACCAACCAGATTACCGGCGAACAGTTTTGGGAGACTGAGAAGGACTTGACCAGTGTTTTGGCTTCGTGCTACAAGCAGATGATAAACAGTAACGTGGCCAATCGAATGATGGTATGGGGTGAAGTTCGTTCTGACAACTTTCTTCTTTTGGATGAAAGTTCCGAAGAAATCATGGATATCATGAATGCCAACTTGCTTCCAACCAACAGTTGGTTCACATGGGATGCTTTCTACAAAGGAATTGGCTATTGCAATCTCGTCCTTTCAAAGGGTACCGAGGTTATGTCAAAAGACCCTGGCTTTGACCAAGGTGCTTGGGAACCCATACAGGCTGAGTGCAAGGCACTTCGCGCATTGTATTATTTCTACCTCGTTCGTGCTTTCCGCGACGTACCATTGGTTACCAAAGCCAATGATACCAGTGATGGCGCTCGCGACCCAATTGCGCAGACTTCACAGCAGGAAATTCTTGATTTCTTGATTGCAGATTTGGATTCTTGCAAGGATATGGGTATGACAAATTACGGCAGTGACATGTACAATCGCGGTCGTATCACTCGCGATGCGATTTATACCATCCTTGCTGACTTGTACTTGTGGCGCGCTGCAAAGAATGCCTCTCCCGATTCAGTTGCCAAGTATGGTGAAATGTCTAAGAATGACTATAAGAAATGTATCGAGTGTTGTGATTATGTCTTGACTACCAAGAAGCAGGATTTCCAGAAGAGCGGCACCAAATACTGGGGTCAGAATGATGCAAGCAAGGTTCCTTTCCCCATCATGGAAAACAAGGTCGTAGGTCGTTTTACAGACGAGATTTATGGCAGACTGTTTGGTGATGGAAATTCACCTGAAAGCATTTTCGAGTTGCAGCATGATGAAAGTACCAATCCAAACACGGCCGTATCTACTTTCTACGGATATTCTTTAAGTGGTAAGTATACACCAACCATTTTGGGTGGATCTCCAATTGTTCAGTCCTTGTCTTCCAAGTGTGATCCGGCGGATGTTCTTTATCCAAAGACAGATGTTCGCTATGTAGAAAACATATACTATAAGCAGTTGAAGGGTTCAGACCAGACCGACAATTATGGTATTATCAAATATGTTGCAAAGGGACTTGACATCATTGATTCCAAGGATGTGCACAAGCAGAGTGGTGATCAAGCAAATGTTTCTTATAGCAATATCATGTCTTCTATCGGCTCCAATTGGATAATTTATCGTGTTTCCGATGTCATGTTGATGAAAGCTGAAGCATTGGCGTTCACGGCCGCTGATGGTTCCTCGGAATTGTCGACCGCATTCAATATTGTAAAGGCATTATATGATCGTGCCAACCCTGGAGTTGAAACTCAGAATGCGCTTCTTGAAGCAGGTTACAAGACGGCTCTTGCCATGCAGGATTTGGTAATGAGAGAGCGTCATCGCGAGTTCTATGCGGAAGGCAAGCGTTGGTTTGACCTTGTTCGCATGGCCCAGCGCGATGGTTCCACGGAGAATATGCTGGCACAGTTGGTTTCAAAGTATTCCAACAATTCATCTTCCATAAAGGCCAAGCTTGGTACCCTTAATTCTTTGTTCAATCCGGTAAGCAAGTCTGAAATGAAGATCAATACGGCTTTGGTTCAGAATCCTGTTTGGGATGTAGATGAAGATATCGTAAGAAATTAAAAGAGTCGGTGAAATGAAGGGCATAAGCTTCGTCTGCGTTGTACAAAAGACACATGTTTGTGGCAATGCCTGACATTCACATTCAACTATCATTTAAAATTAAAATAGAAAATTTATGAAAAAGATACATAGCAAATGGTTCAAAGGAGGCTTTATTGCGCTGCTTGCCATTTTCGGTATGGCTTCTTGTTCAGATGATCATTTCGATATTCATACGGGTTCAAATGCTTCAGGTACGCTTTGGGAAAACATCCAGGCAACCGGGAAGGCTGATTCCTTCGCAATGATTCTTGAGAAGACTCTCGTGAACAAAAAAGCATACGGCACTCCTTCAACTATTACCTATAAGGAGTTGTTACAGTCCAATCGCCAGTTTACGGTGTGGGCGCCTGTGGATGGTTCCTACAATGCTAAGTTTTGGCTCGATCTTTTGGCTAACAATCCCAACAACGTGGATAGCATCCAATATGTAGAGGATAGGTTCGTCAAGAATCACATCGCTGATTTCAATTACAACGGTGCATACGCCAAAGTTGAAAAGTTTCTGCTTCGCAACAGCAAGTATGCTACTTTTGACATCCCCAACATGACTCTCAATGGTGTTCAAATCGACAAGGGCATAGGAAACATTCCTTCTGTAAATGGTACATTATACATTGTACAAACAAAAGTACCTTATGTTGCCAATCTTCGCGAATTGATGGCTGAATATCCTGAGTTGTCTGAATTGAATGATTATATTTTCACACAGGATACCATGTATTTTGTAGAAGGTGCAAGTACTCCCGGTGCTACCGTTCAAGGACAGGTACAGTATATTGACTCTGTTTATTACAAGAGCAACAAGATGCTGAGTAACTATGCCACCAACGAGGACTCGCTCTGTGCCGCTATTTATCCTTCAAACAATGCTTGGAGACAGGCAATGGAAAAGGTATCACAGTTCTTTGTATATCATGAGAGCAACAAATATTCTTATTATGATGAAGAATTGACTAAGTATGTTGTTGATAGCGTTGATTGTGACTCATTGAGTGAATTATATTCTAAGCAGGCTATTTTCAACAATATGTATTATAGTTTGTATGAGCAGTTAGGTTTTGACGTAACGAAAGCATCCACTGAATATGTCAAGGATTTCTTCGATACGGCTGACTCCTTGGTGTCAACTGTTTTCTATGGAGACGAGTACTACAAGCACCAGCATGCGCCACATTGTAATGAATTGGCAGAACATAAGACACCTTATGAGGCAAGTAATGGTTATGCATTCATCACGGATTATTTCAATTTCAGAGCTAATGAGTCTTGGCAGTTCCCTATCACGGTTGAAGCAGAGAATACCTATTATTTTGCGAGTGCGAACAAAGCTTCACAAGCATTGAGTAGTGCATATCCTCAAGGTGTGCGTCGCAGTGTAACTGAAGAAACACGTAATCCGTATGTTTCTGGTAAACTTTCCGGAAACACGTATCAGGAATTTGTGGCTGCTACTCCGACTTCCAAGCCGATTGTATCTTTCAATCTGCCGCACATACTCTCCGGCAAATACGATTTGTATGTAGTCATCGTTCCTGAAAACATGACTGACAGTTCCAATGTTGCACCCAAAAACAACAAGTTTGTCGCTGAATTGAAGTATGACTTTGATGAGAAAGGTAGTTTCCAATCTGTTAAGTCTGGAACCGATAAGGAACCGTTCATCTCTGATCCTACGAAGGTTGACACCATCCTTCTCTTTGAGGATTTCAAGTTCCCATACTGTTATGAAGGCTTGAATAAGAGTTATCCTATGGTTTCCCTTTCTGTTGTTATGTCCTTGACCGACAGAAAGACAACAACTCCAAACTTTAATATTGACTGTTTTATCCTTAAGGGCAAAGACGAATAAGGCTCTGTAAAAATAAGAAGACAATGAAAAGTATTAGTAGAAATTATTTTATGAGAAGAGCCCTTGGCGTAGGTTTATGCTTATTCCTTAGTGCAGGTTTCACTCCCTCTATGGCTCAAGACGATGTAGATAGCGATTCCATCGAGGTTGTGAAGAAACGTGTCATCAAGGCCGGCCCCTCCTATGAGATGAAGGAAGTAAGCGGTACCGTATTCGATGCCGCAACACGCGAGCCACTGAGTGGTGTGCGTATTCAGGCTCTCAATGATATCCGTTATGCAGCCATGACGGGTGAAGATGGTACTTATAAGTTGCAAGTCCCTGTTTTTGTAACGGCATTGTATGTTTCAACACCGGATTACAATCCAGTGCAGATACCTGTCCGTGCTGAAGCTCAGACTACCAATCTTTACAGTTCCGTTTTCAAGTCTTTCTATGGTTCAAGCAACGCCATCTTTACCAAGAAGGTTGCTGAACTTAAGAACACTTCAGCCGTATCCGCTGAGTCTGATATTGAAAATGAATTGAACAGTACTACGCGTACGGTCATGCATGGTGGTATGCCGGCACAGGGTGCTTCCATGTTCATCAATGGTATAACATCTCTCAATACCACCACACAACCCTTGGTTGTTGTCGATGGTGTGATATGGGACATGCAGTACGACCGCCAAGCCATACATCAAGGTTTCTTCAACAATGTGATGAATACGATTGACCCCAATGACATCGAAAACATCCGCGTACTCAATACCGGTACGGCACTTTACGGTGCAAAAGGTGCAAATGGTGTCATTGAAATCACGACAAAACGCGGCAAGTCGCGTGCAACCAAGATTGATGTTCGCATCTATGGCGGGTTTGAGTCAGCTCCATCTACTATCGACATGATGAACGGTTCACAGTACCGTAACTATATGTCCGAGGCGCTTGGTACGTTCGTTCCCGATAATCCTGCTCAGCGCAAGAGCGCATTAAGCTCCATAGCTTCTCAGCCTTTCATGAATGAAGACCCCAATTATCCTTACTACGATGTTTATCATAATAATCAGGATTGGCAAAGTGACTTGTATCGTACCGCTTTCACACAGAACTACAAGATTGGTGTACAGGGTGGTGATGAAGTTGCAATGTATGCTTTGTCATTGGGATATACCGGTTCAAAGGCCACAGCCGAAAAGAATGATTTCGATCGCTTGAACATCCGTTTCAACACCGACATTGAAATGTTCCAGAATTTCACCACCGGATTTGATATTTCCTACAGCCGTGGCGCTTACAATTTGCGTGACAATGGTTGGGCTCAGGACTATAGTTCCTCCAACATTTCTTCACCTAATGTATTGGGATTGATACAGTCTCCAATGTTGAGCAAGTACGCTTACTTCATCAATTGGGATCCTACCTTAAGAAAGAATGTTCTTATTAGCTCCGACAAGGTGCTTGCAGGAAGAAATTATGATGATACCAGCAATCCATTCTCTTATGCCATTAATTATGGAACCGACCCCCTCGCCAATCCATATTGGATATTGTCTAATGGACAAGGTAATAACAAAAACTATCACGAGCAGACACAGTTCACGCTCAACATCAATCCAAGATACGATGTTACTCCTTGGTTGACCATTGGCGATCGTTTCAGTTATGTTATGAACCGTACATCTGAACTTTACTACATGCCAAGTGATGGTACACCCAGAAAGTTCGCCGAAGGTTTGGGTTATGTAACCAGTGCCGTGAAGTCTCAGTTTGCTGACGAAAGCAACATCTCCAACAATTTCTATTTGAATTTCCACAAGACAATGGGCGCCCACAATCTGAGTGCGACCGGTGGCTTCCGTTTGAATTCTTTCAACTATTCAAACAGTTTTGCAAGTGGATATAACAATAGCAATGACAAGATGCCTAATTTGTCCTACTCTTTGCAGTATCTTTCCTATGGAGGTAACAACGACAAGTGGCTCAACTTGGCATACTATATCGATGGACAGTACAACTACATGAATCGTTACTTTGCTGACGTAACCATGAGTGCAGAGTCTTCTTCACGTTTTGGAAAAAACACGTCTGAAGGTATCAAACTCTTTGGCGTCAAGTGGGGTCTCTTCCCGGCAGTACGTTTGGGTTGGGTGGCTTCCAATGAAGATTGGTTCAATGTTCAGGGCATCAATTTCCTGAAATTGTCTGCAGGTTATGAGGAGTCAGGAAATGACAACATCGACTACTATGCAGCTCGTACATATTTCTCCAACGATAAGTTCATCAACCGCGCTACCTCTTTGAACTTGGCGAACATTGCCAACTCTTCAATCCAGTGGGAAACAACGCGCCGCTTCAACTTAGGTCTTGAAACAAGTCTTTTGGACAATCGCTTGACGCTTGGCGCAAACGTGTTCTTCAGCAAGACCTCCAACTTGCTTACCAAGCAGAGTTTGAGTTATCTCACAGGTCTCCCAACCATGTGGTCCAATGATGGTGCGCTGAAAAACACCGGTTTCGACATCAACGCTACAGGTGTATTGGTAAATGCAAAGAACATCAAGTGGCAGTTGGGCTTCAGCCTCGGACATTATAAGAATGAGATTACAGAACTTCCTTCATCTACTTTGACTTATTACAATCTCAATCCAGATGGAACAAAGGGTTCCGTATATAAGACCATTCATGGATATACCTCATCAATATATGGTCAGAACAATATTCTTACCAGCATTGGTAACGCAGCAGGCGTATTCTATGGATACCAGACGGCAGGTGTATTCGCAACCGAAGCAGAAGCATCCAAGGCATACAATGGAACCGATTATTTGAAATATCCCACAGGATATGCAGGTGATCCTTCACGCAATTTCAAAGCCGGTGACGTTCATTTCATTGACCAAAATGGTGATGGTTGGATTTCAGAGGCTGACCAGGTTGTTATCGGTGATCCTAATCCAGATTTGTATGGTAACATCTTCACCAGTGTCAATTTCTTGAAGAATTTCACGGTTGATATTATATTCAAGTATTCACTCGGAAACGATGTATTCAACTATCAAGCTTCACAGCTTGAGTCGACGAGCAACTTGTGGAACAAGACGACCGCTGTCGTAAACAGATGGACATATTCCGGTCAGGTTACCGACATACCACGCGCTGTTCTTACTTCCAGTTCTGAGTATGTAAACAATGAACGTTTCTCCGATCGTTGGATTGAAGACGGCTCATACTTGAAGATGAAGAAGGTTCGTCTTACTTACAACCTGCCATTGTCTCTCTCTTGGTTGCAAGGCATCACAGTATGGGGCGAAGCTAACAACTTGTTTACCATCACTAAGTACAGAGGTAATGATCCTGAGGTTTCTTGTGGAACCACAACGCTTTATCAGGGTATTGACAGCGGACTTCTTCCACAGTCTCGCACATTCAACCTCGGTGTTACTATTAACTTGTAAAATTGTGTAACAATGAAAAATAGATCAATAAAATCCATATTCGGCATGTTCTTCGCCGCAGCTGTGATGGCTACTTCTTGTCAGGACATGCTGACTCCAGAACTGACTCGTTTCTCTGACGAGTTTGCCAAGGACTCTGTTTACTCCGCATTTGGTATCTTGAAAAGTATCCAAAAAGTTGGCGTACGTACTGTAGTGCTTGATGAAGCTCGCGGTGACTTGTCCACAACTGGTACCTATACTACTGATTCTATACTCTCCATCGCCAATTTTGAAAACCCGGAGGATGGAAGCAGTAAATTCCTGAATGTTTCTGATTATTATCACATCATCAATTCTTGTAACTTCTATCTGTCAAAGGTTGATACCGTTTTCTTGAAGAATAACAAGAATGAGATGCTTCGTGAAACGGCGCAGGTTCAGTCTTTGCGCGCTTGGACTTATTTGCAGTTGGTTCGTCTTTATGGTGAGGTTCCGTTCATTACCACTCCTGTCGACAACTCGGATGAAGCACTTGCACTTGAAACAAGCGCTCCCAAAGTGAACAAAGACAACTTGATAGACAAACTCATCGAGAATGGTCTTGATAGAGCTTTCGAATTGCAGACCGCATACGGACTTCCAAGTTATGGTAGTGTCAACAATGGTTCTCAATCCTATGATACCAGATACATGTTCATTCCGGTACAGTTGGTTATGGCTGACGCATATCTTATCAAGAATGACTATGCAAAAGCCGCTGAATATTATTATGATTTCTTCAAGAAGATTTCGTATACAAGCAATAATGAAAACTATCATGTAGGTTATAACAAGACCAACAGCAACGATGAGATTTCATACACATTGAGTTCTCAAAATTGGTTGAGAGTGATGAATCCTACCACCTCTGAGCAGTTGGCCATGATTGTTGGTTGCGCCAATAGAACTTTCGGTGTTACCATGACCGATCTTCAAAATGTGTTTGGCTTCTCAACGACCTCCAGTCAAAGTACTACCATTGCTGTCGGTGAGGAAGATGCTACACAGGCTTCCACTTCAGCCAGTGTTTCTATTTCTCCTAATGAAACATATCAGCAGATTGTTCCTTCTTACAATTATACATCATTGAACGAAGAACAGCAGTATTGCATCTATGATTTCAAGGATAACATTGAAACAAAGGAATATGTTTTTGAGATGTCTGATGGTCGTTTGGATGCTACCGCACCTTACGTTCAGTTGTCACGCGGAGAGGACAAGTACAGAATCATCAATAAGTTCTGTCCTGCAAGCAGTGGTTTGAACAGTCAGGTTTATGGTGCAGGTGGTGCAAGCACACGAAACAGAAGAGGTATGACAACGGCAAGTGGTTTCCAAATCCGTTACAACATACCACTCTATCGCATGCCACAGGTATATTTGCGATTTGCTGAAGCCATCAACCGTCTTGGTTTCCCTGAATTGGCATTCGGAGTCCTGAAGGATGGTTTGATCCGCGAGAATTTCCCGACTTTGGCATACGGTGATTTCAATAATTATTACGTGCGTACATATGAGGATTCTCTTGGAGTACAATATAGTGACTCCGCGGTTGTCAAGTTCTACGTTGGTGCGGATACTATTGTTACTGATACCATTTATTTTGCAAAAGTTGACACACTCGGACAGAAAATCTACATTGATCCAAAGGGTCGTGACGGAAAGGATTCAGTTGACGTAACGCTTGTCAACAAAGCATATTTCTCATCTTATCCTACAGCAATGTCAGGAGGTATGTATTATCTCTCCGTTGAGGAATTTGAGAAATCCAAGCAATACCCATTCCTGGATTTCTATACAAGCGACCGTATGTCTGACAGAACTCTTGAGACCAATCCTACCTATTGGCATGGTGGCATCCATTCTCGCGGGTGCGGTATGACCGCGGGATATAATGATACCATTTATACCTTCGCTCGCATGGTTGCCAAGAAAGTGGCAGAAAATAAAGCGCGTTTGAATGGTTGGTCAAGCGAAAAGCAAGAACAGGAAGAGGCTGCTCTCTGCATTAGCCGTGATGAATTGGTTGAAAGTGTAACCAAGGAAGAAATCATCAATGCGGTAGAGGATTTGATAGTAGATGAGTCCGCACTTGAATGTGCATTTGAAGGCCATCGTTTCTCTGATTTGGTTCGTATTGCAGGACACAAGAGCGCCGGTGCCGATTGGCTCGCTTGGAAGGTTTCCCGCCGCGATTTCCCAGTAACATCAGCTGCAACTGAAAAGAATGCCACTCTCTACCAAAAATTGCTGAACACCAAAAATTGGTATTTCTCACTTCCTAACAAGAAGTAATCTGTAGACAATAATATTAAAGATTCCGACAGTTTAGATTGTCGGAATCTTTTTTTATTACAATCATAAGAGTGAATATATGTTGAATTATTTGTATATTTGCACTTGATTAATAAGAGTTGTATAAGTGATCGTTACATATACAAATTTCATGTTATGTTCATGCAAAAGTTGTTTTGTTCATTGTTGATATTATATTTCAGTTTAACCTCAGTCTTCGCTCAGGGTAAGTTTTTACAATCATTTACCGGTAAGGTTTTGGATGCGGAATCAGGAAAGCCAATGGAAATGGTGTATGTCCGTATTCCCGCCTTGAATCTGTGGACAATGACCAATGGATCAGGGCGATTTAGCATTTCTAAACTGAAACCTGGGCGTTACCAATATGAAATTTCATTTATTGGTTATGAAACGTACATAGACAGTATTACGGTGAAGCCAAAGACAGGAGCCAACACTACGATTCGTATGAATGTGCTTACGCTTGCCTTGAAAGAAGTGACCGTCACGGCCAAGGAGAAGCGCAGCGGTTCAACCTCCAAGATAGACGCCAATGCCATACAGCACTTGCAGCCAAAAAGCGTGGAAGACCTCCTGCAATTGGTTCCCGGCAATGTTACCAACAATCCGGACTTGAACGCTGTAGGCCAAGCGCAGATACGCGAAATAGGTTCCAACGGAAGCAGCGCATTGGGTACAGCGGTTGTCGTGAACGGCTCGCCTCTTTCCAACGATGGCAACATGCAGTCAGTTTCTACGGCGAAACAAGGTACGACAATCAACAACTACGATGAGCAAGGGACCGCGGGCAGAGGGACGGATCTGCGTATCCTTTCTCCGGACAACATAGAATCTTTGGAAGTTATAAGAGGTATTCCTTCTGTTGAATATGGCAACTTGACATCAGGCGCTGTTGTCATCAAGACCAAAAGGGGCTACACACCTTTAGAAGTGAAAGTAAAGGTCGATCCCAATTCAAAAATGTATTATGTAGGCAAAGGTTTGCGTTTGGGCGACAAAGCCGGTTCGCTCAATTTAACAGCAGATTATTCACAGTCGTATGATGACATACGCATGAAATACAAGGGTTATGATCGTATTACAGCCGGAGTCACCTATACCAACCGCTTTTTAGAAGACAAGGCACCACTCACCTTCCATGTGGATTTCAATTTTTACAATACACTGAACAACAATAAGTCTGATCCACAGATGCTCATCACAGAGCGTGTCAAGAATGAAAATACCGGTTATCGCCTTAATCTTGAATCAAAATGGAGTTTGAACAAATCGTGGATTACCAACGCAACGTTCAACGGAAGTTTGAATTTTACGCGTCAAAAGGACTTCAGACATGAGCGCATAACTCTCCAGTCTGGTTTGACACCCATTTCTGACGCTTTGGTAAGTGGCGAGTATGAAAGCCGTTTCCAAAAGTCAGCCTATTATTCCGACTACACTATCATGGGAAAGCCTTTGGATGTGTTCCTGCAATTGAAAGCGGACAAATTGTTCCAATTTGAACATAAATCCTATAACATCATTATGGCGGGAATCGAGGAGCGTTTCAACAAAAATTACGGAAGTGGTTTGACGTTCGATCCGCTTTACCCACCTACCGTGAACAGTAATCAGTCTGTCCGTCCACGCCCATATAGTGACATACCCGCCATGAACCAGCTGACAGGCTTCATACAAGACAAATGGCACCAAAACGTCGGAACTAAATCGTTTACCTTGCAGGCGGGTATGCGTTTCACCAATCTCTTCATTGACGAAAAACGTGCGCTCCGCGATGACATTTTCGAAATAGAACCTCGTGTCAATCTCGAACTCAACCTCTTGAATCGCAAGAACAATGAGTTCTTCGACAATTTTACTTTATTCGGTGGTTACGGAATCACGACAAAAATGCCGACGATGCTCTTTCTATATCCCGACAAAGCTTATTTCGACGCCACGAGTCTTGCCGTTTACAATACCAATATAGCCAAAAGCATTATGACAACCACCGTGGTAGATAATACGGCAAACAAAGATTTGAAAGCCACACGCAACCATAAAATAGAGTTTGGCTTGAGTGGCAACCACCGTAAACGTTCCTTTAACATAACCCTTTTTTCCGAGCATAGCGACAATGATTTCGGATTTGCCAACGTGCCTATCATCACTCCTTACAGAAAATTTTCCGTTCCCGCAGGTGTCACATCCTTGACTTACGACAAGGGCACGCTTTGGTATGAAGATGCGACGGGAATGAATGTCGCCCCATTCAATCGTGATACAGTGTTCAATACATACATGCAGCCAAGCAACCGTATCCAAACAAAGAAAAGAGGACTTGAATATACGTTTAACCTTGGTGAAATAAAGGCTTTGCGCACTTCTGTTGTCATTGACGGCGCCTATCTTTGGATAAAGCGGAGAACCAATGCAACCAATATGTCTGTGCTGAATACGGTCTATGCCGGAAAGTTGTATCCCTATATGCCGGTATTTCCAGCCGGCAGTGGCAGCGTCAATGAACGTTTCAATACCAATGTCCGCTTCATCACCCACATCCCCAACTTGAAGATGGTGTTCTCTACCACGGCACAGATAATTTGGTGTCAAAAGGCCCGTAGCATTTATGAAGATAATGACGGTAGAACACTCCAATATTTCGAGGTGAACAGCCAGACGGGCGCAGATGGACGCTTTTTCATAGACCCCATAGGCTTCTACAATCATGCAGGTGAATATTATGCTTGGAAAACCGAGTATCGTCAGGATAACGTACTACAGCAGATGCGTTCCGTCTATTCAGCACAGCCCGATGCTTTCGGTTGCGAGAGTTATCCTACCACTGTCCTACTTAATTTCCGCTTGACAAAGGAAATGGGTCGCATGTTGGAATTGTCCTTCCTTGCCAACAATTTCCTGAAGTTTACCAAACTGGCCCGTAACAAGACGACAGTAGGCTATACCCAAATGATGATACCTCTCTATTTCGGAGCGGAATTGAAATTGAAACTTTAAAGTGTGGGAAATATTTTTCAAAGAACTGAATACCGCAACCATTCCGAGAGATTTTAATGATCGGTTTCAATTATTGGCAATGCTCCACTTGGTATAAATAAGAAGAATGAAATATATATTGAAAAGATGCGTTTTTATTAACATTTAAATTCAACAAAAATGAAAAAATTATTGTTCATGTTTGCGCTGTTGATGTCAGCATTGGCATTTACGGCATGTAGCAGTGATGACGACGGTGGTGTCATCATCAACAAAGGTTTGGATACGGCTCAGGTTAAGAGCAGCCTTATCTTCAAACAAGTGTATTTTACCGGAGTTCCAAGTTATTTTTGGAAGGATGGTTTCTATGAACTTGTCAACAACGGTGATACAACCGTTTACCTTGACGGTGTTGTTCTCGGTATCGTAGAACGCGGGTGGGGTTATTCCTATACACCAGTCCCTTCACTTTGGATTGAAAATGGAGAACAGCGTTATCCCATGTACAATGTAACCGCTTATTTCCCCGGCACCGGCAAGGACTATCCCTTGGCGCCCGGCAAGAACATCGTTATTGCGACATCCGCTTTGAATTGGACGGTAGAGCATCCTACTGATACCGAATCGGGTGACGTAGCTTCACCAGTCAATTTGGAAAAGGCGGATTGGGAAATAGCAATGGGCAGTCTCTCCACCAGTGACACGGACAATCCAGATGTACCCAATATGTTGGTCGCTTACAAGTCCATGGGTCTCGATTTCATGCCGGCAGCCAATGGCCAGGCCCTAATGTTGGCAAAATTCCCCAACGGCAAGGCAGTAGAAGACTATGCAAAGGATGCCAACAATTTCTCGTTGGCACCCGGTACGATTTACCCCAAGTATTTGATGATCAATCCTGACAAGGTGATAGATGTCATCAATATTGTAAGTCCGATAATCTCAGAACGTTATCAGACGGTATTTGTAAAGGACGATGAAGGCTTCACTTTCGTGAATGCCGGTGTAGATCAGGGTGGTCAGTACATGTCTGCGGCATACTGCGGCAAGGCACTGCGCCGAAAGGTTTACAAGATTGTTGGCAATAAAGTGAAATATAGCGACACCAACAACTCCACCAAAGATTTCGTTACTTGCGACCCAATTCCTTGGCAGGTTTTCACAGAAATCGATAAATAATCTCAGTAATAAAGGTGAGGAAACTCAGAAAAGTTTCCTTGCCTTTCCATTTCCTCGTATTTTTCTATAATAAAGATTTTCCATGAATATCCATATCATTGGCATGCCGCAAAAACGGTTGAGTGTCTTTGCCTTTGCTCTTTCCATGTCGTCCATAACTATCATGGCTCAAGACAACCTGCTGGATTTAAAGGCAAATTATGAAACAGTGAACCAAACTGAAAATATCAGTAGAGGTTCTTGGAATCCTGCGTTCATCAAACAATTGAAATTCAAGACACTCACAGATGTCAAACTTGGGTATGAACATGAAAGCGGTGATTTTTGCCGTGTGGATGAAGGGGTTGCAAAGAATGGTTTGGATTTCTCTCTTTATGGAATAAAAAAATACGGCAAACTCACCTTTGAAGGTCTATTCAACTACAACAATACCTATACCGACAACCAAAGTTGGAGAAGCACACTATTCATATCGGATGATAATCCTTTTGTCATTGGTGATTTGGTGCGCGGAAGTTTTACGAAAGAAGTGTTTCATTTGAATGGCGGTCTCGCATACGAGTTTTCGCACATGTGGGCGGGTGGTCTCCGTGCGGATTTCAAGAGCGGCAGCAATGCGGACGAGACAGACCCTCGGCCCCTCATTAGTGCCATACGATTTAATTTCAACCCTGGGTTGACATATCATAAGGAGAAAAATACGCTTGGCTTGTCGCTTCAATTCGAAAGGTTGAGCGAAAGTTTGGAATATTCGGTCATACGCACCACCGAAAGTTATAATGTATATTTGATGCAAGGACTCGCTTCGCCCATCGTAATGAATGCGCAGTCCTATCGACGCAGATACTTTGGCACCAACCTGGGCGGTCATGTCCAATGGCAGACCACCTTTGGAGAAAAGAAAAATTTCCTTGAATTGGGCTATATCCGCAAGTTTGAGGAAGCCAAGGATTATGAAATAGAAAATGCCTTTCACGGGGGCGAATACCATAACCATCACATTTCTTTATCAGACCGTGTGATGTGGAAATGTGCGGACGACGTGCATCAGTTGCACCTCAATTTAAACGTAAATCTCATAGAAGGCTTTTTGTTTGACCAAAAACAGGTTTATGATGAGAACTACAACGTGGCATGGGTGGTTGACAGAAAGTACACCGGCTACAATGATAACAAAATGGATGTTTCGTTAAGTTATCGTATAGACCGTTTTAAGGAAGAAAATCCTCATTATGCGTTGGAAGGAATCATCGGTGGCTGCCTTGACGGCGTCAAGGACAATCCTGACAAATACAAGGAAAATTATGCGACGGTCTTTGCGCAGGCTCTTGGTACCTGTCATTTTAGGATAAACCAATATAGGTGTCAGGCGCAGTTTGGCATGAAATACAACTGTCGTTTGAGTAAAACCATCCAACTGCCGTATGACGGTGAGGTGAGTCCTTACAAGATTATCGCAAACAACTACATTGTTCCTCTCTTTGAATATCAATCAGCGGACTACCTGCAGGGAAATGCCCGATTGAACGTGTATTTGCCGGTTCGTACCAAATGGGGATTTACCAACATAGGCTTGTTCGCCCAATATCAATATAGGCACTATATGGGCAATTATACCACGTTGTCGGACACATATACAGAGACATACGGCCATTATGCCGCAATAGGAAAAAATCGCCATTTTGTAAGTGCAGGACTATCCATTTTGTTTTGATGAAGGTGAAGCAATGTGAGAGGAAAATGAAATTTGAATGAATGAAAAGCACCTGCCATTTTATCGAATGACGATGAAATAGCATTTTGTGCCTTCCTTTTTGTAAAGTGAAACCATCAACAGTTGATATTGTTATTTTTAGATACATGTGTTATACATTCAAGAGGTATGTGTTGGGTATATGTTATCTGTGGCAATGTAGCATGATGGCAGTTTCTGGAGCAAATCAAAATGATACAAATGGTGATAATGGTTGAAAAGTGTCGCGTAGGGTGGGTTGCATAAACCGTTGTTGTGGCTTGAACAATGAAATTTGATTTGGTTCACTGTCGAGTCATCGTGCATGACGAATGTAAGTTTCATCTGGCCGCACAAAAAAAATCAGTGAAAGTTAAGACCTACTCAGATTTTTATATATTTTGTCGTTCCAATCAAGATATGTAATGATACATTTCCAATACCCGTCAGTGAAAAAGCCTATTCAGCGTAACAGCGACACTTTTTTATCCCAGTAGTTCAAGGAGTTTCGGAAAAGGAATTAAACATTGTTTTGTAATATATGTCTGTGAAAAAACACATAAGCTAAATACTAAAATATGAAAATGAGAAAGATTTCGAATAGTTTGTTAATGTTATTGTTGATGGCAGTTATGTTGTCCTGCGGAAATGGCTCAAAAAGAGGATTTGCCATTGTCGTGGACTCTTTGACCTATAAAAACATTCAGCAGGATATTGATGCTTACGCAAGGGCTGTTGAGGATAAGGAAGGTCTGAAAACCTACATAGTCTTGGACAAGTGGGGGGTACCTGATTCAATCCGCGCGGCTTTGAAAAAACTGTACAAGAAACGTGACGAACCGATTGAGGGAGCCGTACTGATTGGCGACATTCCCGTGGCGATGGTTCGTGACGGACAGCATCTCACCACTGCATTCAAGATGGACCAACGCAGGTGGGACCGCAAGGAGAGCAGTGTTCCAAGCGACCGATTTTATGATGATTTCGGTTTGTCCTTTACTTATATAGACAAGGATGCGGATAATCCGCTTTGGTTCTATTACTCTTTGGATGCGTCAGGATCTCAAGTATTGAAACCAGAAATTTATTCCGCCAGGATTAAGGCCAATGATGATT
>DCGD01000002.1:5021-11531 GCA_002315195.1 Prevotellaceae bacterium UBA1787 | reverse complement strand
GGCACCACGCGCTATCAGAAGATAGCCGACTATTTGAAGAAAGCGGTGGAACAGAAAAACGAGGAAAACAAAGTCGACCAGTTGCTGTTTTTCGGAGGTCATGGATATGCATCTGAATCCCTTGATGCCCGTATGGATGAGAAAATCGCTTATCTTGACAATTTCCCTTGGTTGAAGGGACAGCAGAACAGCATTGAATATATGGATCATTCGCGTGACGTGGCCATTAAACATCGCTTGAAGAACGAAATGCAGAGAGAGGATTTGGACATTGCCTCCCTGCATCATCATGGCGACCCTGAAATAGAATATATGGACGGAGTCCCCTTGACGGACAACCGAATGGAGCAGTATGAACAATTACGCCAATATTGTCGGGAGAACTTGAGGATAGCCAAAGAACGCGGCAAGGATATAGCGCATGTAAAGGACAATCTTCTTGAAATGTTTCCAGGAATAACTGAAAAATTCTTCGAGGGGGCGTTCGACAAGGAGCAAATGCTGAAAGATTCCATATACAATGAGTCATTCAACCAGTATTATTACGAATATGAAACGTACCATCCAAACTGTCGCCTGGTCATCATGGATGCTTGTTACAATGGATCATTCCATCAGGAAAAATACATCGGTGGAGCCTACATCTTTAATTCGGGCAAAACCATGGTTGCCATCGGCAATTCCGTCAACGTGCTTCAGGACAAATGGTCCGACCGCTATGTGGGCGCTTTGGCGTTGGGTATGAGAGTGGGAAGAATGGTTCAGTACAATGCCTATTTGGAACAGCACTTGATGGGTGATCCCACGTTCCATTTCACACCGGTGGAGGGAACTCGCTTTGATGTCAACAAAGCCTTGTCGAACAAGCATGCATCTTTTTGGAAAAAACAGTTGAAAAGTTCTTCTGCGGCGTTGCGGTCCTTGGCGTTGCGGCGCTTGGTTGACCTTGGCTACAAGAATGTGTCCGATCTCCTTTTGGAAAGATTCAAGGAAAGCACATCGCTCGTAGAACGTTTTGAGGCCATGATGCTACTCTCGGAATGTAAGAACGAGGATTTTGTGAAATGCCTTCAGTTGGCGCTCAACGACAGTTACGAAATGGTTCAGCGTTTTGCAGTGAACTTTGTTGCGAAGGTAGGTGATTTGTCGTTGGTTCCTCCTTTCATCAATGTTGTTTCCCGCAACAACACCACCGAACGCATAGAGTTTGACGCGGAACAGGCATTGTCCGTCTTTCCCGCCGATACATTGATGCGTGCCTTTGAGCAGCATTTCAAGGAACAGGGTTATTATTTTGACCAAAAAAAGACCCATGATGAAATCGGTCATGCCATAGAAGTATGTGCCGGCAAATGGCTTTCCCAAGTACGCAGTATCTATTCGGACACCATTCCCGTACGCGCCAAGAGAATGTATGTCCGTTTCCTACGCAACAACAACATACATGCGGAGGTGCCTCGATTGTTGGACTGTGTCCAGAAATGCGAGGATGATACGTTGCAGGTGGATTTGTTGGAGGCATTGGGATGGTTCAATTACTCCTACCTACGTGATACCATCGCCGCCGTGACAAAGCGGATGAGTGCGTGCGATACTTATGCCGAACGGGTAAGGAACGAAGCACTCAAAACCTATCATCGGGTGACGTCCTACAGATGCAAGGAAGATTAAGTGTCACAGTCATACTGATGGTTCTTCTTGCCAAATCGTATGCCTTTCCAAGCATACGATTTGGTTTGAGAGAACGCACTCCTGAACAGTTGGAAGCCTTGTATCGAATTCCCGAATGGCATGCCCAACGTGTTTCGGGTCATCGAAGTGCGCCTATCCTGTCCAAAGGCATCGATAACACGTGTCATCGTTTTTTCCCATCCGTTTTTTCCCAACGAGGGGGTTCATGTTCGCAGGCGGCCGCCATTCGGTATGTCTATACCTATGAATACAACAGAATGAAAGGTACGGAGGCAGTCGGCAAAGAGAACATCTTCAGTTACATGTTCACATGGAACTACCTCAATGAGGGTATAGGTGAAGGTTCCCAACCTGAATTGGGTTATGATATCATGAAAACTGCAGGCGTGCCAACCTTGTCTGGCATGGATGACGATGATGATACGTCCGTATCGACAACCACATGGCTCAGTGGTTATGACAAATATGTGGAAGCCATGAAGCATCGCGTCAAGTCCTATTATCGTTTCAACTTGAAGACGCGCGAGGGCATAGACGATTTACGCCAGTACCTCTACAATCATGGAGAAGAAGGTGCTTCAGGAGGTGTGGTGACGTTTTCGTGCAATGCGGACAACTGGGGTATGGCCGTGTATGGAGGTCCGTCCGTTACCGGTCTCCATGATATCATCGTCAAGAACGGAACAAAAGGTGGACATTGTGTCACCATTGCAGGCTACGATGATACCGTCGAATACGACTTGAACAGAGATGGTGTTGTTCAGGACGATGAACGCGGCGCGTTCATCATGGTAAATTCTTGGGGTGCATGGTTTGGCAGCAATGGCAAATGCTATTACCCTTACAAACTGTTTCTGATGCATTTCCGCGAGGGAGGACTGTATGACGAATACGCGCAGGGGTTGGCGGTAGAGCCTGAGGCACATCAGCCATTGGTGGTGTTTCACGTCAATTTGACGTATGACTCCCGTGATGACCTGTTTTTTGTGTTGGGTGTGTCGGATGATGATGAAAATGGATGGGGTTTTTCTTTCGATTTGGTATATCCCTTGATGTTCAATCAAGGTGGAGACCTGCCTCTGTGTGGTGATGGTGGAAATGTATCTTGCAATACAATTGACGTGGGCTTGAACTTTACGGATTATCTTCCTCTTTTCAAGGATTTCAAGAAACCGCGTTTTTCATTGCACATCCATAGATTGGACGTAGGGAAAACACGGGGAATGGGTAAAGTAAATTATTTCTCGGTGCTGGATTACCGGAAAGGCGTGGAGTATCGCTGTTCTCATGCGGACGTACCATTGAATACGTCAGAGGTACGGCTTGATGCGACCACACCCATTGCTATCAGCGGTGTTTCCGATGTATTTTACAAGGATTCGGAAAAAGTAACTTACGACCTCAATGGCGTTAGGACAACGGGAAGTCATGCAGGTTTCAATATTCTGCAAACGTGTCGCAATCGGTATCTCAAAATCTTGAAATAAGAATTGGAGTGTAAAATTTTGTCATGAAAAAATCATGATGTAACTTTGCAAGAAGAAACGATATATTGTTTGTGAATAGACGGCTGAAATATTTTGCAATCTTCTTTTTGGCGTTGTATGCATTCTTTTTTGCATCCACCAATTTCTTTGTCCATTCACATCAGGGAAACCATTACAAGATAGTTCATTCGCATCCGTGGAGCGGAAAAACGCACAATCACAGTGCGAATGAATTCCAGTTGATTCACTTTCTTTCATCAGGTTCATATATCGCGCCTGATGTTCAGGTTACTCCAAAGCCGGTCTCGGCGATCGTACTAAAAGAAGAATCCTCCTGTTTTCTTTTTGTACTCCCCATTCATGAATCTTTAGTTCTTGTTGGTAGAGCCCCTCCTTACACCTGTTGTTAATTCATACATTTGACAAGTTTCATTTCGCCGTTCCGTGGTTGAAAGGAGTTGTTTGTGGTACGTTCATGGAAATTGGATGTTCCATTTTCTTGAATGTACGGCTTTACAGTACATTTCTGTTTATTCGTGGTTTTTCATAGGTGAGAAACCAAGGAAGATTATTGTTTTCCGTTCTTGTCCAGACAACAAGGATGAGGAAAAGTCATAAAATCATATCAACAAGACAAACATGTTATTAAATACAAGCATAAAACATATTTATGGAGTTTTGGCGGTTGTTGCCTTGGCTTCATGTCAATCGGGAATTGGACATCAAAACACTGCGGAGTTGGTGTTTCAGGGTGATACGTTAACCATACAAGAAACCTCTCCCATACTATCAAAAATCAAGAAGTTGAAATTGGAAGAGGAACCTTTCAGCAAGGAATTTCGCACAGTGGGAACTGTCCAGGCAGAAATGGGTCATTATGCGGAAGTGTATGCACCTTTTGATGGACGCATTGTGCGTTCTGCAGTGCGTCTTGGACAACAGGTAAGGGTGGGTCAATGCCTTTACGAGATGTCATCGGCTGATTTCATTGAGGCTTGCAAAATCTATTTTCAGGCCGTGCGCAATTGTGAAATGGCAAAGGTAGATTATGAGCGCAAGAAAACATTGTTTGGGCACGGCATCACCTCCAGACGCGAATTGGACGAAATGGAAACTGAGGCGGAGAATGCACAACGGGAGAAAGAGTCGGCGGAAGCGACTTTGCGCGTGTACAACATGAATCCGTCACAACTAAAGATGGGGCAGAACCTCAGAATAAATTCACCTATTGACGGTGAAGTAGTGGTCTGCAAAATTACTCCCGGACAATACATCAAAACAGACACGGAATCGCAGGTCACGATAGCCGATCTCCGAAAGGTGTGGGTAACGGCACTTGTGAAAGAACGTTTCATTGGCACCGTCAGCAAGGGAGAGAAAGTGGAAGTCTTTACCGAGGCGGAACCGGACAGCATCATTTGGGCAAACATTGTCAGCATTGGAAACCTGGTGGATGAAGAGACTCGTTCCGTTCAGGTCATTCTGAGTTGTGACAATGCTCGGGGAAAATTAAAGCACGGGATGTATGTGTCCGTCCATTTCATCTCCGATGCCATACCGGCGGTTGTCATACCAGCCACGGCTGTGTTCCAAGGCGAACAGTATAGCTATGTGTATGTAGCCGTTGAAGGAACGCCGAACACGTATGTACGCCGAAAAGTTGAAATAATGAGCGACAGTGACGACCGACAGAAAGTGTGTGTGCTATCGGGGCTGAGTTCTGAAGAAACCATAGTCAGCGAAGGCGGGTTGTACTTGAACGAATAAATCCCGGCTTATGGAAAAGTTGATACAATTGGCTCTCAAGCGTCGTTGGTTGATAGCGTCCATTTTTGTCGTTGTGAGTGTTTTTGGAATATATGCTTGGAAACAACTTGCCATTGATGCCTATCCTGATATCGCCGATACAACGGTTCAGGTGGTCACGCAGGTATCCGGCTTGGCGGCGGAGGAAATGGAACAGCAGATAACCATTCCTCTTGAACGCGCCTTGAACGGCATTCCGGCACTCACCATGATGCGGAGCAACAATACCTTTGGTATTTCTACCATCATGCTGGTCTTTGAGGATGGAACGGAAGACTATTGGGCAAGACAGCGGGTGAGAGAATGTATAGGAGATGTGGATTTGCCATACGATGCCGTTCCTGAATTGAATCCACTGACATCTCCAACGGGTGAAGTGTACCGCTATGTTCTCGTGAGCGACAGCCATTCGCTCCGCGATTTGACCGATTTGAACAAATGGGTTGTCATTCCCCGACTGAAACAGATAGCGGGCGTAGCCGACGTGAGCAACTATGGTGGCATCACCACGCAGTTTCAGGTAGAGATAAATCCCGACAAGTTGATGAAATACGGTATTTCGCTTTCGGAAGTGGAATCGTCCATCAACCAAAACAATTCGAATGCGGGGGGCAGTATGCTGACGTGCGGTGACCAAAGTTATGTGGTCAGGGGTAAAGGTCTCATCACCGATTTGAAGGATATGGAAAACATTGTGGTGAAAAGCGTGAATGGAGTCCCTGTCTATCTTAACGACCTCGGCACGTTGCGTTATGGCAACTTGGAACGCAAGGGCATTCTTGGTTTTTTGAACAATGATGTCGATTATCGGGATGGTGTCGAAGGCATCGTGCAGATTTTGCGTTACAACAATCCTTCGGCAGTATTGAAGAAGATACATGCCGCTGTGGATGACTTGAACGACAACGTACTCCCGGCAGGTGTAGAAATATATCCTTTCCTTGACCGTACGAATTTGGTGAACACAACATTGGACACTGTGTCTCACACGTTATTATTCGGAATGCTGCTCGTCATTGGGGTGTTGCTCATCTTTCTCGGCAGTCCCCGCAGTTCCCTATTGGTGGCAGTAACCATTCCCCTTTCTTTGCTCATCGCTTTCATTTTGATGTATTTGACGAACATTCCCGCCAACCTTTTGTCGTTGGGCGCCATTGACTTTGGCATCATTGTGGATGGAGCCATTGTGATGATGGAAACCATCTTGAAAAAGCGTGAAGACCATCCTGACGAACCGTTGAACGGTCGGGACGTCGTAAAGCGTATAGGGGAAGTCGCCAAACCCATTTTTTTCTCGACCTTGATTATTGTCGTAGCATACTTTCCGTTGTTCGCTTTTGAACGGATTGAGAAAAAACTTTTCACGCCAATGGCTTTTACGGTAGGCTATGCGCTGATAGGCGCCTTGCTTGTCGCCTTGGTACTGATACCCGGCATGGCGTACGCATTGTATCGCAAGCCGCAGAAAACATTCCGCAACAAACTGATGAACAGAATGACGGAAGGGTACGTTCTTCAAACCCAT
>DCGD01000002.1:0-4980 GCA_002315195.1 Prevotellaceae bacterium UBA1787 | reverse complement strand
AGTCTATGTCATTGGTGGAATCCTGCTTGGTGTGGCGTTGCTTGTCGGAATGGTAGGAAAGGACTTTCTGCCGACGTTGGACGAAGGAGGTATATGGATACAAGTCCAGACACCTCCGGGTATTTCATTGGAACGTTCGTCCGTCATGGCGGACTCGTTGCGATACATACTGAAGAAATTTTCTGAAGTGTCGTATGTGGTCACACAGGTAGGGCGCGACGATGAAGGAACGGAGGCTTTTTCTCCTTCCCACATAGAATGTGGCGTAGGTTTGATACCATATTCTGAATGGGAGATGGGACGTACGAAGGAAGGACTCATAGCCGATATGTCTGAACGCATCGCTCGTATGCCCGGTTACAAGGTCGGTTTTTCCCAACCCATCATAGATATGGTGATGGACCAAATGGCGGGCGCCCATAGTGATTTGGCAGTGAAAGTTTATGGGGAGGATTTGACGGAAACACGCCATCTTACAGAGAAAGTCGTAAACGTAGTACGCAAGGTACAGGGCGCAACGGACGTAGTCATAGATCAGGAGCCACCCCTTCCGCAGTTGCAAATTAAGGTAAATCGTGACAAAGTGGCAATGTATGGGTTGAACGTAGCCGATGTTGCCGATTTGATCGAAGTGGCCATTGGCGGCAAGGCGGTGTCCCAGGTGTTCATTGGCAGCAAGGTGTATGATGTAACATGTCGTTATACCGAAACGTCGCGCAATACTCCGGAGCGGATAGGCACCCTTATGCTCACGTCTCACAATGGGGTGAACATACCGCTTTCCGCCGTGGCCACCATAGAAACGGCATTGGGCGCCAGTTCCATAGCGCGTGAAATGAACCAAAGGCATTTGACTGTCAGACTGAATCTGCGAGGCAGGGATCTCACTTCTTTCCTGAGTGAGGCTCAGGAACGCATCAAACAGGAAATACAATACGACCATGAGAAATTCAGAATCCGTTGGGATGGGCAATTTGAAAACCAAAATCGGGCCTACACGCGTTTGGCGGTGGTCATTCCCTTTGTCCTCGCATTCATGTACCTGCTGATGTTCGGGGCGTTTTGGAAATTCCGACAGGCGGGTCTGCTCTTGGGAATGTTGCCGTTGGCTTTGCTGGGAGGTTTGCTCGCATTGGTCGTCAGGGATATGACTTTCAACGTGTCTTCGGCCGTCGGTTTCATCGCCTTGTTTGGATTGACCATAAAGAACGGCATCATCATGATTTCGCATATCAACGATTTGCGCAAGGAGGGTTGTCCTTTGGAAAAGGCGGTGGTCAGTGGGTCGTCCCACCGTCTGCGTCCCATCTTGATGACTGCGACGGTTGATGTTTTGGGGTTGCTGCCCGCTTCCATTGCCACAGGCATAGGTTCGGACGTACAGCGTCCGCTCGCCACGGTCATTGTGTATGGCCTGGTATTCTCTACCATTATTACATTGTATCTTCTGCCGACGCTCTACTATAAGATGGAGCAGAAAGCCGAAATAAGAAAACAGAACAGAAAGTATGAAGAATTTTAAAATAGCAATGGTGTTTCTCGCCTCGTTTCCTTTGTTTTCCAAGGCGCAGAAACTAACTTGGGATTATTACATGAAGACGGTAGCGGAGAAGAATGTGGAAATGCTTGCCGAAAAATATAATGTCGACATAGCCGATGCCAGGCTGCAGGCTTCAAAGGTGTTCAACGATCCCGAATTGTCGGTAGCATATGGGAACAATCAAGATTGGAACTTGCATATGGGTCAGTCTGTTGAGGTGGGATTGAGTTATGACCCCGTTCTTGCAGGTGTGCGTCGTTCGCGGATATGCGTGGCGCGGAGTGAAAAGGATTTGGCGGAGGCTTCGCAATGCGCTTTTTTGTGTAATTTGCGCTTGGAGGCAAGTACCGTTTGGGCGGAGGCTTGGCGACTGCGCGAGAATCTTCATCTCATGGAAAGGTCGGTGAGCGACATGGAACAGCTTGCCGCCAGTGACAGTGTGCGCTTGAGTGTAGGTGACATCGGCAAGACGGATGCGATGCAATCGCGTCTGGAGGCACAGACTTTGCGTGGAGAAATCATAGCACTACGGGCGGAGTACCGAAATGCCTTGCTTAGCCTTTCCCGAATGGCGGGAAACATGGACGTGTCCGATATGGCTGAAGGCGGTTTGCCCGTGTATTCCATGAAATATGTTGAGCAGAACATCTATCGTCAGGCGGAAAGCAACCGTGCAGATTTGCGCATGGCGGAATTGTCCCTGACCTTGTCCAAGAACAACCTGAAATTGCTCAAGGCTTCCCGTGCCATGGAACTGGGACTGAACTTGGGGTATTCATACAACACGGAAGTCCGCAACGAGATAGCTCCCGCACCAAAGTTTCATGGCTTGAGTGTCGGTGTTTCCATACCTTTGAAATTATCAAGCCTGAACAAGGGCGCAGTGCGTGCAGCGAGAAACGAGGTGGAGCAAAGCGAGAAATGGTATGAGGCGGCCCGTATGCAAGTACATTCAGAAGTAGAAAAAGCATACAATGCTTATCAAGCATCGCTACAGGTGCTTCGGCGCTTTGACGGAACCATGATGCAGGATGCCCGTGACATTTTGGACAGCAGAAAAGTGGGGTACCTTAAAGGGGAAAGTAGTTTGTTGGAACTGCTCACCGCCCGTCAAACGTATAATAATGTGCTGAAAAGTTACATTGAAGCGCAATTTAATTGCTATCTTTGCGAATTGAAACTACAGCATGCCATTGGTGTGATGCAATAATGAAATGGAATAGAAAAAATTAACCTTTAAAATTAGGGTGTTAAGTTAATTTTTAAGGGTCAGCAAAATTGGTGGAAAACCACTATTTTTAGTGCAAATGTGCTATTTATATTTCAAACCGCCAAATAAGTTTGTAAATTTTTCGGTTATTTGAAGAAATATCATTCGGTTATTTGTGCTTTTTGACATACTCTCACTCCAAAGGAAGTAGGATTGGTTTTTCCGCTTTTCTCGTTGGTGTGGTAATGTCATCGGCTTTTGATAAAAGATCAATACAAACATGAGTCCACAATAAAAAGTTTTTTTTGCGAAACATGAGTACAGATAATCAATATGTTACAAATCAAAAATTTTGACTTTATAAAGGAGACTCAAACATGATACAAGTTGTATTAGCCCCAAGAGTCTTCTCTTAAAAAATGTTCGCTGTCCTCAGATGTACAATAATGTGTTGAAAAGTTTCATAGATGCGCAAATTAATTGTTATCTTTGCGATTCGAAACTGCTGCATGCCATTGGTGTGATGCAATGAAATGGAATAGATAGAATCAACCTTTAAAATCATTGGAAAGATGAAATGTCAAAGATATTCGCTGATTGGAATGTTGGTGGCGCTGATGTTGGCACTGGCGCCGCGGATGGCAGAGGCTTGTACGTCCGTCATAGTATCGGGAAAGGCAACGGCCTCAGGCCGCCCCATGCTCTACAAGAACCGTGATACGGGAGACCTCAACAATGCCGTTGAATATTTCAAGGGTCCCAAATATGCTTTCATCGGCTTGGTGAATGGAAAAATAAAGACGGAAGCATGGGCTGGAACCAATGGAGTTGGTTTCAGCATCATGAACACGGCTTCCTATAATTTCAAGGACGACAATGTGCCCGATTCCAAGATGAATGAAGAAGGAAAGATAATGTTTCGGGCATTGGGTTGCTGCGCTACGCTTTCGGATTTTGAACATTTTCTTGACACTCTGCCACGTCCCTTGGGAGTGGAAACCAATTTTGGCGTGATAGACGCACAGGGAGGCGCGGCGTATTATGAAGTCAACAATCACAAGTGGATAAAATATGATGTCAACGATTCCAAGGTAGCCCCCAAAGGGTATAGGGTGGTGACCAATTTCTGTTCAGCGGGAAATCGGGATAAAGACATGGGGGTGGAACGCTATCTGACTGCGTCAGCCGTGTTGGGTGAGTGCTATTCGTCTAAAGTAAAGCCTGAATTGGACCATCATTTCTTCATGGACAAACTGTCCCGCAGCTATCGTCACGAAAAAATGGGCATCAACTACGATAAAGGTAGTGGGTTTAGACAGTTGGGACGACGAAATAGTGGTTTTGTGGTTGATCAAGACTTCATTCCTCGGCGCATTACGTCAGCCGCAGTGGTTGTGGAAGGTGTAGCACCCGGTCAGAATCCCTTGCATACCGTCATGTGGTCGCTGATTGGCTATCCGGCTTGTAGTGTAGCCGTTCCCCTGTTGGTGGGAGATGGAGATCATATTCCGGCATATCTCCAGCGAAAGGAAGCCAATCACCACAGTGCATTCTGCGATGTGTCGTTGTCCATAAAGGAAAAATATGTTTTTACGGAGAAGGTAAGCAATGGGAAACAATATCTGCGCTTGGATGCAGTCTTGAAAGGGCGTGAAGGTCGTCCGGCATTGCTGGCTTGTGGAAAGAAAGCAGAGAAGGAGATAGACAAGTCTTTCGGGACTTTATACAAGCAGTGGGTGTCAGGCGAAATGACCGACAATGCATTTTATGCGGCATACGATGCCCTCTCCCCATCGTTCTTTGACTTGTTCAAGCAGCATTATGCTATGTTTTTAGGGGGGTATTGAGTTACTGGTTTAAAAGTTTAAGGGTTTATTGGATTATTTTTGGAAAGCAACAAAAGTTATGCGGCCTGGTGGACTTTCGTCTATCAGGCCGCATTGTCATTTAAGGGGGAAGATGCTTCATTTCACCATGCCGGAATTGAGGAGGGCGATGTAACTCAGGAGTGCGCCCCAGTGATAGAAAGCGTCACAGTTGGAACGGTCACCGCCTTCACTGGTGATGGCGTTCCAGTTCTCATAGATGTAGCCTTTGTCAAGCCAATCCTTCATGATGAGGCGTTCTCCCTTTTCGGCGAAGTCATTCATGACTTTCGGGAAATCATAGTTGCACAGACCGAGATAGACCAGATAGTTGGTAGGACCCCATATCCTGCCTCTCCAGTAAT
>DCGD01000140.1:16227-16785 GCA_002315195.1 Prevotellaceae bacterium UBA1787 | reverse complement strand
GGGGTTGCTGACATAGATGCTTTTGGAGGTGCCCGCCACTTCGTTCCACATGATTTGTTGAATGTGCATCGGGCGGCAGGCGTCAAATACCATCAAACTCCACTCGGGATGTTTTTCCTTCAGACAGGCTTGCGCTTTGGCCAACGCCTTTGCCGCCAGAGGGTGGAGATAGGCTCGCTCAAGACCGTCATAGAGAACCTTTCCTACGAAATTGTCCGGGCGGGCATATATCATACTGACACGAATGGTGGAGTCCATAGCCTGGACATCCACCATTCCTTGGTTTATCATGGATTGTTCCGTCTTGCTCACCTTGCCGGCGATGTTGGAAATCCCGGCAAAAACAGCGACAAGCAGCGGAACGATTACTCTACTCAGCACGATGGCTCAATCCAAATGTTCAACTTCAACATCCCAGTCCCATTGGTCAAAATAGAGATTTCCTCCATCCCATTCCACTTCGCCGCGCTGCAAATCGACGGTGTCGCTGCGCGGATAGGTCTTCTTGGGTGAAAAATCCATGCCGTAATCGCTGTTGAACACCAGGCGCCAGGAGTC
>DCGD01000140.1:14941-16194 GCA_002315195.1 Prevotellaceae bacterium UBA1787 | reverse complement strand
TTTTCCGTGGGTGCTTCGTTGTCCAATCCGCGTGACACATCCACGGGAATCCAGCCGATGCCTTCGAAGTATGCCTCTCCCCAATCGTGCATGCCGGCGCCGCTCGGGGGAACAACCAGACCGCTCTGCCAACGCGCGGGAACGCCGCTGATGCGGCAAAGGGTGATGAAGAGCAGGGTCTGCATGCCACAGTCACCATGGTGGTTGTTGTAAACGTACATCGGGATGTTTTCCATGATGGAATAGTCGCACGAGGAAGCCCAAGGACAGGTTTCGTCTATGTAAGCGAATATCTTCTTTGCTTTTGCGACCGGGTTGGTTTCGCCCGCCGTCAGCTTGGCGGCCAGTTCGCGCATTTCCGGGGTGAAAACAACGTGTTTCTCACGTTCCGCGGTATACTTTTTGTAGTTTTCGGAGGTAGTGTCGTATGGCAAGGCTTTTTCAGGGTCCGCATCGAACCAAGAACCGGAAGCCGTATATTCAAACACTTCATAGAATACGGTCTTGCCGCCGGCTTCTGCCTTCTTTTCCATATAGACCGTGGAATGAACGCAGGTAGGGTCGGACATCTTGTAATCCTTCTCGCTGGTCTCTACCAGGCGGACATCACTTTGGCGGTCGACGTCGGCTCTCGGGAACGGCAGCCAGCAGCGGATGGTCTTTCCAGCCGGAACGACACCGGAGTCAACGGACAGCGTAAAGCGAATACGCATTTTCTTCGGGGCGGCGAGATGGTTGTCGGATTCGGGAGCGGAAGTGAGGATTTCTTCAATGTTCTTGTCCATGAGGCTGGGCTCTTGTTTTCCGGCGGCCTTGTTTTGGTTGTCTGCCTGTTGTTTGGCTCTCAGGATGGCCTTGCAGGTGGAATCAATGCGGAAAAGATTGTTTACGGCATACTTGAAATAGTGTTTTTCTCCATCAATTTCGATGCATTCCAGCGAACGGTCCTTTTCCCATTGTGCAATCTGTTCATCGGTCACGTCGGGAATGTACTCCTTGATGCCTTCTTTCACCTCATCGTAAGTTTGTCGGTATTCAATGAGTTGTCGGTGCTTCAGGTCCTGTTCCCAACTGTAGTCGCTCTTTGGCTGTGGTTGGCAAGAAGCCAGCAAGGCAGCCAGCACAAAAGTTTCTGTAAAGTGTTTCATAAATTATAATTTGGTTATTCCTATTCCCGGCAGATTGGTCAGGGTGATTTTACCATCCACCACTTCCATGCCCTTGAAGCGGTCGTTGGCGATGAGGAGGTTGCC
>DCGD01000140.1:12040-14807 GCA_002315195.1 Prevotellaceae bacterium UBA1787 | reverse complement strand
CCGGTGCATTTCATCAGTTTGATGTTGATGCCGCTGAATACGCCTTTCAACGCGTAGATGTCTTTCAGTCGTTGTATGCTTTCATCAGCAAAAACTGGAAGCGGACTGTTTTCCGTCACCCATGCCAAGTCGTCGATCTGAGTTTTGGGCATGGGCTGTTCAATCATCACGATGCCTTTTTCCTTCAGCCAGTTAATCATGTCGAGTGCCTGGTTCTTGTCTTTCCAGCCTTGGTTGGCGTCGACGGCGATGGGCAGGTCGGTGACGGTGCGTATGGCCTCAATCATCTCCTTGTCCTTGTCCGTACCCACTTTGACTTTCAGTATCTTGAACATGTTCGCACATTCACGCGTCTTTTCCTTGACCACATCCGGCGTGTCGATGCCGATGGTGAACGTGGTGTTGGGTGCTTTTTCAGGGTCAAGACCCCATATTTTGTACCATGGCAGTCCCCACATTTTCCCTACGAGGTCGTGGAGCGCGATGTCGATAGCCGTCTTTGCGGCGGCGTTGCCCTCATCCATCCCGTCGATGTGGGTCAGGATGTCCTCAAGTTGTGTGGGGTCCTTGAAATCTCCGATGATTTTTTGTACTTTTGCGAGAAATTCGCATACGGTGTCCGTCGTGCCAAGTTCTTTGGCAAGATAGGGAGGCATGGAAGCCTCTCCGTAGCCGGTAATGCCATCGTATTCTATTTCCACCTGGACATCGGGTGTCGTGCTGCGTCTGTAGGTGGCAACCGTGAACACATGACGGAGTTTCAGTTCGTAAGGGGCGAAACTCAGTTTCATTCTTGCGGAAGTATCATGTCCGAAGTTTACCGTAGAAAATTTGTCTTTATTTTCACATGCGGAAGCAACCGCAACCCCGGCTACACCCATCAGGGAGTTTTTCAGAAAAGTACGTCGAGAAATAGCCATGTTCAATATGCTTTAGAAATTTAGTTTTGATGAGTAGAATGGATTTTTGTCGGTTGTGTTCAGTTCGTCCTCTTTGTTGATGAACGGAAGAATACGGATGGCAAAGAGCAGTCGTCCCAAATTGTATTCGTCATACAATTCCGCATCGTCGGGATTGAAGCTTCCCTCATGCACATTGCCGAGGGAATGGATGAAACGCTTGTCGCCAATGTAGAAACCCACGTGCGAGGCGCGTTCCTTTCCCGTGGTTTGGTTTCGGGAACCGAAAAGCAGCAAATCGCCTGGAAGCAGGTTGGAGAAATCGCCTATTTCAATGCGCTGCCCTTTCTTGCACATTTGAGAGCAGTCGCGTGGAATGGTGATGTCGTGCAGCAGCAGCGTAGCCCTCACGAACCCGCTGCAGTCGGAACCCTTGGGTGACATACCCGACCATACGTAGGGGGTTCCATAAAAAGAAAATGCGGTCTTGAGAATGTCTTTCGGGTCAAAACTCAGTTCCTTTCGCCATTGTGCCTCTTCTTTGCCCACTTTCTTGCTCAAATAGCCTTGGCGTCCATCCGGAAACTCAACCTTGAAGAACTTTCCTTTTGTGGAGATGTGCTTCATTCGGTTGCCCGCAACCACGTCTCCCATAGGTTGAGAGTTGATGTCCGGCTTCTCGAACACCTGGCCCCACAGGGCGGTGATGATGATTTTCGGTGCGCCGTTCCATTGTTCCAGTTCGGCTTTGGTCAGTCGCCTGATGGCACTCTGCTGTACGAAGCCGAGGTATCTGTCGGGAGTCTGCACCCTCAGCCAACCATCCTCGTTGTATAATATCCGCACGGGCATACCCATTTGCGCCTGCGAAACGGCTCTTGCATCGTAATCGCTTTCTCCTCGCATATTGCAAACGGAATTCTTTACGACGCCCCAGATATTTTCTCCCAAATTGGCCACATCGGGGAGCATTGTTATTTCATTCGTGACGCTGTACCCATTTTTTTTGTAAGCCTGAATCAGCGTTTCCACTCCGGTTTGAGTGGAACTCTTGCCCTTGAGGGTAATGTCCTTGGCGTTGTTTTCCGCTACGGAAACCGTAATGTCGAACTGTTCTGTTCTGCCGTCGGGCGCATACAGGGTTTTGATGCTGTCTTTAATGGTTTTTTCTCTGCTGTCTTTCGGCGCCGCGGTTACATGACCGGCCAACAAAGACAACAGAACCAACAACGAGGAAATTCTGAAAGTCATCGTGATCAAAAGAATGAATTATTTCTGCAAATTTAAGCATATAAAATGAGCTGTTTTCAAAAAAATGCAAAAAACATCCACCGATTATGCAATTATGCCAGGAAACCTTGTAATTTGCGCCATTGAAATTGGAAAGCTTTCATGGAAGGAAAAAGAAGATTGGCGCCTTCTTCAAGAAGTCGTTCATCGGGAAGCGGTCCGGTATTGAGTGCGATGGTAAACACTTGCGCTGCGACGGCGGAGCGTATCCCAAGCGGTGCATTTTCCACGACAATGGCTTCCCACGGTTGCACGCCGGCCTTGCGCAGCCCTTGCAGGTAGGGTTCCGGATGCGGTTTGCCATGACGGACGTCAAAACTGGTCACCATGGTGTCGTGGTGGAATATTTTCGGGAAATTTTTGTCAAGGCGTTGCAGAAGGCTCAACTGGCCGCTGCCGGTGACAAGAATGATTTGGATGCCTTGGAAGGAAATTTCCCTCAGCAGTTCCAAGGCGCCTTCCATGCGTGGGGCTTCGGGAAATTGGTTGAAGAAGCGGCTTTTCGTTTCGTATATCCTTGCGGCTTCTTCGTCGCTGACTTCCCGGCGCCATTGTCTTTGGGCAAGCAGGTTGATGGT
>DCGD01000140.1:11582-11991 GCA_002315195.1 Prevotellaceae bacterium UBA1787 | reverse complement strand
CGTTTTCATACACTTCCTCCAATGTGGATTCCAGACCGTGGCGGCGAAGGGCGGCAAGCCACGCGTTGCCGTGGTTGGGCATGGAGTCGAACAAGACCCCATCCATATCAAAGAGTACAGCCTTGAGGCGGATGTGCTCAAAGCTGTACTTTTTCAGATAACTGCTTATGGCGTTCGTTATCATTTCTTATTGTTGCAAGCGTTCACGAATGGCTTTGGTTTCAGCCTCGTAGCCCGGTTTGTTCAACAAGGCGAACATGTTCTTCTTGTACGCTTCCACACCCGGTTGGTTGAAAGCGTTTACGCCAAGGATGTTTCCACTGATGCCGCAACCTTTTTCAAAGAAATAAAGCAACTGTCCAATGTAATACTCGTTGATTTCAGGCATGATGATGCGGATGTTGGGAAC
>DCGD01000140.1:7457-11547 GCA_002315195.1 Prevotellaceae bacterium UBA1787 | reverse complement strand
TGGGTGCCCAGTTCGGCCATCTTGTTCACCTCATCAATGCGTTTTCCTTCGAGGAAGTTCAAGCCGTCAAGGTTTTCGTCGTCATGAGGGAACAGCAGTGTATGATTGGATTTTTCCACACTGATGACGGTTTCGAAGATGCTGCGCTCGCCTTCCTGGATCCATTGTCCCATGGAATGAAGGTCGGTGGTAAAGTCAACCGCGGCGGGGAAGATGCCCTTGTTGTCCTTGCCCTCGCTTTCACCGTAGAGTTGTTTCCACCATTCAGCGATGAAATGGAGTTTGGGTTGGAAATTGGCGAGAATCTCAATTTTCTTACCCAGCTCGTCGTAAATGGCATTGCGAACCGCCGCATAGACAACGGCGAGGTTCTTTGTCGTTTCAACGGTGGACGACGTGGCTTTTTCCATGTCGGCGGCGCCCTGTACCAGTTGGTCGATGTCGAAACCTGCGCATGCTATGGGGAGCAATCCCACCGGGGTGAGTACTGAGAAACGTCCGCCTACGTTGTCGGGAATAACAAAGCTGGTGTAGCCTTCCTTGTCCGCCGTGGTGCGGGCCGCGCCCTTTTTGGCGTCGGTGATGGCAACGGTCACTTTACGGGCCATTTCCTTTCCGCGCTGGTTTTCACACTGCTTGCGCAGAAGTCGGAAAGCAAGCGCCGTTTCCGTGGTGGTGCCGGATTTGGAAATATTGATGACACCGAATTTCTTGTCCTTGAGATATTCGCACAGCTCCGACAAATAGTCTTCTCCGATGTTGTTTCCGGCAAAAAGGATGTTGGGATTCTCTCCCTTGTTGGTCAGCCATTGGAAACTGTTGCCCAAGGCTTCGATGACCGCGCGCGCGCCGAGATAGCTGCCGCCGATGCCGGCCGCCACCACCACCTCGCAGTTGTCGCGCAGCGTCTTGGCGCAAGCCTTGACGTCAGCGAGGAATTCGGGTGTGATGGAAGAAGGCAGATTGACCCAACCCAGAAAATCATTGCCGGGACAAGTGCCGTCTTCAAGGCTTTTCAAGGCGGAGGCGGCTTTTGGCAAATAGGCTTCCAAGGTATTTTCCTTCAGGAAAGATACCGCTTTTGTTATATCTAATTGCAATGTGTACATATATTTATATGTTATGAGTTTTAGAACAGTATATTTATTTAGTCAGTTTATCCAACCACGATTGAACCTCGTCGACGCTTGGCTTGACGATTTGCAATTTGAATTTCTTGATGACTTCCCCTATCTGCTGTTGGATTTTTTGAGCCTTGGCATCTTTCAGCGAATCCACCAGATAGTAGCCGCATTTCTGCAGAACGGGAATGAGTTCTTCGGCGATGCCCAGTTCGGTATATTTGCCGTCGGCGTCTTTGGGCGCCTTTTTCTCCGGCTTCATTTGCGGGAACAACATCACTTCGCCAATGGCGTTCTTGCCCGTCATGAGCATGACGAGTCGGTCGATGCCAATGCCGATGCCACTGGTAGGCGGCATTCCGTACTGCAGTGCGCGCAGGAAGTCCTGGTCGATGATCATGGCTTCGTCGTCGCCCTTGTCTGCCAGTTTCATTTGGTCGATGAAGCGCTGCTCCTGGTCAATCGGGTCGTTCAATTCGCTGTATGCGTTGGCGAGTTCCTTGCCGTTTACCATCAGTTCGAAGCGCTCGGTCAGTCCCGCTTTTGAACGGTGCATCTTGGTCAAAGGTGACATCTCGACGGGGTAGTCCGTAATGAAGGTAGGCTGAATGAAGGAGCCTTCACAAGTCTCACCGAAAATCTCGTCAATCAGTTTGCCCTTGCCCATGGTATCGTCCACTTCAATGCCCAGTTTGACCGCGATTTCACGAATTTCCTCTTCATTCTTGCCGTTAAGGTCATAGCCGGTCTTTTCCCTTATGGCATCCAGGATGGGCAGACGGCGGAAGGGCGCCTTGAAGGAAATGACATGGCCGTCTATCTCGCTTTCGGGCTTGCCGTTTACGGTGGTGCAGATTGTTTCAAGCAACTGCTCGGTGAAAGACATCATCCAGTCATAGTCTTTGTATTGAACGTAAAGTTCAATGCAGGTAAACTCCGGATTGTGCGTTCGGTCCATGCCCTCGTTGCGGAAATTCTTCCCGATTTCATAAACGCCCTCAAAACCACCGACGATAAGACGCTTCAGGTAAAGTTCGGTGGCGATGCGCATGTACATCTGCGTGTCCAGTGCGTTGAAGTGCGTGATGAAAGGCCGGGCGCTTGCACCGCCGGGGATAACCTGGAGAATGGGTGTTTCCACTTCCGTATAACCTGCATTGTCGAGGAACTGACGCATGGTGCGGAGAATCAGCGCGCGTTTCAGGAAAGTATCCTTGACGCCGCGGTTTACAATCAAGTCTACATAGCGCTGGCGGTAACGCAGCTCGGGGTCATCGAATGAATCGTATGTGACATCATCCTTCGTCTTCACGATGGGGAGTGGTTTCAGGCTCTTGCACAGCAGCGTAATCTCTTTTGCGTGGACAGTGACTTCGCCTGTCTGCGTGCGGAACACAAAGCCTTTCACACCAATGAAATCCCCCAAGTCAAGCAGACGCTTGAAAAGAACATTGTAGAGTTCCTTGTTGTCACCGGGACAAATGTCATCACGGGTGATATAAACCTGAATACGTCCCTTTGAGTCTTGGATTTCCGCAAAGCTTGCCTTTCCCATGATGCGTTTGCTCATCACGCGACCCGCAATGCACACTTGAGGCGCTTCTTCATCATCCTTGAAATTCTCTTTGATGTCGGTTGAAAACGCATTGGTAGGATAAGCCTCCGCGGGGTAGGGGTCGATGCCCATAGCCCGTATTTCCTCAAGACTTTTCCGGCGATTCAGTTCTTGTTCGCTTAAATCTAATATGTTCATATTTCGCTTGTGAATTTTAAGTACAAAGGTACAAAGAAAAAATATTTTTATGGGTCTTTGTCAACGGTACGTTTGGAATAATTGCAGGCAGGGTAGGCCTCACGAAATCATTCCGATACAATCATTTCAAATTCTGTATCCATTCTTCCACCTGCGTGTCTCCAAGTTCCTTTGCCTTGTTCAGGAATTTCAGGGCTTAGGCTTTCTTGCCGTTTTGTCCATTCACGATGCCGAGGACTTTGTAGGCATCCGCCCCTTCCGCATTGACTTTCAGGGCCTGTTCGGCGGCGTATGTGGCTTCGTCATAATTGGCGACGCGGAGATGAACCATGGCCTTCTCTACCAAATATAAATACTCCTTGGGACGGATGCGCAGTGCCTTGTCTATATCCTCTATCGCCCAGGGATAAAGTTTCGCCTGCAAATCCACCTGTTCCTTTTCGTAGAAGAAACGGTCGCTCAAACGCTGCGTTCCCGCCATCTGTTCATATTTGTGGTAGTCCAGCGCGGCTTCCTTGAACATTCCGTATTTCACGTAGTGCTGCGCCCGTTGCATGAGGTAAGGTCCCGCCTCCTGGGTGTAGGGTTCGGGGAATTTCGCGAGCGCGCTGTCTATCAAGGCAAGCACTTTGGTGGAGTCATCGTTGAAAAGTTCGCAAGCGCGCGCCGCGTAAAAGAAACTTTGGGGAGTTGCCGATGGTGTCTTGTTGATTTCCTGGTAGGTGTTGAAAGCCTCTTCATAATTCTTCATGGCAAAGTAGCAGTCGCCAATCTGCAACTGATAGAGCGTGTTGGGCAAAATCTGCTGCGCTTGCTGCGCCTCGTTCAATGCCTTCTGCAAATCCCAGTCTTTATATTGCTTGTAGCCCTTATACATGTTCAGGCGATAGATCAATTTACTGAGATTATAATGCACGTCGGCCTTGTCGGTCACATTTTTCAATGCCGCGTCATAGTCGGCTTCCGCTTCCGCGAACTTGTTGTCTGAAGCGTAGAAAGCGGCGCGGTCCGCGTAACCTGAGACGCGGTTGGGGAACAGTTGAATGAAGTCCGCAAGCCCCGTCAGATAATTGACCGTGTCGTTAAGATTTTTTGCCAGCAAAAACAGGTAAGTCTCAGCCTGGGCGGTGTCCTGTGGCAGCACTTTCGCCATGTGGATGTTGTTGAGCGCGGAGGAACCGGCGGACAGGCCGTTGATGAAGAGATGTTTCGTGAT
>DCGD01000140.1:0-7440 GCA_002315195.1 Prevotellaceae bacterium UBA1787 | reverse complement strand
AGGGCGTACCCCTTGCCTTTGTCCTTGCCTGCGTTCAACTGCAGGATGCCCACCACGGCGCCCGAGGCGTTGCACAGCGGAAAACCCATCACACTGCTGTCGGTGGGCACGTCCAATGTATAATAGGACAAGCCCTTGTATTCTTTGATTTCCTTAAGGTTCGTTTTTATTTCCTTTCCATTTTGATTGAAGGACAGAACCGCGCCTTGGGCAGGCTTTTCTGTACTTATGGGAAAGAATTTGTTTTTTTCACAATTTGTGCGGAACCTAACCACGTCAAATACGTCGCTGCCACCGTAGATTCTTTCCACGTCCCATTTTTTACCTTTGCTATCCACGGCTTGAACCGACCATGCTTGTTCAAACAGGGTGTAAGTGGCCAAGCCATCTCCATTTTCGGAAATGAAAAAGCCGGTACCTTGACGCAAAGGTTTGCCCGTCTTGTCATACGATGTCAAGGTGAGCATACCCTCGGGCAATTTCACCTTAGGTTTGGATGAAAGCGATAGAGCCAATGCCGACATCAGCCATATAAATAGAAACTTCCTTGTCATGTTATTTTTGGATTATCATTTGTTCTTGTTCAGTAGTTCACGCGCGTTGTCCAGTGCGGCATCGGTCAGTTCCACACCGCTGAGCAGATGTGCTATTTCCGTAATCCGTTCTTCCCGGGACAGTGCGGTTATGTAGGTTGTGGTTGTGTCTTCCTGTTCTTTTTTATACACTTTGTATTGGTGTTCACCTATGGCTGCAATCTGTGGTAGATGCGTGATGCAGATAATCTGCAGTTCTTTTCGGCTCATTTCCTTCATCATCATCGCCATGGTCTCGGCAATGCGTCCGGAAACCCCGGTGTCGATTTCATCGAACAGAATCGTGCCCGGGTTTTGTCCTCCTGCCAGCAGGGCTTTCAGCGACAGCATGACGCGCGCAATCTCACCTCCCGAAGCCACCTGCGCCATGTCGGACAGTGGCACATTCTTGTTGGCACTGAAACGGAACATCACTTTGTCCAAGCCGTTTTCTCCGATTTCTTCCAATGGCTGGAGTTCCACCGCGAACTGAACGTGAGGCATTCCCAATGGCTGCAGATAATTTTTCATCTCGGTTTCAACAATCAAGGCGGCTTTCTTGCGGAAAGAACGCAGTTGCAATCCCAAGTCCATCACCTGTTTGCGCAGGGCGTCGCAAGCCTTTCTGCGTTCTTCCAGGGTCTCGTCAGCGTTTTCAACGTCGGTCACCTTTTTCCTGATTTCATCGGCCAGTTTCAGCAAGGCGGCAATGTCCGCCACGTGGTGTTTTTTCTCCAAACGATAGATTGTGTCCAATCGCTCATTGACTTCCGCCAGGCGATGGGCGTCAAAATTGAATTCCTCGGATTTGGCGGAAATTTCCCGGGCAATGTCATCCAATTCAATGGAACAACTCTCCAAGCGGTCCTGAAATTCCTGGACATCGGGATAGACATTGACGATGCCATTCAAATGTCTGACCACGTTGCGCAGAACCGAACATGGCGATTCATCCTTGGAAAAAGCCACATTGGCATAATACAATTCCTGTTTGATGCTTTCCGCATGTTCCAATATGTTTTGTTCTTTTTCCAGTTCTTCCTGCTCGTCCGCCTGCAGTTGTTCCTCTTCAATTTCATGAAGTTGGAAAGAAAGAAAATCGAAGTTGTCCCTTTCGCGCGACAGGGCTTTCTCCAATTGGATCAATGATTTTTCACTTTCTTTCCATGCGCGGTACGATTCACCGTAAGCTGAGCAAAGAGCATCATTTTTGGCGAGTGTATCAAGAACGCTCAGTTGAAAACCATAGTCGCCGGCCAAGAGGTTTTGGTGTTGGGAATGAATGTCCAAAAGATTCCGTCCAATGCTTTTCAGAACTGCCAGCGAAACCGGCGAGTCGTTGATGAAAGTACGGTTTTTCCCGTTTTGAAAAAGCTCGCGTCGGACAACACATTCCTTTCCGTCAAAATCAAGATTGTTGTTTTCAAAAAATGCGTCAAGGTGGCTTTTTTCGATGTCAAACGTGGCTTCCACCACACATTTCGCCGCGCCGGTCTTGATGCTTCTTGTTTCCGAACGATTGCCAAGGACCATGCCCAAGGCTCCAAGTATGATGCTCTTTCCGGCACCAGTCTCTCCGGTGATGACCGAAAAACCTGATTGAAAATCAATGTCCAATTTATCAATCAAAGCATAATTTTGAATGTATAAGTTTTTAAGCATCTTTCAAACTCAAGATTAATTATTCCAACAGTTTCTTCCACGAAGTCGATTGTGAGGCGTTCAGTTTGACAAGGAAATCATAAAGTTCCTGTTTCTTGGCGGAAGTCTCTTTTCCGCTGTAAATGCCCACCAATTCGTCTCGCTTGTATTCAGAGAACAACTGTGGCAGGGCACTTTGTGATTTGTTGCTTCGGGCGGTCTTCAACAGTCCCAACGCTTCGGTGACGGCGGTTCTGGCTTCATCGCTGTTGGCGGACATTTGGTCCAAACCTTTGCGATGGTACATATACTGCAGTTGCCGGAATGGTTCCATGCTGCCATCCAGGTAATCATTGATGATTCCAAAACGGTTTCTGACATCGTCAAAGGCTTTCCACCCCTTGACGTTGATGCCCTGCGCATTGTTGGCGACGGCCAACGCTTTTTGCAGTACGTCAGTGCCTCCGAGCGGTGACATGGTGTCCAAATCAACACCTATAATCAAATAGGCATAGTATGCCATCAACGCCGTAAGGGCGTTGTCCACTTGGTCATCCCTGAATTCCAATTGGTCGAATTCGTGAAACTCAAAGTCAAAATTCTTGTCACGATAACTAAGGGTCGTCGTCATGTAAGAGGAATTGAACACCGGGCGGGAACTTTGGATGTATGCTTCACAACTGAACTTGCCGCTTTCCTCGCTGAATTTGTTTACATTAATGGAAAACGTACACCTGATGCGTTCGTCGGGCGCATATTGCTGGCCCGTCCAGTTGCGTTCGTTCAAGAATTGGGTCATCACGTTCTTTAAACTCTCGAACACGCTGGTCTTGGTCCCCTCAATCTGTTGCGTATTCAAGTTGATCGAAACGTTCAGTTCCTGTGCCTTGACGCCGGTGCAGCACGTCAACGCCAGCAACAAGGTCAATGTTGTTTTTTCAGCAAGACTCCACATAGTTCATCAATGATATCCTTTGCGACATCTTCTTTGGGTTTCAGTTCAAACGGCTTGCGGCCGTCGCGACTGATAATGGTAATTTTATTGGTATCGTAGCAAAAGCCCGCCCCCTTGTCGCGCAGGGAGTTGAGAACGATGAAATCCAAATTCTTACGTTCCAATTTTCCTGTCGCATTTGTTTCTTCATCATTGGTTTCCAGGGCGAAACCCACCAGCACCTGTTCCTTTGTCTTGGAATTTCCCAAAGCGGCGGCGATGTCTCTCGTTGGCTGAAGTTTCAGTATTTGGCCTCCGGCTTCGCGCTTGATTTTCTGGTCAGCGTGTTTTTCCGGGGTGAAATCGGCGACCGCCGCGCAAAGAATCGAAGCATCCGCTTGGGGGAACAGCCTTGTCGCCGCCTCAAACATCTCGCCGGCACTTTCCACGCCGGTAAGCTTGATGTTGGGATGAATGGGTTTCAGTTGCGTGGGACCGCTCACCAATTCCACTTTCGCGCCTCTCATGGCGCACTCTTCGGCAAGCGCGTAACCCATTTTTCCCGTAGAGTAGTTTCCGATAAAACGGACGGGGTCAATCTTTTCATAGGTTGGTCCGGCCGTAATCATGATGGTCTTTCCCTTCAAGACGGAGGGTCCGTCCAATACGCCGCAAATAACTTGGAAAATTTTTTCAGGTTCTTCCATGCGTCCTTTGCCAACCAGTTTGCTGGCAAGTTCACCCGATGCAGGTTCCACGATGATGTTTCCATAGCTGCGCAGCGTGTTTAGGTTGTGTTGCGTGGATGGATGGGCGTACATGTCCAAATCCATCGCGGGAGCGATGACTACGGGAGCCTTCATGGAAAGATATGTCGTGATCAGCATGTTGTCGGCAATGCCGTTGGCCATTTTTCCAATGGTTGCGGCGGTGGCGGGAGCGATTACCATTGCATCCGCCCACAAACCCAAATCCACATGACTGTTCCAAGAACCATCCTTTTGATTGAAAAACTCACTCACCACCGGTTTCCGCGTCAAGGTGGAAAGTGTCAGAGGGGTGATGAACTCCTTGCCTGAGGGTGTAATGACCACCTGCACCTCCGCTCCTTTCTTGACGAGCAGTCGAATTAGCATGCAAGCCTTGTATGCGGCGATACTGCCGGTTATGCCAAGTACAATATGTTTACCCTTTAAATCCACTATGTAAAGTTGTTTTGAGATTTCCAATGAATTATTTTACCGTCATTTTTTAGTGGGTATTCCAAGTTTAATGCGCGTCAATAAATTTTTGGTGTCTTTTGGGAAATCGCCTTGCATAATCCAATTGTAATACCCGGGGTCGCGTTTCAGCACTTGTGAAACCGGTTCGCCCTTGTATTTGCCGAAATTGAAGACAATTTCATCCTTGTCGTTGTAAACCATTCTTCCAACCAAATCGGCATTGTTGTTTATACGGGAAAATTTGGCAAGGAAGCCGACGTCGTTCTTCAAGTCATCGGGGTAGCGGTCAAGTTGCGCTTTGAGCACCTCGTATGTGGCCATGGTGTCTGCATTGGCGGAGTGGGCTTCTTCCAAATTCTTGCCGCAATAGAATTTATATGCGGCAACCAGGGTGCGTTGTTCCATCTTGTGGAAAATGTTCTGTACGTCAATATGCTTTACTCCCACAAGGTCAAAGGTGATGCCGCAGCGTTCCATTTCTTCCATCAACAAAGGAACGTCAAAATGACAGGAATTGTATCCCGCCACATCGCTGTCCTTGAACACTTCGGCGATTTTTCCTGCTATCTCCTTGAAAGTGGGGCAGTCCTTCACATCTTCATCCGAGATATGGTGTATCTTGGTGCTTGTCTCAGGAATGTGCATTTCAGGGTTGACGCGGATTGTTTCCTGCTTTTCCTTTCCATTCGGGAAAATCTTGATGTAACTGATTTCTATGATACGGTCTTTGGTGATATTGACGCCTGTCGTTTCAAGATCAAACACCACCAAGGGTTTATTTAGTTTTAAATTCATATATGCCCGATATTAAGTTGAAGTTATTGTTAGGTAACTGAAAAAATATTTTCCTAAGACTTATTACGCTTGAATGACGTTAAGTTGGGTCTGTATTTGATTTTCGGAATTGAATACATTGGTCAGTCGGAATGCCCAAATTGCTTTCTTGTCCGTTCTTGCGGCTTGGTGTCAGCGTGGGTTCGCAGTCGGTCCACCGACTTTGAAAATGGTGTATCATTCTGGTTCCGATGGCAGGATTCAAAGATCCAAGCCAATTTTTCCGAACTCACAGTTTGACCTTTAACTAAAATAAGATAAAAGGCTTCATCAAAACAGACGAAGCACTTTTTGGAGCAATTCGATGTTTTATCAGCCGTTGATGACCAATGGCATGAGCAACATAAGCAAATCGGTGTTTTCCTGCTGTATCACCGGAAGCATCAAACCCGCTTTCGTTCCATCCGCCAGTTTGATGATGATTTCCTGGCTTTGCATGTTGTTCAGCAAGTCCAGGAGGTTGCTTCCATTATAGCCCACCTTGATTGGCGTTCCCTCATACTGACAGACAATCTGTTCCTCCGCATTCTGTGAATAGTTTACATCCTCCGCGCTCAAGAGGACTTTTTCTCTATCAAACTGGAATTTGATCAATGTGGTGGCCTTGTCGGACAAAATTACCACACGGCGTATGGCGCTTATCAATGACATACGGTCAACAACGGCGATATTGTTGTTGTACTGAGGAATGATGCGTTTGTAATCGGGATAAGGTTCTTCAATCAGCGCACAGCTAATTTCATAAAAATCCGTTTCAATGACAGCCTTTGAGGTGCCGTATGCTTTCAATACGATATCGCCTTGTGTCTTTTCTGCAATGTTTTTGAGCAACATGGCAGGCTTCTGCGGGAGAACAAACCCTTTCTGGTCAAAGCCGAGAGGTGTCAGGAAACTGTAGCATACCAATTTTCGGCCATCACTTGCCACCAATGAAATTTTGTCGGGCAGGAAATCGAAATACACGCCCAGCATGGCGCGGCGGTTGCTGTTGTTGGGGGTGGCAACCANNNNGGCGGTCAATCCCTTGCCAAACAGTCCGGCATCGAACTTTACGTTTATGGGTTCTCCCTCGGGCATCTCGGGCAAGGGATAGTCATCAGCCGCTTCGCATTGCAATGAGAAATGGCCGTTTNNGAAAATTCAATTCAAGTTGAAAAGTAGTGGGATTGAAATCCAATGACAAAGGTTGCTCAGGCACTTCCTTCAATATGTCCATGAATTTCTTCGCATCAATTGCAAACCGACACTCTTGACTTTGTTCTTCCACCAAGTCAACTTCAGTGCGCATCACGATTTCACCATCACTTGCCACCAACAATATTTTATCAGACTGTATGTCAAAGAGAAAACATGACAGAATGGAAACATTGTTCTTGGTTGATATAACACGCTCGATAACTTGCAAACGCCCATACAGCTTTGCACTTGAAACTACATATCTCATACAGTATTAAATTTTCATTTAAGGGTACAAAGATAATAAAAACCACTTTCTTTACAAAATAAACATTCTTTTTTTTCAAGCATTGTCCGACTCCATAGGAAAAATCAATTCCTTGGTATATACAAAGAGGGTGTGCCGAACAGGCACACCCTCTTTCTTGTCATCTATGGCAAAGGCCCATGTGTCAGTAAACCAAACGTCCACCAGTCACTTTAATGCCCTTGTAATCCTTGGAAACTTCAACGCCATTGAGGTCATAGCACTTGCCGTTGGTCTTGTCATTTGACGTGACAGTGGAAACACCGGTTGGGTCTTTCGTGCCGTAAAGGGAAATGGTGTAGGTGCCGGCTTCGGCTGACATCATGTATGTCTTTTCCGAAATATGTCCATCAAGCGCCGTAACGAACAAGTCGCTCTTCATCTTTTCCATGACATTGCCGCTTGCCAAAAGGTTGAGGTTGCTTGAAATCTTTTCCGAGCCGGATGTGCTGTCATAAACATAGCCGTATATTTCGGCACCTTCATCGGTGTATTTTACGCCAGAGACGATTTCAGTCTCATTCTTCTGTTTCTCAATCTGGCTGACCGCTGCGTCTTCTACCTTTTGGGCATCCACGTCGTAAGCAACGAAGAATGTGGCGTTGGATGTAGCCTCTGTCTTGGTCGTGTCGAATGGCAGGTTGTCGCTGAACGTACCAACCATGTTCAAATAGCCGTCTTTCAAGTTCATGAAATCAATGCTGTTGTCAATGTTGGAACGATCCGTCGGCTTTGCGTGGAACACCTTTACAC
>DCGD01000060.1:312-8615 GCA_002315195.1 Prevotellaceae bacterium UBA1787 | reverse complement strand
TCATCCACCCACGCGCGCGGAATGGAGCATGTCTGGCAAATGTTGACCGTGGCCATTCCCCAAACCTCTTTCTTTCCATCGCTGTTATCCGTATCTTCGGGATAGAGGAAGAAGAGATGGGATGATGTGGAATTGATAATGGTACAAAGGGTATATTTCAGAAACTGACTTCTACTGTGGGCGTACTGCGACATCAACCGTAGAACAGTTTGATATACCTCCTCAGAAAATTCAGTGATCTCGACTGCCTTGGCATGGAATCGTGTTGGGCTTTGCTGATTGTTGTCCATCATAACTTTGTGTGTTAATAGTATATTATTATAACGAAATGCTCGGTTTCATATTGTTCTTGCCTGCAAAAGAATACTTTCGTATGTAAAAAGAATTTTATAATGGCAAAGATAATCGCTTTCTGTCAGTTGAACAAGAAACGAAATGAAAAATATGGTTTGGACGGTTGAAATTCACCGGTAATCGGTCATTTTTGGACCTTCGGTTGTCAGCGGGCGGCTAACTTTCATTTGTGTTGAAAGCGCGTGGAAGTCTGTCATTTTGGTTTACTGTGTCTGTCATTTTGGTACACGATGATTTTTTTACACTGTAAAAAGGAAAAATTGGGTTTTGGCAAGGTATTTGATACCATTAAGGTAAAAGCATAAAATTTATCGGTCATGAATTTTGAAAAGTTTACCATCAAGGCACAGGAAGCCGTGCAGAGCGCTGTGAACAAGGCGGAAGCTGGAGGACAGCAAGCCGTTGAGCCGGAGCATCTCCTTGTCGGAATCATGGAAGTGGGCGACAACGTGATGAATTTTGTTTCGGGAAAATGTGGGGTGAACACAGTGCGTTTGAAAGAGGTGATGCAGAATCAGATGCGTTCACTTCCGCGCGTGGAAGGCGGAAATGGAAATACGTATTTGTCCGGCCAGTCTTCCAAAATACTTACCAAGGCGGAACAAATAGCGACGGGACAAGGCGATGCCTTCACGGGCATCGAGGCCATCCTATTGGCGCTCGTGGAAGAAAAGAGTTCGGTGAGTTCCATTCTGAAGGACGCCGGTTTTACCGCGGACGGATTGAAGAAAGCCATTCGGGAACTGCGCGGCGGCGGCAAGGTGCAGTCGCAGACGGCGGAAGACACCTATCAGGCATTGTCAAAATACGCGCGCAATCTTGTTGACGACGCAAGAAACGGCAAACTGGACCCCGTTATCGGCCGCGATGACGAGATACGGCGCGTTCTGCAAATTTTGAGCCGCCGTACCAAGAACAATCCTATCTTGATTGGTGAACCGGGCACGGGCAAGACCGCCATTATTGAAGGATTGGCACAACGAATCATGAAAGGCGACGTTCCGGAGACGTTGAAGGACAAACAACTGTTTTCCCTGGACATGGGCGCGCTGATTGCGGGCGCCAAGTACAAGGGTGAGTTTGAGGAACGTCTGAAGAGTGTGGTCAATGAGGTTCGAAACAGCCAGGACAAGATCATACTGTTCATTGACGAAATCCATACGCTCGTGGGCGCAGGGAAAGGCGAAGGCGCCATGGATGCCGCAAACATTCTGAAACCTGCGCTGGCCCGCGGTGAATTGAGAGCCATCGGCTCCACCACCCTCGACGAATACCAAAAATATTTTGAGAAAGACAAGGCGTTGGAGCGGCGTTTCCAAACGGTGATGGTGGATGAACCTTCCCCGGAAGATGCCATTTCCATACTTCGCGGATTGAAGGAACGCTACGAAAACCACCATAGGGTGCGTATCCAGGACGACGCCGTGATTGCCGCCGTACAGTTGTCAAACCGTTACATCAATGAACGTTTTCTTCCGGACAAGGCGATTGACCTCATGGACGAGGCGGCCGCGAAACTGCGCATTGAACGCGACTCCGTCCCTGAGGAAATAGACGACATCTCCCGCCGCTTGATGCAATTGGAGATTGAACGCGAGGCCATCAAGCGCGAAGGGGACGAGTCGAAACTGAAGGTGCTCGGCGGCGAGATTGCCGACTTGAAAGAGCAGGAACAGAGCCTGCGCGCCAAGTGGCAGGACGAGAAATCTTTGGTTGACAAAATCCAACAGGACAAGGAAGCGATTGAACGGTTGAAGTTCGAGGCGGAGCGCGCCGAGAGGGAAGGAAACTATGAGCGTGTCGCCGAAATACGCTATGGAAAGATAAAGACGCTCACCGACTCCATCCAGCAGACACAGGCGCGGCTGGCCGCGGTGGGCAAGGGTAATGGCATGGTCAAGGAAGAAGTGACGGCGGATGACATCGCGGAGGTGGTGAGCCGTTGGACCGGTATCCCGGTGAACAGGATGTTGCAGAGCGAACGGGAGAAACTGCTCAACATGGAGATGGAACTGCACCGCAGGGTCATCGGGCAGGACGAAGCCATCAGGGCGGTGAGTGACGCCGTCAGACGCAGCCGTGCCGGGGTACAGGACCCTAAGCGCCCCATTGGTTCGTTCATCTTCCTGGGAACCACGGGTGTCGGAAAGACTGAATTGGCAAAGGCACTGGCGGAATATTTGTTCAACGACGAGAGCATGATGACGCGCATCGACATGAGCGAATATCAGGAGAAATTCAGTGTGACGCGCTTGATAGGAGCGCCTCCGGGCTATGTGGGCTATGATGAGGGCGGCCAGCTGACAGAAGCCGTAAGGCGCAAGCCGTACTCCGTGGTGCTGTTCGATGAAATAGAGAAAGCGCATCCTGACGTGTTCAACGTGCTGTTGCAAGTGCGGGATGACGGACGCCTGACGGACAACAAGGGGCGCACGGTGAATTTCAAGAATACCATCATCATCATGACCAGCAACATGGGCAGCACTTATCTTCAGAGTCGCTTTGACGAGATGAAAGGCAAATCGCAGGAAGCTTGCCGACAAATCATGGAGGATGCCAAACACCAATGCATGGAAATGCTCAAAAAGAGCATCCGCCCTGAGTTCCTAAACCGCATAGATGAAATCATCATGTTCGAGCAACTGTCCCAAAAGGACATCGAAGCGGTGGTGCGTATCCAAATTGCCACGGTGGCTAAACATCTGAATGAAAACGACATTCAACTTGAGGTGCGTGATTCCGCCATACAATTTCTCGCCGCTGCCGGTTATGATGCCGAATTCGGCGCGCGGCCGGTCAAAAGAGCGATACAGCGTGACTTGCTGAATGATTTGAGCCGAACCATTCTCAGCGGCCGGGTGAACAGGGAACGCCCCATCGTGGCCGAGGCCATCGGGGAACGCATAGTGTTCAGCAATTGACTTGTGGGCGTTGGCATAGGCGATGGCTTTCTCATTGCCATGTTTCAACCACCGTCAACGCCAACGCCCCAAGAATCAAAAAAGGTTGGAAAAAGAAAAATTGCCCGGACATTCGCCATCTTCAGGCAATCTTCTTGTTGAAAAAAGCACTTCGGGCATTTTTTTCATAGATTTTGAAAAAATATTGTGAAAGGGGGGGTTGGTTGCGTTCTTTTTTGTACATTTGGACCGTAAAAAAAATAATAGAAAGCATTTATGAAAGTCAGGGGCCAAACGTTGTCACGGATCAATGAGGTGTTGGATGAACTTATAAGGAAATATCCCCCGCAATCGGAAGAAACGGCATTAACCGACATCTGTTTCCAATTCAAGTCGGACAGCGGTGAACTGCTGCTTTTCAATGATGATGATGAAGAAATCGCAACCGCCATCGTGGATGAATGGGCGAATGGAAAGGACGATGATTGTCTTGACAAGGTTGAAAACACCCTTCGCCTCGCTTTGGACAAACGTCATCAAGAGATAGAAAGCCTGGGCCTGCTGCGCCCTTATTCGATGTTGCTTGTCGATGAAAACAAGGAGACCCTCTGTGAACTGTATTTGGTGGACGACAACACCCTTATTTTCGACAGCGAAACGTTGATGAAGGATTTGGAAAAAGACTTGGACAATTTCATCAAGCGTCTGTTGGAAGAATAATAAGACGCGCGACAAACAGGTTTCATGAATTCTCCAACATTGGTGATTGTTTCATCGACTGCATAAAGGTTGCATGGTCGGACGGAAACGCATACAATCGGTGTGCCGTCTGGCATAAGGCCAAAGTTACGGAAAGGGGGCCAGGACAATGCGCTTGCAACCTTTCGTATATGCGTCCAAAAATGAAAAAATTGTACATTCAGTTTTGTCCCTGAACGGGTAAACGCAAATATTACAGCGTAAACTGCATTTTATGCCTCTATTATTTTTTTATAATAAGAATATTTGCTATTTTTGCGTATCAAAGATATGTACCGATGATGCAGAAGTTTATATTTTCAACCCTGTTAGTTCTATTTGCTGTAGTAATTCCCGTTTCCGCCGACAGCTTCAAGGATGATGACCCCTCTTCCACCGATGAATCATCTGAAATCATTGTACGCACTTACTATTCAAGCATACGCGTGAAGAATGGAAACGGCAAGACATTGTACATCTACAGCCTGACTGGAGAATGTAAGGAAAACATATTTATTGACAGCAACGACAAAACGGTGTCGCTCAACTTGCCAAGGTGCATCTACATTGTAAAAATCGGGGACAAGGCGAGTAAAATCGTCATCAAATAGTGTCGGGTCCTGTGTTTCCTTGCCGCATTTTTAAGTCTCTCGGTTTGAGAAGGTGCGTTGAATGTGTTGTCATTCCCGCCCTGCTGCTTTGCTCTTGTGGCGGACAAAAGCAAGGTCATCCCTTTGCCGACATCACGGTGGATTCGTTCGCTTCCATGCGGAAGGTCAAATATGAAATCAGCGAACGCAAGATAAGGTCGGAAATCAACAAACTTAGACAAGCGCGGAACGATACGGATTACGTCGACCTGCTTTGCAACACATATTACGCCGAACGCAGACCATTGCTTTGGATTAACAGAGGAGGAACGGACGTGCGGACGGACAAGGCACTACGTTGGCTTGACAGCGCAAGGATATGTGGCATCCCTTCCAAACGACTTTTCATAGACAAAATCGAAAAAGCACTCAAACGCACCCGCGGCGGGCGATTTGACAAGAACAACACCATCAACCGGACACTCGCCGAACTGGAATACTATCTTACAAAGGGTTACATGCGCTATTCCAAAGGGCAGCGTTATGGTTATGTGGATGCCAAGAAGATGCTCAACGAACTGGATGCCGATGACCCGCAATCGGGGAACAAATACCGAATTCTCTGCAACACGAATTATGAGAAATTCAAGAAAAGTTTCTTTGAACGGGCGGTGGAAAACATTTCTCCTTTTAGGATAGATACCTTCCTTGCAAACATTCAGCCGAAATCAAGTGGCTATGCCCGATTGTGCAAGACTCTTAAACAAAACAACAAACTCAACGCCAAACAGAAAAACACACTTATCTGCAATATAGAAAGGCTGCGTTGGAGAACTCCAGAAATTGAAAAGAAGACCGGCTTCATCGAAATAAATCTTCCCTCACAACGGCTCAGCGCCATCAACGCCAAAGGTGAATCGGTTGAGATGAAGGTGTGCTTTGGAAACATCCACACAAAAACGCCGCTTATGGACAGTAGGATTACACATATCAACCTCAATCCCTATTGGGTCATCCCTACCACCATCGTACGCAAGGAGGTTGCAAAACATGCGCACGACACAAAATTCTTTGAACGCCGACACTATGAAATCATCGACCGCGGCAGCGGAGAAATCATATCGCCCGAAGAGGTGACGGAAGAGATGTTCATGCAAGGTAAATACATGGTCCGGCAACAACGAGGCCAAAACAATTCCCTTGGAAGAATTATATTCCGCTTTCCGAACGAACACGACATTTACCTTCACGACACCAACGAAAAGTGGGCGTTCAACCGCGAAACAAGAGGCGTGAGCCACGGATGCATACGCTTGGAAAAACCCTTGGAACTCGCACTTCTTTATCTTGACAATGACGACGAGGAACTCATGCAAAATCTTCGCTATTCCATTGCGCACGACCCGAACGACGCCTCAAATAACAATGACAAAACAAAAGGGCGTTTCATCAATACAATCCTGGTCAAACCCAACATACCTCTTTCGATTGTGTATTATACTTGCCGTCCGGACAAGAAAACAGACAAAATTATATACTACAACGACATCTACAAATACGATGCCGTTCTGTTGAAAATGATAAAGCGTTGTTGAACCACTCATGCACCACATTGAAGACAGTGTCATCATAGACCTGCTGAAAGATACAGCCACTCAGCGCAAAGGTTTCGAGTTGATAGTGCAGAAATACTCTTCCATGCTCTATTGGCAGATCCGACACATCGTCCTTTCGCACGATGACAGCAATGATGTTCTCCAAAATACATTCATAAAGGCATGGATTGGCCTGAACAATTTTCGAGCGGATTCGAAACTCAGCACCTGGCTGTACCGCATCGCGGTCAACGAAAGCATTACTTTCATCCACAAACGAAAAGAGAATCTGTCGCTCGACGACGAGGACAACAATGCGGCAAACAGCCTGGAAAGCGACCCTTGGTTCGATGGCGACGAAACGGACCTCAAACTCCAGAAAGCCATTCAGACCTTACCCGAAAAGCAACGGATTGTGTTCAACATGAAATATTTCCAGGATATGAAATATGAGGACATGAGCCAAATTCTCGGCACGAGCGTAGGCGCGCTCAAAGCCTCATACCACTTTGCCGTTGAAAAAATCGAAGAATATTTTAAATATAATGAGTGAAATCGTTAAACCTTTGATATATATTATTGTCTAACCATTTGAAAAAGAAGAGACATGAAACAAATAGATTTGACAAAACAGCCCAAAAATCCATTTCTTGTGCCGGATGACTATTTCAATGGTTTGTCCGCGAAGATAATGGAACAATTGCCTGATCAGGAGGCAACTGAAACGTGTGTCTTCAATCCAACAGAGACAAAAGATGATGTCAAAGTCGCAAGGCGCAGGAAAATTTGGATCCGCGGCATTTCCCGTATTGGCATCGCGGCTTCCGTTTGCGGACTGGTTTTTGGCGTTACTCTCTATCAGAAACAACATGCGGAAGAAATTAACGCTCTTGCTACCCTGAACACGGTGCAAGTGTATGTTTCCAGCGAGAACTATGAAAGTTTTGACGATGCTTGCGAGTATGCCATGATCAGCACCAATGACGTATTCGCGTTTGCAACAGGGAATGAATAAACACATATCACATGAAAAAGTTACTATCCATATTACTCCTGCTTGTTGTAAGCGTCGCTTACGCCCAAACGCCGGGGGACAAAGATACATTCGACAAAGCGCGCGACAAGGAACGACAAGGAATGAATTCCCAGAAGATGCAAAAATTTTCTCCCGAAGAGTTCAAGCAGAAAGAGAACAAATTCATCAAACATGAGGTCAAACTTACGGAAACGGAACTGGCGTTCGTCTGTCCGCTCGTACACCAAATGAACGATGAAATCAGGGAGATTGACCACAAGGTCCGCGACATCAGTTTTTCAACAATCAAGGAAGAAAAGACCGACACCGAGTGCCAAAAGGCTATGGACGACATTAACAAGTTGATGTTGGAAAAAGTCAACATAGTAAAGCGTTACCAAAAGAAAATGCTCAAGGAACTCAGCGCGAGCAAGGTCATCCACGTTTTGAACGCCAACGAAAGGTTTGGACGTTACATGCTACGACAAATGATGCAGAATTTACCACCACGCAAAAAACCGCAGGACAATAAAAAAAGTGAAACATAATTCGATGTGAGTAAAAAAGAACCATGTTCAGGCTGCAGAGTTTCTCTGCATTTTCTGCATGCTTTTTGGAACTGCCATTGTGACCCCTCAGTTGGTTTCCAGTGGCAACATTACTAAGGAAAAAGTAACCTGCCAAAGGTGAAGGTCATCTTTGCCCTTGCGGATGACGTACAGGTGAAGCCTGACTGGACTAATGTCGGTTATGACATGCGTCCGGAGATGAAGGCGGTGTTGGATGCCCTGAATGCCAACATTCAGGATGTGGAGTTTGTATCGGCCAAGGCTTCCAACGCCAAAGAGGCTTCTGACATCATCGCCGAAGACAACGACAAGGGTGGCATTGCCGGTTACATTGTCATGCAACTGAACACCGGAGTGGATGTTATATATGGCGTGGTGAACAACACAGAGAAACCGGTTCTCGACACCCCTCTGCAAACTTGTTGTTATGACAGTTCACATATAGCATATCCTCAAACTCGTTCGAGCCAAACTTTTTGACGATATAGGTTTTACCCACCTGTCTGGCTCCAAGCACCACCAAAGGTTTGTGTTCCTTGTCA
>DCGD01000060.1:0-287 GCA_002315195.1 Prevotellaceae bacterium UBA1787 | reverse complement strand
TGTTTGTATATAATTCGTTTCATTCTTTATATGATGATTTGTGAGTGAAAAGATGCGGATAAATAATGAATTACGAAAACAAATGCACACTTTTATGAGCGATGATTAACAATATCTGCACATTAATATGAGCCTTTTCTTTATCTGAAACTACATTTTAATGAGGGTGAGCCTCTTTCCTTGTAGCAGACTTCCAACAAATCCACCCAAGAACTTGTAAATCTAATGGGAGCCAAGACTTTTGACAGTCCGAAAAATGTAAATTTGATTATCAGAATGCTGAAGAT
>DCGD01000113.1 GCA_002315195.1 Prevotellaceae bacterium UBA1787 | reverse complement strand
GTACATGAAACGCTTGTCGAACCATCCATGTTCACCCATGTAGAAGCCCTGGTCCGAGGTATATACGACGAGTGTGTTGTCCAAAAGCCCTTTTTCCTGGAGATAGTCGAGTACGCGTCCCACGTTGTCATCGAGGCTCTTGAGAACCTTGGCATAGTCGCGCATGTAGCGTTGGAACTTGTATTCCGCGAGTGCGCGTCCCGACAATTTCTTTTTCTTGAAGTCGTTGATGATAGGTTCGTAGGCTTGCATGTATTCCACGCGGTCGGCGCTGTCAAGGCGGTTTATCATGTCCAAATAGTTTTCGCGGAGAGAACTTGTGGTTTCAGGCAGCAGAATTTTGCAGTCGTAATCGAGCGTCATGTGCTTGTCGATGTTCATCTCCGCTTCTCCGGCAGCCTTGCGTCCATTATAATCGTCATAGAATGTGTCGGGTATGGGGAAGGTCTTGTCCTCATATTCGTTGAGGTATTTCATTGGTGGCAGCCAGCACCGGTGGCAGGCCTTGTGGTGGATGAAGAGGGCGAAAGGCTTGCTCTTGTCATGTTGGTTTTCCACCCAGTCGAGGGCCTTGTCTGTGATGATGTCGGTGAGGTAGCCCTTTTCACGGTGCGTGTCGTAGGGTTCACCGGGAACGCCCCTTGGTTCCGTTCCCTCCTTTTTGGTGATGAAGTCGGGATTGTAGTAATCCCCCTGTCCCGTCACGATTTCCCAGTGGTTGAACCCGGTAGGCAGGGTGATGAGATGCCATTTTCCGATCAAGGCGGTTTCGTAGCCGGCCTTTTGCAACAATTTGGGCATGGTTTGCTGCGTCCCGTCGAAGATTCCGTGTTCATTGTTGGTGAAGCCATTGTTATGGGAGTGTTTGCCGGTCACCATGCAAGCCCTGGAAGGTCCTGAGAGGGAATTGGCCACGTAACTTTGCGTGAACTTTATGCCGTCGCGGGCGATGCGGTCAAGGTTGGGGGTTGACACATAGCGAGTGTCGTAGGCGGAAAGCATCTGTGCCGTATGGTCATCGGTCATGATATAGACGATGTTGGGGCGAGAGGTGTCGGTGTTGTCGGCTTTCCTGTTTTGTGTGCATCCGGTGGCCAGGGCGGCCAGAGGCAGGAAGGTAATGATAGATTTTGAATCCATGGGGAAAATTAGGTGTTTATAATTGTCCGCTTTCAATCATTTTCACGATGCGCTCGGTGTGTCGGTCGTCACCTTCGGGGTCGTAGTGGCGCATAAGGCTGTTTCCGAACAAGCCAGCGATGACTTGGTAAACGCCGGCGCGCAAAGATCCCAGGAAAGCCTGCACCATTTCGTAGGATGTCTGTCCACATTCGCGGTCAATGAGTTTGACGAGCAGTTTTCCCTGTGAGCGCGAGAGTTTGCGAACAATGGGGGTGTATTGTTCTTTCATACATTTTTCCACCCTGTCGATGTGTTCCTGCTTTTCTTTTTTCGTGGGGAGCATTTCCAGGATGTCGTGCGTTTCAATGAGCGTTTCGCGCGCCAGTCTTGCAAGTGGATAGACTTTCTTGATGTTGTTCACCATGCGGTTGTAGCGTTCGCGTTCGCGTTCGCTTTTGAACACCTTGGGACTGAAGCGGTAAAATTCATGCAGTGTTACGTTAGGAATGCTGTCTCCCTTGTATTCCACGCGCGAGAGTTTTACATAGAGGTCGACTTGCAACGAATCTTCCTGCAAGCCTAGTCCCGACAAGCAAGCGGCGGTGACTTGACAAGGCAGGCAGGCGGCAATCAAGCAGACCATGATGAAGGTTTCACAGCGGATGGAAACGGGTATTCTTTCTTTTGAACGGATGAACATTCCTTTTAATCTATATTTTGTGGCGAAGTTACTTATAATTATGAATTGCTTGCATGATTTTTGATGAAAATAAGCATACTTTATAGTTTTATGCGTGAAAAAATGAAAATTTTGCTGTCATTTTACGGTTTATAAATAAAAAGTCCGTAATTTTATGCCCGAAATGAATAATTAAGATAACATTCAAGAAAATATGGATTCAATAACACGTAGAGATTTCCTGAAAGCAGGAGGTTTGGCGGCTGCAGCCGCCATGATTGTGCCCAACTCAGTGCTGGGCAAAGCGTACGGTCATACATCCCCAAGTGACAAGATGAATATCGCCGGTATCGGCATTGGCGGTATCGGACGTCACAACTTGCGCAACATGAGTTCCGAAAACATCGTCGCTCTGTGTGACCCGGATTGGGGATATGCCGCAAAGACATTCAACGACTATCCCAAGGCAAAGAAATTCAAGGATTGGCGCGTGATGTTCGATGAAATCAGCAAGGAAATAGATGGTGTACTCGTTGCTACCCCGGACCACAACCATGCCATCATCGCCGCTCATGCCATAACGCTTGGCCTTCATACTTACGTACAGAAGCCGATGACGCACTCCGTATATGAAGCCCGCTTGCTGACGAAACTTGCCAAGAAATACAAGGTGGCCACCCAAATGGGCAACCAGGGCAACTCCATGAACTGCCCGCGCATGATAGCGGAATGGATTTGGGATGGCGCCATTGGTGAAGTCAAAGAGGTACATGCTTGGACCGACCGTCCCATTTGGCCGCAGGGATTGATGAAACCCAACAATACGCCCCAGTGTCCTGATACATTGGATTGGAATCTTTGGATAGGTCCAGCGGAAATGCGCCCATACCATCCTTCCTATTGCCCTTGGAACTGGCGCGGATGGTATGATTTCGGTACGGGAGCATTGGGCGACATGGCTTGCCATATCATGGACCCCATCTTCAGGGCTCTTGAGATTAAATATCCTACCAAGGTAATAGCAAGTTCCACGCTCAGCAACTTCTTCTCACCACCTCACGCTGAAATGATTACCTATACCTTCCCCGCACGTCCCAAGAAGGGCAAGGTCAATATGCCTGAGGTGAAAGTAACATGGTACGATGGCGGTTTGATGCCTCCACGTCCTGAAGAATTGGCTGAAGGCGAGATGCTCGGTGATGCGGATGGCGGTTTGCTCTTCGTTGGTACCAAGGGAAAGATTATGACGGGATGCTATGGCATGAATCCCACGCTTCTGCCAAAGTCACGCATGAAGACCTACAAGCAGCCTAAGGAAATACTGCCGCGCGTTCCCGGTGGCGATAATTACGTATGGGGAACCACCGCGCATGAGAAAGACTGGATACGCGCTTGCAAGGAATCAGCGGCCAACCGCAAGGAGGCATCATCCAACTTTGAGTATTCAGGACCTTTCACGGAAACGGTAGATATGGGTGTCATGGCAGTACGTCTCGCCGGCCTTTACGGTCTGCATCGTGAACTGAAATGGGATGGTGACAATATGTGCTTCACGAACATTTCCGAAAACGACAAGATTAAGATTGTGACCTACGATGATTTCAAGGTAATAGACGGTGACCCGCGCTTTGACCGCCGTTTCACGGAATACAATGCAGCGGAAGCAGCAAAGGAATGGGTTAAGCATACGTATCACAATGGATTCAGTTTGCCTGAAATGCCAAAAGATTGATAGACTATGAGAAAGATATTTCAAATGATGGTTCTTGCCGTCGCTTGCTTGGCAGTGACTGCAAGTTGCAAGGAGAAAGCGAAAGAAAATGTGGACGAATGGAAACTTGCCATTCAGTCTTATACCTTCCATGAATTTTCACTTATGGAAGCGTTGGATAAGTGTCAGGAGCTCGGTGTGAAGTACATAGAGGTTTACCCCGGTCACAAGCTCGGTGGTAAGTGGGGCGACCAGCAGTTTTGGCCTACCCTACCCGACTCTACTCAGCAGGAAATTCTGCAGATTGCAAAGGACAAAGACGTGCGCATCGTCGCTACCGGTGTATTTGTCAGTGACAATCTCGACGATTGGAAACAATTTTTCTGCTTTGCAAAGCAAATGCAGATGGAGTATGTGACCTGTGAACCTCCTATGGCAATGTGGGATTCAATAGAGGCTCTTTCCAACGAATACGACATAAAGGTGGCGGTTCACAACCATCCAAAACCCTCCACTTACTGGCATCCCGACAGTCTGCTGCAGGCAGTAGGCAACCGCGGTGCGAACCTGGGAAGTTGTGCGGACGTGGGACATTGGAACCGCGTTGGTCTCAACCATTTGGAATGCCTCAAGCAACTCAAAGGCCGCATCATTTCCTGCCATTTCAAGGACATCATCGCCAAGCCGGAAGATGGCAGCGAACAGCACGACACCATTTGGGGAACGGGTGTTCTTGACGTAAAAGCTATCATTGACATCTTGCGTGAGCAGAAATTTGATGGGTATCTTGCCATCGAATACGAGTTCAATTGGAAGAATTCAGTGCCCGATATCCAGCAGTGCATTGAAAATTTCAAAAAAATCGCAGCGGAATAACAGCCGTCTTGGATAATTGACAGAGAGGTGTGCCATACGACAGGTTTGGCACATCCTTTTTGTTATGTGCGCAAAAAAGCAAGCGTGCAACTTTCCAGGTGAATTTACATCATAAAATCAATCAAGAACAACAACTTATCTCAACAATTTATTATCTTTGCCTTGGTTTTGACATCGTCCATTTGGACATGCCTGAAATCTTCCACATAATGATGAGGTAGCGAAGGGAAAGCATGCTTGGTTGGTGTGAGCAAAAAAGTCGTTCGTGTGCGAAGCTTTTTCATTAGGTATGTGAAATGGTTTCGTTTCGTAAAGGTAATGTAACAACGTCGCGGTTGCGTTGGTTGTTCAACTTATATCCTTTACCCCGACTTTGCGGTGGAATATGGAGGTTGTAATGTCAAACGAATTGGAAATATGAATGGAAGTAGAACATAAAAGTGCGTAGAAAAGCATCATGAAAAATCATATTATTCTCATTTTGATGATGGCAGGGTTGTTATGGAATGTATCCTGCCGCGACAACAAGGAAGTAAACAACAACGTTTCGGTGGATTTATTTGACTTTGCCTGGGGAACTTCCCTGAGCGACATACAGGAAGCTGTAAGGGAGTACAATCCGAAAGTGGAGGGTCAAATCCTATACGTTGATTCATACATGAAGGATTGTCTCTTGTCGTATGAGTTCACCGAGGAAGCCTTGAGTTCGTTTGCCTTGGTGAAACCGTACTCGCTGTTTACGGAAGAAGAAATGACCGGCTACACTTCGGGCTATGTGAAACAGGAATGTAATAAACCCAATGAACAGCTCTTCGCCAACAAGAACAAGAACCGTATTCTCTCGGTGCGGGTTTTTGAGAATGACGGTAAGAAATATTGCGCCCTTGGTTGGACGAAACTAAAATAAAGAGAACGAATCCTTTGAGGAAGAACAAGCAAGGTAGGCATAATAGACATACAATAACGTATAGAGATAATGGCAAAACAACGCATTGAATACATTGATTTTCTGAAGTTCTTTGCAATTTTCAGTGTGCTTATTGGGCATAGTACGGAACAACTCTCAGGGCAGGTGTTTTGGGACCACCCGGTATGGAGTTTCATCTATACCTACCACATGCCGCTTTTCATGATGCTGAGCGGTATATTCTTCAAGTCATCCCTCAGGCAATCGTTTTTTCCGATGCTGAAGAAAAAGTTCATGCAATTGGGCGTTCCGTCCATCTGTTGTTGGTTGCTCGTGGTGGCATATGTCGCGATAATGTGCTACAATCCCAACCCGGACTTGATTTTTTCAGGATTTAATGGTTTCATGGTATGGGTATGGTTTCTGAAGTGCGTCCTGTTGTGTTACGTCATCATGTACGGTGTCGTGAAACTGATGCGCAAGGATTGGCTTGCGGCCATTGTGGCATCGGTTGTCGTCTTGTTCATTCCCGGAACACAACAGGCCTACCTCAATTTCATGTTACCCATGTTCTGCATGGGAATGCTTGTCGGCAATCATGCTGAGTTCGTGAAGCGACACCGCAAAAGTCTTTTTGCGGTGAGTCTGAGTCTCTTTGTTGCCATGCTTTTCGGGTGGAATGGTCACATGACGGTCTATGAGGTACCTATAGATTTCTTTGACTGGAAAACCATGTCGTTCGATGCAGGCAATTTCAAAACCATGATATACCGAATGACGATAGGAATGGCTGGCAGCATGCTGTTCTATACTGCCGCTCCATTCGTTTACGGCAAAATAAAAGAGATGAGAATTACACCATTGCTAAACCGCATGGGTACGAAAACCCTTGGAATCTACGTGATGCAGACCTACTTTTTGGAACTTTTGTTCAATACGCTGAAGATATACATCCCGCTGCCTTGGAGCATTCTGGCCGCGCTGTTGCTTGCGGTCGTTGAACTGTGCGTATGCTATGGGATGGTGATGCTTTTCCGCAAGAGCCGCGTCTTGGGCATATTGTTCTTAGGCGAAGAATAGGAATACTATCAGCAGCACCCATACCTGGCATTACAGATGTTCTCCTAAGGTGTCTATGCAGGTATCGTCATCAGCGGTAAGGACTTTGAGCCTATTGTTGATCCTAATCTCTATGATGAGAATAACTACCGGGAATATGAAAAAGAACAGGACAGAATAGCATCCGAATACGAAAAAAGAGAAAAATAACGGAAGGAACATGAAGATAATTGAAGAAAGTTGCTTGAAAACATAATAAAAAGCAGTACCTTTACATTATTTCAAATAAGATGTTAGAATTCTGTCAGATTTTCTTAAAAAGAACAATAATATAATGATTATATCGCAAGGTGTAATATTGATAAGCGGTATATTGCTGACATTTCTACTTATCAGGCAAAACTACTTAGAATGCAAACGGGGTTCATGTGTATCCGATAGAAAAGATATCCAGTGTGAGATTCAGGCAGTACCATTCAAGGATATCTCACCGGCTGCACCAGGAGAGGAGAACGAAGCAATCAGAGCACGCGTTATAAAGGCCCGCTAGATGCAAACAGATCGTTTAAACAAATACTATTCTCAATCTCCCTCCCTGACGGGAGGGATGGGAGGGTCTTTTGCAACGCACAGATGACAGAGCGCATGATACACATGTACTGTGAACCAGACGAAGCCAGCCTCGATATGCTCCACTATGCAATGGATCGAAAGAACCTTTCCGCCCGTGCCTACAGCCGTATCCTCAAGGTAGCACGCACCATAGCAGACCTCGCAGGTTCAGAGAAGGTACAGTATGATCATATTGTTGAGGCTATCGGTTACCGCAACCTGGACCGCTCAGACTGGGCGGAAGGATAGAATTATTAGTAAGACAATTTAATAACATAAAAAAAAAACTATGAAACAAACTACAATTATGATGATGGTATTTCTTGCCATCTGCGTAAGCATGTTTACATCATGCAGTAAGAACGATGACGATAAAGGCGGTGATGAAACTGTAACACTTAATAGTTCAATCAGTGTAGGATCGTCATCTGTTTCCGAATACCTAACAGTTAAGAATGAGGTCTATTCTATCGTAAATAAATACTACGAAGAAAAGCTTCGCCCTTATGCTAAAGTGTCCGAAACAGGACCTTTATCTATCTCGGTAAAAAAGTCAGATTTGGCTACAGTGAAGGTAATACTGAATGGATTAAATGCTGATGATCTTTCTCTGAAGTTAGACGGTGCTTCTAATCTGTCCAGTTGCAATATAAAAATTTTAGAAGGAATCACAGACATTCACGCATACGAATATAAGACTGTCACTTATAATGCAACTGGCGAGTGGAAACATGAGAAAGACGGAAACAGTATGTTATTGCGGTATCCGACCAGACAGAAGAAGAGGGCTACAAGAAAGCCGTAGCACTGATAGACGGAACTGTGTGGGAAGGCAAGGTCAATATCGGAACAAGCGGTCGTCAGCACACATTCCTTTCAAATGAACTTATGGAGGGAAAGACTTCCTCGAAGGTAAGACTTTCTTGGTTTTTCAATGAAAAGGAGTCGTTTGAAGGAAAATTGGTTATAGATGGCAAAACGGTCTTTGACGGTGAGAAATTCCAAAAATTTAATCTCTTTGACGGAAGTAAAGTTGAATTCACAGCAAAGATCGTAGATGCGCAGGAAGAACTTAGTAAGACCACAATCACAGAAGAAGAGAAGGCTTTGTACGAGGAAGGTTTAAAAGAGGCATCTTTCACCAGTGATAGCTTTGGATGGGACGAACTTGGAAAAATACTTGCTTCTATTGTAGGAAGCACTGCAATCTATGACCTTATGCTTACCAATCATCCTGAACTGAAGGACACGAACATCTGCATAGAGAATAAGTTAAGCGTAACCAAGAATGGAACAACACTTCTCAGCTCAGGTACACGCACCTATTTCAACGGTACACTGGAAACGTTCTAAATATACAGGATTATAGATCATCATAGAGGTGTGCATTCGAAAGAATGCGCATCTTTTTTGTGCAGAAAGATACAAGAATATTTGGTAGATTGGAAAAAATATTATGATTTCGTAGGCACAATAATATATGAGTCTCCTTGAAAAAGTCAAAATATTTGATTTCTGAATTTGTAACACATTGATTATCAATATTTATTTTTTTGCAAAAAATACTTTTTATAGTGGTTTCATATATTAAAGAAAATATGCCGAGGAGCATGCTCTATAAGAAAGAAGGATTTTGGGATATTATCCCACAGATTAAGTCGGTGTCATTTCCTTTCAGGGCAAGTGGCAGGTAGATCTTGTTGATGGTCGTTCTATCATCATGC
>DCGD01000111.1 GCA_002315195.1 Prevotellaceae bacterium UBA1787 | reverse complement strand
CATTTTGTTTGAGTTCATCATAATCAGTTATTGTTTTAAATTATAATTTAAAACAATAACTGATTATGATGGACTCAAACAAAATGTCATTGGCTAATCTCAAAATGGAGATACCCTTGTTGGAAACGACAAAAGAAGGAAGACTGTCTGGAGGTTTCGTCCAGTTGGAAGAAACGGTTAAAACAGTCTATGACAATTCGGTATGCAACAGTTCTTGTCAGAAAGGCTGTGAGATTGACAAATCAAAAAACAAAAAAGAAAATGATTCCATATCCAAAAACAAGGGTTGCAAAAGCGGCAAGAACGATTCCAACCTGAACTGCAATTCAGTTTGCAATTCAGGATGCCATTCCAAAGACAAATTGAAACTGATTGACAATGATTTCGTGATTTTATAATAGTAATTTACACTTGTATTTAAGTTATGTATATTCAAAAATTTTCGCTAGTTGATCTCAAAGTTGAGATTCCAGCAGTTGAAGAAACAAAAGAAGGACTTTTGTCAGGTGGTTTCACTTCTTTTGGAAGCGATGGGTTTGGAAAATCGATGGTGAAACCAATGGGATTTGCAACACAGGATGCAGCAATGGAGTATGCAACAATGGATGTACTAACAAGTCGTGCAATAACGAATGTGTCAACAAAAGTTGTAACAGTGGATGCACAAATGCCACATGCAACAGTGAATGCCCTAATTCAGCATGCAATATCAAATGCAAAACACCAGAATTATCTGAGCAGATTTCTATGCTCTTCTAAATCAATATTGTGTCATGTATTCATGACACAATATTAACTTAAATGGAAATTGAATGCAATTTGACATATATTTTTCATAAAACAGTCACATTCAGTGCATTGTTGTTTAAAATGGAACACTATAAATAATTTTCACTATGAAACACTTGCTTTGCGTTTTGTCATGTATCATAGCCACCATCAGCGCCAATGCCGACAATACTGAAATCTACGGTTGGGTGCGGGACCAACTCACAAAAGAACCCTTGATAGGAACTCACGTCTCGTTATATGCCGACACAACACTGGTATCTGAATGTACGGTAAGGAAAGAAATAACTTTCGCCGGTTCCAGGGCACCCTATTTTGTTAACGTGCCAAAAGAAGGTGGAAACTACAAGATGAAATTTGAAAAAGATGGTTATGAGGAACTTACGGAATACATCACCATAAAACCATTCAAGAAAGGTGAAACGTCCAGGTATCTGAAAGATTTCGTCATGAAACGCAAACCGAAGGAGCATCGGGTGGGTGAAGCCGTTGTAACGGCAACGAAAGTGAAAATATACCACAAGAACGACACTTTGGTGTACAATGCCGATGCCTTCCAACTGGCCGAAGGCTCCATGCTTGACGGACTTATCCGCTCGCTTCCCAATGCAGAACTCAAGGATAACGGAGAAATTTTCGTCAACTCAAGAAAGGTAGACGCCCTGCTGCTGAACGGAGAATATTTCTTCAAGGGCAAAAACAAGGTCCTGCTGGAAAACCTGCCTTCGTACATGGTTAAGGATTTAAAGGTTTATGACAGGAAAAGAGACAATGAAATCATGTCTGGTTTGGGTTCAAGCCGCAGCGAGTATGTGATGGATGTCAATCTGAAGAAGCAGTTGCGGAATTAAGGGATAGGAAACATTGAAGCAGGAGCGGGAACGCACGACCGCTATCTCGCCCGTCTGTTCGCCCTCCGCTTTACGGATGCCTCGCGACTGACGCTTTATGGTAACATGAACAACCTCAATGACAACCGCAAGCCGGGAGAAGACACCCAATGGACACCTGACAAGATGCCGGCCGGGGTGGTAAGCCAAAAAACGGGAGGGATGGATTATCTCATTAAGCCCAAGAGTACCCAGCACAGATTCCAGGGAAATGTCGAACTGTCGTATGTTGACGCCGATCACTATGTAGAAACTACAAGCGAAACTTTCCTGCCATCCGGGAATACCTTCGGCAAAAGTATGACAAAAAGATTGTTTGATAATTTCAAGGCAAGCACAAGTCACGACATCTCACTGCGTTCCAAATCCATGATGAAAAGTTTGTATCTCTCTCCACATGTCAGTTACAGCAAGTATAACAATCATGACAACATCCTTTCTGCCACATTCAACAAGAATCCGTATCTTTCCTTCAACAACGAACACCTATTGGACAGTCTGAGGACATTCAACAGTTCCTTGCTCAAATCCATAACGCTGAACAGATTCCTGTCGGAAAGCAAGATGGATGGACACCAAATGACCGTAGGAACCAGCCTGAACGGACAAATCAAGCTTTTGAGCCACGTACTCTCTTTCGGAAGCAGTATTTCACATACGGGAAAGGAAGACAACAATTATTCACAGATGACTACAACCTATCCCAATCGTCAAGATATCAGTACCGATTTCAGAAACCGCTATATACACGACCACCCTGACAGGAATATGAGATACAGCGTCGGCCCCGTATATAACTACCATATCAACTCACGATCGCAAGTCCGCATCAGCTACGATTTCGGACAGGACATAAAGACACATGACCATGAATACAACCGTCTGGATGCATTGGCTGACTGGGCACTGGACAACATTCACGCACTGGGTACGCTGCCCTCCGAAACAGATTTCAGAATTCACACGCTGGATGTACAAAACAGTTACAACCAACATGAGATTCACACTCACCATGACATAGAGGCTGGATACTACATTGAATATTTCCCGTCTAACGAAAAAGAAAAAGCGGTGTGGTATGCGTTTTCCGCAAATTTGGCATACAGCGTGAACCACTACCGTCTGAACTATACGAAAAGCAACTACAGCGGAGTCACTTCACGCAATGCCAATTTCTTCAATCCAAGCATCAATGGACACTACCGTTGGAAGAACAACCAGCGGACAATCAGATATTCCTATGAGTGGACACACAAGGTGCCTGAAATGACCAGCTTGATTGAGGTTGAAAATACGGAAGACCCTCTGAACATCTACAACGGAAACAGAAACCTGAAAAATGCTTCCACACACGAAATGAAAGTATCATATACGGGGTCCAATTTCAAGAAAGGTACCGACTTCACCATCGCTCCGAGCTATACGGCCTATACCAATTCCATAGCTTACGGGTATGTCTATGACAAGACGACCGGCATCCGCCGATATTCACCCGACAACGTGAACGGCAACTACAAACTGTCCCTGGAAATCAACCATCACAGACCTTTGGACAAGGATCAAAAATTGACCCTGAAAACCAACACCAACGGACATCTGATACAAGGTGTGGATTTGATCACGATGGAAAACAATGTGACACCGGCACCCATCCGCAGTTGTGTGAGTACCCTTTGGGGAACGGAAAACTTGAACATCAACTATGAGTTTGGCAAGCATACCATCGGGCTGAAGGGATACTATGGCATCGGGCACACCACTTCCAGCCGCGAGGACTTCAACAACCTTACGCTCCATGATTTCAACTACGGAGTGACAGCGTTGCTGAAACTGCCGTTTGACTTCCAATTGAACACAGATTTGACAATGTACAGCCGCAGGGGATATGCCAACAGCGAAGCCAACACCAACGACCTCGTATGGAATGCCCGAATATCGAAGCGCGTTCCAAAAGCCAACCTCACGTTCATGCTGGATGGGTTCGACATTCTGAACAACCTCTCGAACATAACGCAGACGGTCAATTCGCAGGGAAGAACGGAAACCTACCGCAACGCCCTCCCCCGTTACGTCATGCTTCACGTCATCTACCGTCTGAACAAGCAGCCGAAGAACAGAAAGGAATGAAAACTTTGATGCCTTGGCCAAAAGATGACTGATAGCGAAAACACGGAAAGAAAACAATCATAGCCGCCCTTGACAGCCTGTCCG
>DCGD01000106.1:16112-19754 GCA_002315195.1 Prevotellaceae bacterium UBA1787 | reverse complement strand
ACACTGAGCCCATAATTCGCATCTACACGGAAGCTGCAACCGAAACGGAAGCCGATGCTTTGGCGCAATCCATGATTCAGGAAGTTGGAGAGTTATTGAAATGATTCTAAATCGAGTTTGGCGCTCACAGCAAGGCACTTTTGCAGGATTTGCGCCAAACAACATAAAAACAAAAGGGGCGAAAAAATCGCCCCTTTGTTTTATTGATTTTATTTCTTGTGTTTCTTTTCCTGAAGTTTCAACTGCTTCTTCAATTCCTTTTCGGCGTCTTTTGCGCCCTTGGTTTTCAAGATGGTGGTGTATGCCGTAGCAATGGCGAAACTCTCCGCTTCCTGCTCAGGTGTGGCGTATGCATGAGCGAAGCCCTTGTTGTCGTATGCATGTCCGCGCGTAAAGTCTGGAACTGCCACGGAAGCATTGTTGTTGTCCATTGACAATGCGCCGAGTTCCGCAAGGCAGCACCATTCCGCGAGGTCATAAACATCAATGTCGAGTGGCAGACCATTCTGCAAACAATATACCAAACGGCTATCCATGACGAAATCCATACCTCCATGACCACCAACTACCTTTGCCTGCGCCTCATACTTTGTCAAAATCGGTGATTTGAATTTTTCCGTCAAAGCCTTTCGGTCTGCTTCCGACATGAAACTATGGGTGTTGAGGTTATCTACCTGAGGCGTTACACCTGATGCTTTCATATCGCCGGCATTGAGCGCGTAGCCTTCTATGGGATACTTGTTTGCAAAACCCTTTGTACCCGTCAACTGGTACAAGCGGCTATATGGCTGCGGATTCATTACGTCATGCTGAATTTCAAGTACCTTTCCCTGTTCTGTGCGAATCAAGGTGGTGGTATGATCTCCGTTGCGGAATTCTTCCTCCGTGCAATCCTGACCAAAATACTGCTTAACCAATTTTGGACCCGTGGCAGCCTTGGTGTCCATGGCTACCAACGTTTTCATGCGGTCGCCACGATGAATATTCAGCAACTGTGCAACGGGGCCAAGTCCATGAGTGGCATACACGTCACCGCGATTTTTTTTGTTATAGTCCAAGCGCCATTTTCTCCAATAAGCACCCCAAAACTCATTCAAGTTATGGATATAAGCTCCCTGCACACGCAAAATTTCTCCAAACAAGCCTTTCTGGGCCATGTTCAAGGTGTTCAGTTCAAAATAATCGTAGCAGCAGTTTTCCAGCAACATGCAATGCAGGCGCTTCTGCTCTGAAAGATTAATGAGATCCCAACAATCCTGAAGATTCATTGCCGATGGCACTTCAATGGCAACATGCTTGCCGTTTTCCAAAGCACATTTTGCAACCGGCACGTGATGAACCCAATCCGTTGCCACATATACAAAATTGATGTCCTCGCGTTTGCACAATTCCTTGTAGCCATCCTCGCCCGAATAGATTTCCGCTTCGGGAAGTCCCGCCTTCGTCAGTATTTTCTGACACTTTTCCGCACGGTCTTTCTCATAGTCACACAACGCTACAATGCGCACTCCGTTGATGTGTGTCCAACGTTCCACTGCACCCGGACCTCTCATTCCCAAGCCTACAAAAGCCACACGGATTATGGGAATGGCTGGTGTTGTCAAATTCAAGGCATGCTGCTGCCCTGCCGGACGTTCAGGTGAATCAACCACAATTGTTCCCTTGTCCCAATGCCACGATGTCTCGGCCGTCACCGGAGTTGCCATGACCAAAGCCATTACACACAGTACGGCCATTAAAAAAGTTCTTCTCATACGATATAATTTATTTGGTTATTCTTTTCTAACCTTATTTCATGTTCTGACGACTGAATGACTGCCCATATTTCACGAAAATGGAATCTGCACTACCATATTTTTCTACATATCGTCCATTCAACCATGTTGCGAATGTAGTAATGGAACAAGCACCATTGCCGCGATAGAATGTTATGTCCTCCGCACACTGGACGGAATTGTCAGGCAGCGGCACCAGTTCGTTGGGTTTCCATTGTGAAAACATGGATTCATCCAGCCAATATTCCAAAATGTGCTGAGAATAAGCGGGAAAAGCCAACAAATTTGCCTTGTAGGCAGCCGCTTCGTTCGGAGAAAGCGAACTTTTGTAATCACGACCGATAGGCGCATATTCAAGGAATATTCCTGAATTTGCCCTTACTTTCCGAGGTGCATCCAAAGCCTTTGCGTAAGCAAGATGCGCCAAGGTGGCTTCCTTGTCATATTCACGCAGCATCTCAAGAAAACGGTTCTCATATAGCAGGTTTTGCTCCGAAGCGGTATATTTGCGACAGTTTTCACAAAGACAAGGTATCTGTGCATCGTCAGGCCAGAAAAAATAACGATGCGTCGTAGGCTTCATCCATTCCAGCAAGGCTTCCAGGCGAGGACGCATGGCTTCCAGCACCTCCTCTGACGTGAAGCAGATGTTGTATGCCTGCTGGCGCACTCCGTTGGAATCCGCCGGAAAATATTCCGGATGTACGGTAAACATATCACGAGGCAGAAGATACTGGAGCGCGTGGACTTCATACTCCACATCAACGCCTTTCCCTTCACACATCCTCAAAAATTGCTGTCCCAGTTCACTCTGCACAAAGTTCTTGAGACTGTCAATGGGGTCATTGAACGTGGCGGCGTGCAAACCTATGAGATTGATGCCGGCCACATCTATACGATGCGCCCATTCATTGACGCCAAGAGAAGTGATGTCATTGGGATAGAGTACTACGCCTCTACGTTCCTTCATCTGCGTCGCCTTGCATTTCATCAAGTTGTCCGGGGTATGGAAATCCGCCTCCTTGCTGTCCGTAGGTACAAGTGTGAACCAATTGACCGAACCATCAGGATGGTAATCCGCCTGAAATACGCCCAGCCAAAAACCTTTTTCAAGATTTATGCCGAAACTTTCCAATTCACAAAGAGCGATGCTGCCGCTTACGCGGTAACCCCAAGGCGTAACATCGCTTTGGACTTGCAATGTTGAAAAATTCCATTGAAAATCCAATTTACGATAGTAGTCCGCTTTATAATCCAACACATTGGCATGGGGATCCATTTCCACACAATAATAAGACTTTTTCATGTCCTTTTCCGGTGAGAAATAGATTTCAACACGATCTTCAACCTCCAAATCATTTTCTTGAGTCACGTTGGTCAAAGTCATGGTTGAATCGGCGGCTTCAAAGTTAAAATAGAAACGATCACCGTGGATGTGGCTACAAAAGCGCGTATTGATTGACAAACCATCCCAAGGGTCGGAAAGACTGTCAACTTCAAATCCCTGCCCAATGTCAGGCAAGTTTTCACCATGTTCGCAACTTGACATTAAGCAAGCACACGAATACAACACCACCAAAAGAACAGAGAAATTTTTCATGCTTATTTACAATTTTCCATCAAATTGCAAAAATACATTATTATCGTTGAATTTACACTAAATTTGGGATAAAAAATAAGTATCGGATAGTTTAGTCTCAAATCTGAAGATGAACTGAAATCACCGTGAAACGGAGAGAGTGCATGAATGACGTGCAAAATCAACACAGATGTGCCGTCAAAAAAGGAAAAACTCGCAAAGCGCAAGCGATGCCAAATAACGAGATGGATTACTTTCCACGGAAAAAGAGTAAAAGATACGTCTTGA
>DCGD01000106.1:3410-16092 GCA_002315195.1 Prevotellaceae bacterium UBA1787 | reverse complement strand
TGTTATTATACTTTTTCCCGTATTTTTGTATTTCATTCCACAACGACAAATTAGGAGAACATTTTTATCGACAAGAATGGCGCATGGAAAAATACGGAATAATGACACACAAAGTAAAATTACATAACACACCTTGAACTATGGAACGAAGGGATTTTATTAAGAAAAGTGCAACTATTGCAAGTTTGGCATTCTTGAGCCATTGGGAAAAGGCTTTTTCCATTGGCACGAAAGACAAGGAAGCGGGCAGACCTTGGAAAGGCTGGAAACAGGGACAATTTCAAGTTCATTTCATCTACACGGGCGTAGCCGAATCCATGTTCATCATCATGCCTGACGGAACTACGATGTTGTTGGACTGCGGAGACCATAACGCCATTGGACGCGGAAAACTGGCCGTGCCGGTTCTTCCCGACAGCAGCAAACATTCAGGAGAATGGATTTCACGCTATGTCAGAAGAGTCAATCCCGCCGTCAACGATGTTGACTACATGATGTTGTCCCATTACCACAGCGACCACGGAGGATGCGGACAATTCAACGCGGGAACTGTTCAGCACGATGATGGCCCCTACCCTTTGAGCGGTTTTAGCCATGCGGCTGAATTTCTCAATTTCAACAAGGCCATTGACCGTGCCTGGCCTACTTATGACGACCCAATTCAAATGACCACGAACGACGGCAACTGGGAGCACATGTGCCGATTCTACGATTACATGACAAAGCAGCGCAACCTGAAAGTAGAAAAATTCAAACTCGGAGCCACAGATCAAATCGTACAAGTTCATAAACCCGCGAAATATCCCGATTTCATTGTTCGCAACATCTGTGCCAACGGACGCATTTGCGGTACGGATGGAAACATACGCGACTTGTACGCCGAACGCATCGCCAAAGAACATCCCCATGCACTCAACGAAAACGGAATGAGCCTCGGCATGATTTTCGAATATGGCCCCTTCCGCTTTTATACCGCCGGTGATTTTTCGGACGGATGGAACCTGGCGGATGGCAGCCGTTTTGAGATTGAGAATGCCTTGGCGGATGTATGCGGAAAGGTCAATGTAGCAAAAATCAACCACCACGGCCATTACAGCATGCCGACACAACTTGTCAAAGCCTTGCAGGCGCGTGTTTACATAAGTTGCGTTTGGGACCAACTCCACAACGTGGCCCCCGTAATGGCACGCCTTGCAGACAAAACAATTTATCCGGGTGAACGCATCGTATGTCCCGGCATCATGCCAGCAGAACGCCGCAAGGAAGACAGCGGAGCGACCTGGACGGATGTCGTAAACAAGGCAAGCCATGAAGGCGGCCACGTTGTCCTCAACGTGGAAAAGGGAGGAAAGGATTATTCCGTTACATACCTGACAGCCGAAGACGAATCAATGGTGGTACGCTCTGTAATGCGTTTCAGAACAGAAGAATAAACATCATTTTCTCAAAACGCACACTGCCCATCCTTGAAACGATGGGCAGTGTGCAATCTGTTTGAATTGACAGCAATGAACCTTGTCTTCCAATTCATGCCTTTAATCCATAGTCCTCGCTAATCTTCTAACATTCTTTCAGGTAATCCACTATCCACTTTCCGACTTCCTTCGTTCCGTAAAACGCACCGCCTTCAACCTGAATTTCAGGTGTACGGACATTGGCTTCCAAAGATGCATCAACGGCCTTGCGAATGAGACTACCTTCTTCCTTGCAGTCAAAATACTCGAACATCATGGCAGCGGAAAGGATTTGTGCCAACGGATTGGCTATGTTCTTGCCTTTTGCCTGAGGCCATGAACCATGAACGGGCTCGAAGACCGGCGTACCCGTGCCGGTTGAAGCGGATGGGAGCAAACCCATGGAACCGCTGATGCAGGAACCTTCGTCAGTCAGGATGTCACCGAAGGTGTTTTCCGTCACCATGACATCGAAAAAGGTAGGTTCGGCTATCATTCTCATGGATGCATTGTCCACAAACAGATAATCGGTCGTTACCTCAGGATACTGTTTCTCCATTTCCTTGGCTATCTTCCTCCACAGGCGGGAACTGGCGAGAACATTCGCCTTGTCAACCACCGTAAGATGACGATTGCGACGCATGGCGTATTCAAAACCCACTTTCAGGATACGCTCTATCTCCGGACGGGTGTACAAATTGGTATCGAACGCCTTATCATCGCTTTCGTATTTTTCGCCAAAATACATGCCACCCGTCAATTCGCGGATACAGATGAAATCCGCACCCCTTACCAGTTCTTCCTTGAGTGGGGACTTATGAATAAGGCAATCGAACGTCTGAACGGGACGAACATTTGCAAAAAGTCCCAAACGCTTGCGCATGGCAAGCAGTCCTTGCTCGGGACGAACCTTGGAAGACGGATCGTTGTCGTACTTGGGGTCTCCAACCGCTGAAAAGAATACTGCATCTGATTTCTGACAGATTTGAAAAGTTTCTTCCGGAAATGGATCTCCAACGGCATCAATGGCGGCGGCGCCGCAGAGCGCGGACTGGAAAGACACTTCATGCCCGAATTTTTCGCATACAACCTTGATTACCTCAACACCCTGGACAGAGATTTCGGGTCCAATTCCGTCACCTGCCAGTACTGCAATTTTAAATTTCATTGTCTTATTATTGTTTATTTGTTCTCACATTTGTTCGACAACACATCTTCGGCATTGTCCATATTTTCAAGCATGTTCAACATCTTGATGGTTGCCTTGATGGCGGAATCCGTTTGGTCCGCGTCCAATCCGCGCGTGCGTATCACCTTTCCGTCATAGTCCCATGAGATTACCGTCTGAACCAGCGCATCCGTACGACCACCGGGAGGTATGGTAACCATGTAATTGGTTAGCACGGGAAACCTGCGTTTCAATCTATTGACGTAAATGTCCCTCAATCCATGCACAAATGCATCATACTGACCGTCACCCGTGGCCCCTGCTTCATATTCCTCCTCACCTATCTTTATCCTCAAAGAAGCATGGGAATGAAGTCCGTACGCCGTTGATACCATATAGCTGATGAGCTTTACCTTGGCTTGCTGGGGCGTATGCTTGATTACGTCGTTCACAATGAACGGCAAATCGTCTGGTGTTACGATTTCTTTCTTGTCACCCAATTCCGTTATCCTCGCCGTTACGAGCCGCGTCTGCTCCGGGGTGAGCTGCAGGCCCATCTCTTCCAAATTTCTTTGGATGTTGGCTTTCCCACTGTTCTTTCCCAAGGCATATTCGCGCCGCCGTCCAAATCGTTCCGGCAACAAGTCGTTGCAGTACAAGCCATGCTTGTTGTCACCATCGGCATGAATGCCCGCCACCTGCGTAAAGACACTTTCACCTACGATGGGCTTGTTCGTCGGCATTGCCAAACCGGAATATGTTTCAACAAGACGGCTCACATGGTAAAGGTTCTCCTCTTTGATGTTGGTACGCGCGTTGAACTGATCGTGGAGAATGGCCTGAACACTGGCAAGAGGCGCGTTGCCTGCACGTTCACCCAAACCATTTATCGTGGAATGTATGCCCTTGCAACCGTTAAACACCGCCGCAAGTACATTGGATATGGCAAGGTCGTAATCGTTGTGCGCATGAAAGTCAAAATGCAGGTTTTCATACCGATTGACCATGTTCTTTACATACTCGGCGACATTCAACGGATTCAATATGCCCAACGTATCAGGCAGCATGAAACGGCGGATGGAGGTGGAACGGAGGGCATCCATCATCTGATAGACATATTCTGGCGAATCCTTCATTCCGCCACTCCAGTCTTCCAGGTAGATGTTCACGCCTATTCCCATTTTTTCCGCATATTCCAAAGAGCGGTATATGTCATCGATGTGTTCCTGAGGCTGTTTCTTCAACTGGTAAAGACAATGGTTCAACGAACCTTTGCAAAGCAGATTGATGTTTTTGCAGCCACATTCTTTCAGCCAATCCAATGACTTGTTGCCATCCACAAATCCAAGAACTTCAACCCTGTCCAACAATCCATTGTCCTCCGCCCAATGGCAGATGAGACGGACGGCATTCTTCTCTCCTTCGGAAACGCGGGCTGAAGCCACCTCTATGCGGTCAACATTCAAATCCTGCAGCAGCAATCTGGCTATGGTCAATTTTTCATGGGGAACGAAAGATACGCTCTCGGTTTGCTCACCATCGCGCAACGTGGTGTCCATGATTTCAATAAATGGATGAATGTTATTCTTCATCGGTTCGGATTTCATCGGCTGATTCTGAGAATGTGAAAGTCACTTGGCCTTTGCTTCGTAGGCTTCTATCTTTTCCTTGTTGGCGACAAGATAATCTATGTCGTCAAGGGCATTTTCCAGGCAATATTTCTTGTAGCCGTTGATTTCAAAATGTTCGCTTTCCCCTGTCGCATTGTTGGTTACCAACTGATTGGGCAAATCAACCGTTACTTCGGTGTCGGCATCCTTGTCTATGGACGCAAACAACGACGCCAAAAATGCACCACTCACCTGCACGGGAAGCACAAAGTTGTTCAATTCGTTGTTTTTATGAATATCAGCGAAAAAACTGCTGATTACAACTCTGAAACCATAGTCTGCAATCGCCCATGCCGCATGCTCGCGACTGGAACCACTGCCGAAATTTTTTCCCGCCACAAGTATTTCTCCCTTGTATTTTGGATTGTTCAGAACAAAATCCGCTTTTGGCGTACCATCAGCGTTGTATCGCCAATCACGGAACAAGTTTTTCCCAAATCCCACCTTCGTCGTCGCTTTCATGAAACGCGCCGGGATAATCTGGTCGGTATCGACATTCTCAAAGGGAAGAGGTACGCATGTACTTTTTATGATATTAAATTTCTGTTTCATGCAATTTCAACAAATAAAATTCACTTTCGTTTACAACAATGTTCTTGGATCTGTAACCACACCGGTCAAAGCCGCCGCCGCTGCCGTAAGCGGGCTGGCCAGCAATGTGCGTGAACCGGGACCTTGGCGACCTTCAAAATTTCGATTGGAAGTTGAAACACTGTATTTTCCTGCGGGTATCTTGTCGTCGTTCATCGCCAGACAGGCGGAACAACCGGGCTGGCGTATCTCAAAGCCGGCTTCCGACAGTATTTTGTCCAATCCTTCTTCATGTATCTGCTTGGCGACGCTCCACTAACCCGGCACGAGCCACGCCGTTACACTGTCTGACTTCCGACGTCCCCGAACGAGCGAAGCAAAAGCGCGAAAATCCTCTATGCGCCCATTGGTACAAGCACCAAGGAAAACATAATCAACGTGTTTTCCCAACATGGCATCGCCTGCCTTGAAATTCATGTATTCCAATGCCTTACGGTCTGTTGCAGTCTGGGGTGCGGGAATTTCGGCGTCAATAGGAATGCCCATGCCGGGATTCGTCCCATAGGTTATCATTGGCTTGATTGCGCAACCATCAAACAAGAGTTCCTTGTCGAACATGGCATCTTCGTCACTCTTCAATGTTTTCCAATATGCCACGGACTTGTCCCAAGCTTCGCCTTTGGGCGCATACTCTTTTCCTTTGACATATTCAACGGTCTTTTCGTCCGGGGCTATCATTCCACCGCGCGAACCCATCTCAATGGAAAGATTGCACAAAGTCAATCGTCCTTCCATACTCATTTCGCGGACCACCTCCCCTGCATATTCGATGAAATAACCCGTAGCTCCACTCGTTGTAATCTGCGACATCACATACAAAGCGACATCCTTCGGAGTGACACCCTTGCCCAACTTTCCATTAATGGTAATGCGCATTGTCTTTGGTTTCTGCTGAAGAATGCATTGGGAAGCGAGAACCATTTCGACTTCACTGGTACCTATGCCGAATGCCACTGCACCCATTGCGCCATGCGTGGAAGTGTGGGAATCGCCACAAACGACCGTCATTCCCGGCAGCGTCAATCCGAGTTCCGGACCGACGACATGAATTACACCATTCTTCGGTGTATTCATTCCAAAATAATTCACACCAAACTCCTTGGCGTTCCGCTCCAAAGTATCAATTTGGTTTCGTGAAACCGCATCTGCTATAGGCTTGTCTTGATCGTGTGTCGGAGTGTTATGGTCGGGTATGCAATATACTTGCCCGGGACGGAAACAATTCAACCCTCTTTCACGCAGTCCCGCAAATGCCTGCGGACTCGTTACTTCATGACAATACAACCTGTCTATGTACAGTTGCTGAGGTCCGTCGTTGATGATTTGGACAACGTGCGAATCCCAAATTTTATCAAACAATGTGTTCATCTTAAATTTCTTCTTATATTTTCTAAAAAACAAAGGCCCTTCCAAACGAAAAGGCCATTTTGCTATAGTTACAAAATTCGCTTTTCAAAAGTAGTATTATGAAATGATTCTATTTGTTTTCGTGTCAGGAAAAATAACCTGAGGCTTAAAACTTTTTGCTTCTTCAAGCGTCATCGTGGCGTAAGACATGATGATAACGACATCGTCAATCTGAACACGTCTTGCAGCGGCGCCGTTCAAGCAAATGCAACCACTGCCACGCTCGCCATTGATGATATACGTCTCAAAACGCTCGCCATTGTTATTATCCACAATATATACATGCTCACCTGCAATCATGCCACAGGCATCCATCAAATCCTCGTCAATCGTGATGCTGCCAACATAATTCAAATTTGCATCGGTGACATGCACACAATGTATCTTTGATTTCAAAACCTCAACAAACATAATTTTTGCGTGTTATTTATACCTAATGTTGTCAATTAAACGCACGGGACGGCTGCCACAAAATACCGTTATGCAACCAACGATGGAATCTGATTCTTCCCATGAACAAACAGTCTGCAAAGATAAGCCGTCCACAATTTCGTAATATTCCACATTCAAGCCTTCCAAATCATTTAGCGTATCAACCACAAATCGACGCGTTTCATCTATGCTGTGGCTGGCCGAAAATGCCTTGCTGACAAAAAGCACACGCGAAATGTTCACTGCCAATGAACGCTCACTTTCGGAAAGCAACGCATTACGGCTGCTCAACGCCAAGCCGTCGCTTTCGCGGACAATTGGGCAAGCGCAAATTTCAACGGGCAATTTCAAGTCCTCCACCATCGCACGGATTACTGCCACCTGCTGGAAGTCCTTTTCCCCGAAATACGCCTTGTCCGGCTTGACCATCATGAACAACTTGCTCACAACTTGACATACACCATTGAAATGTCCCGGACGACGCGCACCCTCCATCACGGTGTCAATCGGAGCATAACTGAATTTCCGCCTGTCGGGTTCAGGGTACATTTCCTCAACTGAAGGATAAAACATATAGGTCGCACCTAATGTCTCCAACAACTTGCAATCGCTATCAAAGGTTCGAGGATAGTTCTTTAAATCATTCTTATCGTTGAATTGCGTTGGGTTGACAAAGTCACTTACCACTGTAACATCATTTTCTTCGGTGGCAATGCGCACCAAGGAAGCATGTCCTTCATGCAAGGCTCCCATGGTAGGAACCAAACCAACTGTCTTTCCTGCTTCACGAGCAGAAAGAAGCACTTCATCAAGTTCCTTGACAGTTTTTATTACCTTCATCCTTTTTGAAATTTGTTTTTGATTTGATTGAATATTTCTTTTTCGTTTGTATGCCGCACAAAACAAATGTATCATGTTTGTTACTTGAAACGACTATATACTACCGAGATTTTAATCGGAGTGTACTTGCCGCCAAGGAGTTTGGTACTCGCCAAACTAAAATCATGATAGACACTGGTTATGGTGCTTGAAGAATTAACCGTGGTGGAAACTGGGACCAACAACACCTTGTTCCAATTAGGATTGGCGGCCTCCCACTTTTGATATTTCAGCTTGCGCGAGGCTTGCGATTCTGAAGGCGCAACACCCGCACCATTGTCACGTTGCCGCTTAATATAGGCTACGAGATTGGATATGTTCGAAAACGTATAGGAATTGTATTCCGATGAAAACGAGACGACATAGGTGGTTTTTCCATCCGGCACCTGATGTTCTTTGAAAAATGCTTCGAACTCGTCCACGGGAATCATCAATATCTGTGAAGGCGGTGAAAAACTATACTGGGTCACGACATTGTTGTTCAGACGCTTGAATACTATCCTGGCACTGTTGACTGTGTCATTGTCATGATTTTCATAAATGGAATCAATCGGCAATTCCGCCAAGGTGAAGATACCGGCCGGTGTCTTCAGGTACGCACAACTCTCATCACTGACAAGTCTGTCTATGTTTCTGTTTTCAAATTCATTGTTTTGCAAGACTTCTTCCGTCGCCGCCACATGCTGCACGCCTACATACGTTGAGTCTTCTTTCGTATAATGATAATACACGCTCAACGATGTAACGGATATGGTAACTATGGTGCCGTTTCCTGACAATGTCTTGAAATAGAAACCGGGAACCACGTTGTGCATGAACGTATATGAATTATTAAAGTATTCCGGGTGGTCATAGTACTTGTTCAGGATTTCAGAACCAAAACTTTTTGGTAATTTTACATATACATATCTATACGAACTTGAATAACGTAGTGAATCCGACTTTGACAAATCCACAACGGAAAAGGTCACGGTCTTGTTGATGGCTGTGGGTTTCTTGCTGACATACTGCTCTGCATTGATATTTGAATAATACGAGACACCTTCAGGCAACACCTTATCCTTATCCAATTCATATACACCAATCTTTATCGTATTCAACGAATCACCATAGTATGAATCGATTTCAAGGTGCATGGCGACGGAATCAGCTACAACCTTACCATTTTCTTTATACATACACTCCTTTGAAGGCAACTTCAAACCTGCAATCATATAGAACTGCGCAAGATAGTTGCATGTTGTCGTGGAGTGCGTCTCCGGGTCGGTAACTCGTCCAAGGTAACAGGTTGAAGTGTTGGCAAGCAACGAATCAACTTTGACGGACCGAATATATACGTCACGCACCGACTGGGACACTTCCGGGGCGTCAGCCTCCGGCATGACCTCAATGCCGAAAGTTCCGGTATTGTCATCGCACGACACAATGGACAAGCCACTTGCCATTAGCAGGCACATCCACAAATACGCAGATTTAACGAATTTCATTCTTTCGAAATTTATTCAGTAAACAAAGATTGAAAAAATTCATTGTAATGTTTGAGGACTTCTTCACTACCATCGTACCCCAAGACCTTTTTGCCTTCCGACTCCATGTAAGAAAGAATTTCCGGACTTACGTTGTCCTCTTCCAGGACAACGGCATCCGAGAACTTGACAGCCAATTTCTCAAAATCTTTACAGGTCTTGAAATCCAAGCCATAACCACTGATGACGTTCGCGGAATAATTTCTGAAAGCCAGGCAGTCCTTGAAATTGTCGGGCATCGGGGTCTTCAAAGCAAAATCTCCAAGACCGTAAACAACCTTGCAATTTGCATACACGGGATCGTCCTTATACGTTGTCTTTATGTAAAAAGGCGCCGTGGCGGATATCCAACCCTGACAATAGATGATATCGGGATTCCAACGCAATTTCTTTATGGTCTCCAACACGCTGCGGGTATAAAAGATTGAACGCTCGTAATTGTCGGCATACTCTTCGCCTTTTTTGTCAACATCAATAAGACGTCTTTGAAAAAAATCTTCACTATCAATGAAATATACCTGCATACGAGCCGGCTGCAGGGTCGCCACCTTAATAATCAAGGGATGGTCGGTATCATTAATAATCACATTCAGTCCCGACAGGCGGATGACTTCATGCAATTGATAACGTCTTTCGTTGATGCATCCCCATTTCGGTATAAAAGTACGTATCTCATTGCCCATTTCTTGAATGGTCTGAGGTATTCTTCTTCCTCTGAGTGACAAAGGAGACGTTGGAACGTAAGGCTCGATAAGTTGAGTAATGAATAGAATTTTCTTTGCTGCCATACTATGCTAATTATTCTGCAAAGTTACAAATAAATACTGATTATTCGGCTCTTACAAGCCAAAAGTTTCAAGACAAGTCATGAGAAACCGTTGTCTTGGTCGGATGCTCAATTCATGAACTTTCCATCCGTTGGAAAATTCAATGGTACTGCATCCAATTTTTCGTTCGTGACATAATGATACAACCACCCCAAATACACACCATCGCGTATGTCCTTCCAAGAATAAATTATCTTGCCATTGGGATCGTCATGCTCATAATAATTGATGGGTACAACGGGATTCTTTCCTTTGGACAAGTCGCGCTTGTACTCGAAGTCGAGTCTTCCGGGACTGTACTCCGGGTGGTTCAGCATGAAAATCTGACGTCCTTCGTGCGCCATGAACAAGCTGGCGCCCACCACCTCGTGATTGGCAATGATTTTCATGGTTGGTGCCTGGCGCAGTTCGTCCGCCGACAGATACAAGGGACGGCTTACCGGCATCGGGATTTCATCTTTCGCCTCATCCACCAATTGGGTGCCCTTCGTTTCGATGGGACAATAATACACACCGCTCCATTGGTAGTTTTCCGCATTGGGTTTGAAATGGATTCCCCAATTGTAAAAAGCGCGTGCAAAGACACTCCAACAAACATACAGGACACTGCGCACGTGCTTGTCCGCCCAACGGAAAAATACGCGGAGCTGGTCCCAATATAGGATTTCATGAAAATCAAACCGCTGAAGCGGCGCCCCGGAAATTATCATGCCTTCATAGTACGCATCATGTTCCATCAATATGCTGATGTCCTCGTAATACTTGTTCATGTATTCCTGAGGCGTGTTCTTGTAGATCAGATTGCTCATCTTGATGAGTTTGAACTCAATCCATGTGTCATCCGTTTGCAACGCACGGAAATAGTCCACTTCCGTGTCTTGTTTTTCCGGCATCAAATTTAGTATCAATATTTTCAATGGTTCAACTCCATATGGCGCACTGTCATACAATATAATCCCTTCTTTTGCCATACGTTCCTTGACTGGCGAATCTCCTCGTAATATTAACGGCATGGTTTTACAGATATTTAATTTTTGTGTTTATGGATTCTATCAAATCTATCTTTCTCCTCCACTGATTGTTACTCGATCATGAAAACCGTGTCATGCTTGGTGGAATCCATTCTCAACTTATCCACCGCAACACTGTCCGTAACCGCCGTCTGCACGGAGTCACTGATTTCTTCTTTGCGTTTGGGATTGTGATAGCGCACCAGGGCCGGCTGCATGATTATCAGTTTTTTCTCATCCTTGCTCCAAGACGTTGCAAGATAGACGAAACCTTCCACACGCTTTATTTTCTTGTCAGCCGCAAAGGCTTCGACTTGGAATTCTCCATCACGTCCCACAGTGGTCGAAACCACCGAAACAGAATCATTTTCATAGCGTATTTGCAAATTTACGATGGCTTGGCGCATACCCTCGCTAAAAACAAAACGCGTCACAAAATGCCACAGATAAGTATCTTCAGGCAGATATGTGGAATCGGCGTCTATGCTGAACACCATACGGTTGCTCATGTTGTTGGAAGAAAGCAAGTAGAAATTTCTCCCTTTCCATACATTCGCCGTGTCTCCTTCGCTTGACAGAGAAGAAAAGAAATCCGTCTGACTGGTTTCCCTTCCCAACATCAGCATCTCCCTGTCCATCCTGGCCTGTACGTTCTTGTAAATATCATACAGGTCCCGCGTATATTCTGCATACCAAACCAGGGACGAATCCAAATCCGCCTTGGTTATTCCATACTTGCGCAAAGCCGCTTCGGCGTAAACGTGGGTGTACCAGTCAATGCTGTCTTTTGAAAATTGAGCCATTGCCAAGGCGAGATGATAATCATACAACACATCTTCCATTTCATTTTGCGACAAAACGGTAGAAGGCCTTTCATTATGGCATCCCACACTGAACAAAAGCACAACTGCGAGCCCCAGAAGACAACCCTTTTTCATAATTTCCTGTCGTCGGTTTTCTTTTTGCCTTCAGAAAGTGCTTCAGTCTTTTGCGATTTTTCAAACATGTTGGAAAATGTCTTGTGATAGAACAACACCGTTATGGCGCCGCCCACTGAAATGGAAGCATCCGCAAAGTTGAAAATGGGACTGAAGAATATGAACCGCTCCCCGGCGTTGATTGGCATCCAATCCGGAAGGATGACATCCACTATCGGAAAATAGAACATGTCCACGACTTTTCCCGAAAAGACTTCACCATAGCCCTCCCCGAATGGTATCAGCGACGCTGGATGCCACGGTGTGCTTGGACTGAATATCAGGCCATAGAACACATTGTCAAATATGTTGCCGGCTGCGCCTGCCAAGACCATTGAAAGACAAATGACGAAACCCATGGACTTTTGTTTCTTTATGGCATTGTCAATGAAACAAACCAAATATACCACAGCCACAATCCGCAGGACACACAGAGCATAGGTTCCCATAAAATCCCACCCGAAAGCCATTCCCTTGTTCTCCGTGAAGAACAACTGAGCCCAATTTTCCACCATTATGATGGTTTCATGAAGGTTCATGTGCGTCTTCACCCAGAACTTTATCAACTGGTCGCACAACAGGATAAGGACTACGACCACCAACGCTATTATCCTCTTACGGGCGGCTACGTTCAACATCATCACTTTTTGACGGTTATATCTTGAAACATGTCACTTTTGCTTTTCTTCGATGCTCAACGTAGCATGTGGCACGGCGCGAAGGCGTTCCTTGGGTATCAAT
>DCGD01000106.1:663-3403 GCA_002315195.1 Prevotellaceae bacterium UBA1787 | reverse complement strand
CTCAATTTTCCCGTTTTTCTGCACACGCCATAGGTTTTGTTCTCAACTCGTATCAACGCGGCATTCAAACTATCTATGAATTTTCTCTGACGTGCTGCCAAGGCCGATAATTCCTCTTTGCTTTGTGTAGCGAAACCTTCCTCCATCACTTTGAATGTCGGGGAGGTATCGTCTGTTGAATTGCCATCCTTGTTCATCAAAACGGTCAACATCTGATTGTAATCCTTTTTGGCCAATTCGAGTTTCTCAAGGATAATGGCTTTGAATTCCAACAATTCATTATCACTGTACCGCGTTTTTACTGCCATAATATTTATATTTTATCTATTGAAACATTGATTCTGTAATCGTCTATCTCCAATTGGTGTTTGTCGGCTTTTGAAACAAAATTCAGCTGGTCACAAAGCACCTGACTGCAGATGTACTCTTTGAACTGAAGTACCGCTTCCTTTATCTCCGCGTTTTCTTCAAAATCAATTCTGATGTGGTCGATTATCTCAAAATCGTTTTCCTTGCGGAAAGCCTGGATACGTTTCACTATTTCACGTGCCAACCCCTCGCGTCTCAAGTCCTCCGAAATCTCCAAATCCAAGGCCACGGTCATGGTTCCTTCGTTGGCCACGCTCCAACCAGGGATGTCCTGGCTGAATATCTCCACATCCTCGCGGATGATGGTGACTTCTTTTTCTCCGGCCACCGACAAAACAATCGCACCGTTCGCCTCAAGTTCACCAATCTGCGCCTGACTCATTTCCTTTACGGCGGCGGAAACCATGCCCATCAACTTGCCGAATTTCTTTCCCATGACGCGGAAATTGCACTTCACGGTTTTCTCCAATTGAATGGCTGAAACAAAACGTATTTCCTTTATGTTGACTTCTGTCATGATGACATCCTTGACCGCTAATATCTGAGATCTTTCTTCTTCGTCTTTCACGGGAATCATGACGCATTGCAAAGGCTGACGGACTATGATTTCGTGTTTCTTTCGCAATGAAAGGATCATGGACGTAATTTTTTGGGCCTTTGCCATGCGATCCTCAAGTTTGGTGTCAATCAACTGTTCGTTTGCCATTGGGAACGATGCCAAATGCACACTCTTGCCTTCGCCCAACTTGTCAGCCACGGCCGTCAAGTCACGGTAAAGCATATCCGCATAGAACGGAGCCAAAGGAGCCATCAAGCGCGCCACCGTCTCAAGGCAGCCATACAGGCACTGGTAGGCACTCAACTTGTCTTCCGACATTCCGTTACCCCAAAAACGTTTTCTGTTCAGGCGAACATACCAATTGGACAAGTCGTCAAGCACAAACGTCTCCACGAGTCTTCCCGCCTTTGTGAGTTCATAATCATCATAATGATTGGTTACGTTCTTGACGAGGGTATGCAGGGCAGACAAAATCCAACGATCTATTTCGGGACGTTTTTCTTCCGCCACCTGTGCTTCGTTTCCGGTAAAGCCGTCCACGTTGGCATACATGGCAAGGAAAGAATAAGTTTGGTACAATTTTCCAAAGAATGAGCGCGCGGTTTCCTCCACGCCTTTCACGTCAAATTTCAAGTTCTCCCAAGGAGCGGCATTCGTCAGCATATACCAGCGGACGGGGTCAATGCCATATTTCTCAATTGTCTCAAAAGGATCGACGGCATTGCCGAGACGCTTGCTCATTTTGCTGCCGTTCTTGTCAAGCACAAGTCCGTTGCTGATGACCGCCTTGAACGACACGCTGTCGAAAATCATGGTGGCTATGGCATGAAGCGTGAAGAACCAACCGCGTGTTTGGTCAACGCCCTCAGCGATGAAATCGGCGGGATAGAAACCTCTTTCATCAACAAGTTCCTTGTTCTCAAACGGATAGTGCAACTGCGCATAGGGCATGGAACCGGAATCGAACCACACGTCTATCAAGTCCGTTTCGCGCTTCATCGGCTTTCCGCTCTCTGAAACCAGGACAATGTTGTCAACATACGGACGGTGGAGGTCTATCTTATGGTAATTATCCTCGGAGTAATCCCCCGGTACGAAACCATTGGCTTTGAATGGATTTTCGTCCATGATACCCGCCTTGACGCTCTTCTCTATTTCATTGAACAATTCTTCAATCGAACCTATGCAGATTTCCTCTCCGATTTCGCTACGCCAAATGGGCAGAGGCGTTCCCCAGTAGCGGCTGCGGCTCAAGTTCCAGTCGTTCAGGTTTTCGAGCCATTTGCCAAATCGTCCTGTACCCGTGGATTCGGGTTGCCAGTTGATGGTGTTGTTGAGCGCAATCATCTCGTCTCTGGCTTGTGTAGAACGAATGAACCAGCTGTCCAATGGATAATACAGCACAGGCTTGTCCGTACGCCAGCAGTGAGGATAGGTGTGCACATGCTTCTCCGAGCGCAGCAGTCTGCCGTCGGCTTTCATTTCCAGACACAAACGCAAATCCAATGTCTCGGCCTTTTGTGCTGCGTCCTCGTCATAGCGTCCATCCACGGTGAATTGTGGGTCATACGCATTCTTCACCCATTGTCCTGCATACTTGCTATAGAGGTTTACGTTTACGTTTTTGTTTACGTACTCCTCGTCCAAATCTTCGATTTTCCAGTACTTACCCGTGAAGTCCACCATAGGTCTCAGGCCGTAATTCTTCGTTTTGAGGTACATGCCTGGTATCCCAGCTGCATCACCCACTTTCTTATCGTCCGCACCAAAGGTAGGAGCGATATGCACTATACCTGTACCATCTTCGGTGGT
>DCGD01000106.1:0-565 GCA_002315195.1 Prevotellaceae bacterium UBA1787 | reverse complement strand
TGCTCATATTCCAGTCCCACCAACTCACTACCCTTTCCTCTCCAAATGATGACCCCCTCTTGCTCCCCCTCAAGGGGAGAAAGTTTGAGTTCTTTCTCGTAAGCGGCTAAGCGTGCTTCTGCTAAAATGAGGATTTCTCCCTGTTGATTCTTAACAGCTACATAGTCGATCTTGGGTCCCACACAAAGAGCCGTGTTGGAAGGTAGCGTCCATGGCGTCGTCGTCCAGGCAATAATATATGTATTTCCATTTTTCAGGAAGGACAGAGCCTCCCCTGAGGGGAGGTTGGTGGGGTCCACCTTAAACCTTGCCGTGCAAGTCAAATCCTTCACATCGCGATAGCACCCGGGTTGGTTCAATTCGTGCGAACTCAATCCCGTACCTGCTGCAGGCGAGTAGGGTTGAATGGTATAACCCTTATACAGATAGTCTTTCCTGTAAAGTTCTTTCAATAGCCACCACAGCGTTTCAATGTATTTGTTGTCGTAGGTGATATAAGGGTTCTCCAAATCCACCCAATAACCCATTTGCTTGGTCAGATTGGTCCACTCCTTCGTGTATTTCA
>DCGD01000085.1:12223-12638 GCA_002315195.1 Prevotellaceae bacterium UBA1787 | reverse complement strand
GTTCCTGATAAGGGCGCAACTGTGCTTGGAGGCCTTCAGGTATTGGTATGACACTTTGCGACGTGAACTGGCTTATCTTTTTGCGCAGTTCATCCGTCATCTCTATCGGAGTTCCAAGGTATTCTCCACTGAGCGCAATCTGCAGCAGTTCACCGGACTTCAACTTGGGAGGTGAAGCGAGTGCTTTTTTCAATTTCATCATCGCCGCCTCATCCACATAGACATACTGTTCCTTGAAGCGCAGCAAACCGCTGGCACGACCGAGCAGCAAACGGAAATCCTCCGGTGTCAGCGTCTGCGAACCGACTGCGACTTTCCAGTCAAAGGCCAAAAGGTCCGACATGGAAAAATATGATTTTTTATTTTGGGCATTTTCATTGGACTTCATCCTGAGCGTGACCTTTGGCTTGATGAG
>DCGD01000085.1:0-12194 GCA_002315195.1 Prevotellaceae bacterium UBA1787 | reverse complement strand
TTTCGGCATCACTACCGTAACACCGAGAAGTTTCATGGCGGGAATGATGTCTATCAGGAAAGTGGTGAACGACTGCAAGAAAAACTCCATGCGGGACCGTCCTCTTTCGTTGATGTAGTCGGCAAGGGGTGTTACGATGTCACCGAGAATGGCCAACTGTCTGAGGATTTCCATGCGGTGTTCCGCCCATGCTTCCTGCTCCATGATGTGCTGCAGGGGGGTGTCATCGACAAGAACATCCATCGCAAATCCGTTGTCGGTTTCCTCTATTTTGAACGTCACCCTATATTTTGTCTGCATGAAATAGCGGTCAAGCCAGGAACGTATGCCACCGGGAATGTTTGTCTCTCCTATTTGCACAAAAGGATAGCTTACGCCGCAAAAGAACATATCATGAAACACATCCCCACTGACGGAAATGTTAAAATTATGTACCAAATCCGTGATTATCTTGCATAACAGACCTTGCTGCTGTCCGAAATGCGCAAGGATTCGGCGGGTTTCCTCGTCTATCATGGCAGGTTGCCAAAGAATGACATAACCTCTGGCGACTGCTTTTTTCTTAGGGTGTCCGGGTCCTTTCTTGGGTACATTCCGATAGAAAATCTGCGGGACGATACATCCGTGAGCCAACAACTGAAGGGCGCAGACCACCAAGTTCCGGGCGGCTATGATGGTGGGATGATAGTCGGGAAGCATGTCCACGTTGATGTTCAGCAACTGTTGGCAGAAAGAAGGCGTCAGATCCGCCACGCCACATGCATCATGCTTGGCCGGCACTTTGTCCTCACCGGCCTCCACCAATGGCTGCTTGTCTTTCAGCACCCTGTCCGCCATTTTCACCATGCGCTGCAACCCTTTCTGATAGACAGCGAGAAAGTCCCTATCATGACAGAAAGCCGGTGATGGGGGAAGAAGATTGGAGAGCGGCAGCGTCAAGTCGTGGAGCAAGGTATAGTCCACGACACCCGTGACAGGTTCCGTATTCAGTACCTGCGAATCGTTGATGATGGTCTCCATGTTTACCACTTCCATCATCTCCGCCACCGCAGGCGCCAAGCCACGGGATTCCAATTCTTTAAGCAAATCGACACCATGGAGCGAAAACACAAGAAAGGGATTGTTGTCTATCTCCATACTCGTCTTATAGATGACGGCCGCAAGGTGCTTGCAGGGAACGGCCCAGTCAGGACAGGAACATTGCATCTTCAGGTCCGACCATTTCTTCGGAAACAGCGGTATGCCCACCTTCTCCGCCATCTTCGCCAAAGACTCGTCCAGCTGTCGGTTGAAGAGTTTGCTCAGCACTATGGGTCGGGCGACAATGAGGTTGATGAATTTGTCTATGTCATCCTTGGTGAACTGTGGCAGCTTAATGGTCTCACTATAAGGGGTTATACGACTTCCCTGCACTTTTGCCTTGATGACGTTGCCCTCAAACTCAATCTGCTTCACCATGCCATTCCGGGCATAGGATGCACCGCGTGGCAGTCGGTTGCTGTAATCTATGTCTTTCAATGCGCCAAGCCATTGCGCTCCCCACCATGTTTTTCCGTATGTTGTCGCCATTGTCTGTTTTCTTGTTGTATATGAACACAAAATTATCCAATTTTCGGAAGACGGCAAACATTCAATGAATATTTTTGTCAAGCTGTTAAAAAACGCGGAAAATATCCATGAACGGCAATGCCGCAGTCTTCTTTCATAAAAATCACATGCTTCAACGGTGACAATGCACCATGAGCAACCGCGGTGAAATCATATCTTTTTATGTTTCCGTAAGCATCCATTTCCAACAAGGTACAACCTCTATCTTTCCATAGTCTTCCTCTATGGTCATTTCCTCTTCGTATGTGATAACCATTCTGCGTTTGCACGATACAACCTTTGGTAATTTCTGTAGTGCCTCCACCTCTCGGATGTATGTTCCTTCTGCACTTATTATGGAATATGACACTTGTATGGCCAACGCTTCATCAGGTACATGGAAATCGACCTCTACATTCTGATTATAGAAGAAAACATGTTCGTTGTCCATGTCATGCCCATATTTCCGAAATAAACTCAAAACTACCATATACTCCAACAAGGTTGTAGTGGGATCAACGAGCATGAGGCTCAGAAGACCATTATCTACAATGTAGTACTTGCAATTTGTTTCCTTGTCGGCAAAGGCTGCATGGATATTATGGATGCGTAGCACAAGCCAGGCGTTTTCACAATAGCCAATATGGCTGCTGGTAGTAGGAATGGTAATCTTGCCGCCTGCACTCGAGAGTACCTTGGCTATTTGGGAATATGAAATAGGTTGCTTCACACTCTCTGCCATTTTCTTAACCATCAGTCTAAGAAGGTTTGGATTGCTAATCTTATTTCGTGAACAAATGTCACCAAGGTATATCTTATGGAACAAAGAACTCAGGTAGTTCCTTTTCACGGGAATACCTACACTTTCAGGCAGTCCTCCCCACTTCAAATACTCCACATATTCACGGAGCACGACTGACCGCCCTACCGTGCTTAGCAGACTCGTCTCGCCCGATGGAATCTCACAGGCACGCAAATATTCATTGAAACTATATGGATAAACCTCAACAGGAAGGTATCGCCCTCCCAAAGTTTTCATTATCTCCCTGGACAGCATCTTTGCGTTCGAACCCGTAATCCACACAATGTGTTTGGGATCTGCCATGCGTCGCGCAAACTTCTTCCAGCCTAATATATTATGTATTTCGTCCAAAAAGAGCATCGGCTTTTCCGAACCGCCCATTTCTATATGACTCTCAATGATGGCATTGAAATCTGAAGCTTCGAACCCACTTATTTTGCAAAAAGGAGTTTTCATTAAGGCTTGCTTTTCACTACCTATTTCCGCCTCATTCCATGAAACGGTCGTTTGAACCATGCGTTGTTTTTCACTCTGCATCATTCCTAATGTGATACGGAAATGGCGTAACACCCAAATAGAATGTTACGCCAATATCGTTGAGAGTAGAAGCAAACATGACACTTTCAAGGATATAAGGCATGCCGGTTTCAACGTGCCTTACATCTACATCGTCATGCGTTATGATACCTTATTTCAAGAACACCTCGATGACCGGAATTTCCTGGTTGGGACGGAGTGAAGGAAGGAAGATGCCTTCTTCGTCATATTTCAATTCCGAACCGTCATGCAGGAACTGTGCATATTTCACCTTGTCCATGAAATTGGCGGTTACCTTTTCAGGATAGTTGAGAAGATGCAAGTACAACCTGTTTTCCTTGCCGTTATACGTCAGGGTGACGCTGTCTGCGGCTTGGAAGCCTTCGGGGGCTTCACCACAACCATAAATGGAACGGCCGTTTCCGTGCATCCATTCGCCCATCGCCTTCAGACGATCCTGCGCACGGTAATCAAACTCACCGCGGGAAGTGGGACCCACGTTCAGGAGCAGATTGCCACCCTTGCTGACCGTTTCACTCAAGAGGTCGATGAGAGTGAAATTGCTCTTCCAAGTGATCTCGTCGCGATAGTAGCCCCAAGAACCGGAGAAAGTCTGGCAGGTTTCCCAATGCACCTTCTTACCATTCCATTCGCAACACTTGTCAACACGATACTGTTCCGGGGTTTGGATGTCCCATCCGCCCCAAACATCGTTCAAGTCCAGGCGATTGTCCACGATGATGCCCGGCTGCAAGGTACGAGCCAATTTCAACAGACCTTCGCTGTCCCAGTCCTCATGTCCCTTTCCGTTTTCACCCGGGTAGGAGAAATCGAACCAAATAATGTCAATCTTGCCGTATTTCGTCAAAAGTTCCGTTACCTGGTCTTTCATGTACTGACGATACTTGCTCATATCCTTACCCTCGTTAAGTTTGGCATAGTCTTCGGGTGTACCGCCGTCGATGCGCTGCGGATGACATCTGTCAATGGTGAAATCTGGATGGTGCCAGTCGATGAGTGAGTAATAGAAACCTACGCGAAGCCCCTCGGCGCGAAAAGCCTCGACAAATTCCTTAATGGCGTCGCGTCCGAACGGCGTGTTCGTAATCTTGTAGTCCGTGTATTGGCTATCCCACATGCAAAAACCTTCATGATGCTTACTGGTAAGAACCACATACTTCATGCCGGCCTCACGCGCCATGCGCGCCCATTCCTTTGGATTGTACAAATCCGGGTTAAACAGTTCAAAATACTTCTGGTACTGTTCGTTGGTCAATCTCTCATGGTTCTTCACCCATTCGTGGCGGGCGGGCATGGAATAAAGACCCCAATGGATGAACATGCCGAAGCGGGCATCCGTCCACCATTGCATACGTTCGGCCTTCTGCTCCTCGGTTTCCTTGGAGGGAAGCGAAAACTCGGCATTGGCCGCGTCTTGTGATTTCTTGGAGGTGCAACCTTCACTTAGAAGAAGCATCGCAGCCACTGCTGTAAACACCAGCACAGAGGTTAATCTTCTCATAATCTATCTATTTTAGAGTGAATAATATGTTGTCCAACGGAGGGAAGATGAAAGGTATTGTGAGTTTTATGCGCCAAGAGGCGCTGTTCATATACTATAATTATGGAGCCATCTTCAAACCAACGTCACGCCCGCCGCTACGCCGCAAAGACAAATAGAGACCCTTTACCACAAAATGATACTGGCTGCGAATTTACATTATTTTTCTAAATACCCATGAAAATATGGTTAATTTTTCTTTATTTTTTATTAAAAAGACGATTATACACACGTTTAAGCATGAATTATGCCTTATAATTGCGGATTATCTTATATTTTTTGTAGATTTGCATAAATTAAACCTAATTCATCTCAATGAGTAAATTTTTAACGACATGCGTCTTCACAACCTTGTTCTGCCTTGAAATGCAGGCTAATGACATTGTATATCCCGATGAAATCAAGCATATTTATGAGGCGGCAGATGTTTCCATCGTTCTTTCCAAGCAATCCAAGCCCATCATCGGCATCCCCTCCGACAGCCAAGTGCAACAAATCCAAAAAGACATTGAAAAAGCAGGCGGCATCGCCATCGCCATTCCCGCAACGGAGAATGCAGGCGCACTGCGCGACATCTGCGCCAGACTGGATGGTCTCGTCCTGCTGAATGGTATTTCAAGCGACAACAAGTTCCTTGTCCTTCTGCACAAGGCTGCCATTGAACGCAATCTTCCCATATTGGGACACAATGCCATGATGGAAAAAATAAATCAAGCCATGCTGCGCAAGCCCGTAAACATCACCGACTTCCCCTCCCTCATTTCACGCGCACAACTGTACAAGCGTGCGCATGAACTCCAAAGTCGCATTTTTACGCTGGATACCCATTCCGACATGCCCGAGGAATACCCGAACGGCACAAGTGTCGGACGACGAAGCAGAACCCAGACAAGCATCCAAAAAATGCAGGAAGGAGGCTTGGATGCCATCTTTTTGGTAAACTGGCAAGCAGGCAAACAAAACGGTGAAGGTGAAAACCTTATTGACAAAAAAAAACCTGGACGCGTATGAAAGTTTCGCCAAGGAAAACATGAAAAGCATCATCAACGACATTGAAAAACATGCTGATTTCTGCGGTGTCGTACGCACTGCCGAAGAAGCCTTAGCATTGAAAAAACAAGGCAAGAAAGCTTTTTTCATTGGCATTGAAAACGGAAACGCCATTGGCGACAACCTTGCCAACATCGAAGCGTTTGCACGGCAGAAAGTCACCTACATGACACTGAGTTGGATGCACGACAACATCATCTGCGATTCCTCCTCACCCAACAAAGACCCCAAAGTTCCTAAGGGAGGACTCACCGATTTCGGCAAAAAAGTAGTGAAGGAAATGAACCGTTGCGGCATGATGGTGGATTGCTCCCACACCAGCGACCAAACTTTTTGGGACTGCATCCAACTGAGCAGTACACCTATCATCTGTTCCCACAGCGGCGCGCGCAACCTTTACAACCATCACCGCAACATTACGGACGACATGCTCCGGGCACTTGCGAAAAACGGTGGTGTGATCCAGATTTATGGTGTGGGTAGTTTCATCTACCACGACAAAAAGACGGCATCCATCGACATCGTCCTCAACCATATCGAACACTGCGTCAAAGTGGCGGGAATTGACCACGTCGGCATCGGACTGGACTTTGACGGCGGAGGCGGTGTCCTGAACCTCAACGGCACCAACGACATCATCAACCTGACAATGGGCTTGATGGAACGCGGCTACACAGATGAACAGATTGAAAAAATCATGGGCGCCAACCTCCTCCGAGTGCTCAACGAAGTACAAGCAAAGGCAAAAATAAAGTTTTAACATTATGAGACATATTCAATCCTTGTTATTTTGTTTGATTTTGTTTCCATGGTATGCAGGCGCAAGAGCGCAAAATGACATCACATGGCACGACCCTCAGAAAGCGGAGTTTTTGGTTATGAACGGACAGGCGTTTCCCGAAGAAAGCCGGGGAACGTACCAACGCTTTCCGAACAGCCGCAAGGACATTACCCCCGGGCACGTATGGAACAGGGTTCTCTTCAGCACGGGACTTTCCCTCAGGTTCTACAGTTCAGCCCCCATCATCACCATAAGATACACCTGCGCCAACCGAGGCTATGACATGACCCACATGCCTTCAACGGGCGTAAGCGGCCTGGACCTGTATGCACGCAACGAAGACGGCAAGTCCATGATTTGCCACGATGACTATCATTTCGGCGACACCATCACCTATACATACAACAACCTTGTTTACAACCATACAAAAAAATCGGGCTATGTGTTTGAACTTTTCCTGCCACTCTACAACCAAGTGACGTGGATGGAAATCGGTACGCCGAAAGATGCCGAATTCAAGTTCGTTCCCACAAACAAGGCACAGCCCATCTTGGTCTATGGAACGTCCATAGCCCACGGCGGCTGCGTTTCACGCCCGGCCATGGCATGGCCCGCCATTCTCCAGCGTTCACTTGACATCCCCGTCATCAACTGGGGATTTTCAGCGGCGGGGGAACTTGACACGGAAATCTTCCAACAGATGACCGAAACCAACGCCCGACTGTTCATCCTTGACAACATGCCCAACATGACACAATATCTTGACAGCATCGTGCCGCGCATTGTCCGCGGCGTTCACATCATCCGAAAAAAGAGCGACGCCCCCATTCTGCTGGTAGAACACGACGGTTACACATGCGACGAAACAAACAGCGTCTTCAACAAAGACAGTTGGGGACTGCCCAACAAGGAACTGCGCAAGGCGTACCAACAACTGCAAAAAGAAGGAGTGAAAGAAATCCATTATCTCACGAAAGAGGAACTCGGACTGACAATGGACGCCATGGTGGACAATGTGCATTCCAGTGACTACGGCGCGATGCTGTACGCCAATGCCTACCTTCCCAAAATACGACAGATGCTTCACCTCACCAAATAAAAAACGTACTTTCATGAACAAACTAAGAATAGCAGCCATTATATGCCTACTGTCAGCGACCGGCATCGCATTGAAGGCTCAGGACAACACCGTATGGCACAATCCCCAAAAAGCGGACTACCAAGTCATCAATGGCCAGGCATTCCCGAATGAATGTAAGGGGACGTACCAGCGTTTCCCGAACAGCCGCAAGGAAACAACCCCCAAGCACGTTTGGTACAATGCCCTTCACAGCGCAGGTCTCTACATCAAGTTCTACAGTACGGCACCTACCATCACGGTGAGATACACCTGCGCCAACCGAAACTACGCCATGGCGCACATGCCCTCGTCGGGCGTGAGCGGTGTGGATCTCTATGCCATCAACTGCAATGGAAAATCCTTGATATGTCACAGCGACTACAATTTCGGCGATACCATCACCTATTGCTTCGACAATCTCGTTTACCGCAACAACCACCAACGCGGGTATGAGTTTGAACTGTACCTTCCGCTCTACAACCAAGTGACATGGATGGAAATAGGTACGCCGAAAGATGCTGAATTCAAGTTCGAACCCGCCGATACGGAACGCCCCATCCTGGTTTACGGCACTTCCATCGCCCACGGAGGCTGCGCCTCACGCCCGGCCATGGCCTGGCCGGCCATCGTGAAAAGAGCCCTCGACCTTCCCATCATCAACTGGGGCTTCTCCGGCGCCGGCGTACTCGACACGGAAATTTTCCAACAGATGAGCGAAGTGAATGCGCAATTGTTCATCCTTGACAACATGCCCAACATGGACCATCTCCCCGACAGCATCGTGCCACGCATTGTCCGCGGCGTTCACATCATCAGACAGAAACAATCCGCCCCCATCCTTTTGGCCGAACACGACAGCTATACCTGCGACTTGACCAACGGCCATTTCTGCAAGGAACGCTGGGGCAGGACCAATGAAGAACTGCACAAGGCTTTCGTACAGCTGCGCAACGAAGGCGTAAAGGATTTGCATTACATCACCAAAGAGGAACTCGGACTCTCCACCGACGCCATGGTGGACAACATACACTCGACGGATTACGGCATGGTTCAATACGCCAACGGCTATCTCCCCAAAATTCGTCAAATCCTCCATCAACCCATTGGCGCAACCTCCATCCTGAAACCCGTCAAGCAGCGTCGAGAACCCAACAACTACGAATGGAACGAACGCCACCGCGCCATCGTGAAGCGCAATCACGAAATACAGCCCGACATTCTCATGGTGGGCAACAGCATCACCCATTTCTGGGGAGGCGCACCGGAATACCACCACCCGAGAGGACAAGAGTCCTGGGACAAATTGTTCAAAGGCCATACCGTCACCAACATGGGCTTTGGATGGGACCGCATTGAAAACGTACTCTGGAGAATTTACCATGGAGAATTCGATGGTTTCAACGCCAAGAAAATCTTCATGATGCTCGGAACAAACAACCTGAAAATCAATTCGGACGAGGAAATCATCAACGGCATACAGACGCTCATCCCCCTCATCATGGAACGCCAGCCGGAAGCCACGCTCTACATTGTCGGCATCTACCCGCGACGCAAGGAAGAGGCGCACATCAAGTCGCTGAACGAAAAACTTAAAGCCTCGCTCCCGGCATACGACCGATTGAAATTCATCAACGTAAACGAAGCCTTGCTGAAGAAAGACGGAAGTTTGGACGAAAGCCTGTTCGTCGGTGATGGACTCCATCCCAATGCGGAAGGCTATGCCCGAATTGCCAAACTCATGAAACCCTACGTCAAAAAATAAGCCATGAATATTAAAATTCGTCATTTTTTAATCGCAACGCTGCTCATGCCGCCTTGCCTGAGCCGCGCCGCCAATGACAACGACTCCATCAAGGTGCTTTGGATTGGCAACAGCTACACATACGTCAACGACCTCCCTTCCATGGTGCAATCCATTGGAAAGACCAAGAAATGGAACATCTCCAACACCCGTGTCCTCAAAGGCGGAGAACGCTTTTCCGGACACCTCAAAAACGAACGTCTGCTGACACTGCTGAAAGAGGGAAAATGGGATTATGTCATTCTGCAGGAGCAGAGCGCAAGTCCAAGCCTCAGTACGCAGACCGTCGCCGAAAACACCTACACCTATGCCCGGGAACTTGTTGAGAAAATCCGAAAGGGCTCCCCAAAGGCACACATCATTTTCTACCAAACATGGGGACACAAGTATGGCAATTCCCAAAAAGAGGATATGCCATACCCTCTCAACGATACTTACGAAGGCATGCAAGACCGCATCAACACCAGTTATCTTGAGATGGCATGGATGAACGAAGCCTGGTGCGCACCCGTCGGCATGGCATGGAAACAAATCCGCAAGAACCATCCTGAGTTCACTCTCTATAACGCCGACGCTTCCCACCCTTCCACTTTGGGCAGCTACCTTGCCGCCAACGTCATCTTCTGCACCATGCTGCAAGCACCTTTCCAAACGCCTTTCCGCCCGGAAAACACCAGTGAGGAACAGGCTGAAATCATCCAGCAGCAAGCGCAGGAAACAGTCATGAACCATCTTAAAATATTAGGCATCAAATGAAAACAAAATGGATAGGAGCCCTTTTGGGTTTCATAAGCGGCGGCGGTATTTTGGGGGCACTTGGCGGATTCGTCTTCGGCTCTTTGTTCGATTCCTTCCTTAATGGCAGCACAACCAGCACACCGCTGTTGGACGACAACGACTCCGCATCAAGTGCGCAAAACCAACAACGCAACAATTTTCTATTTTCCCTCATGGTGCTTGCCGCCCACATCATTCAGGCGGACAACAAAATCATGCACTCTGAAATGGAAATGGTACGCCGATTCCTGCGTCAGAATTTCGGTGAAACTGCCGTAACGGAGGGAGAAAAAATCCTGCGCCAATTGTTCGAGTACCGCAAAAAACAAGGGGAAGCACTCTGGCTTCAGCAAATCATGCAGGTATGCAACGAAATGAGTGCCGGTATGTTGGAAGAACATCGGCTGCAATTGGTTTCCTTCCTGTGCGAGCTGGCAAAGGCCGATGGTCATTTGGACTATGTCGAGATAGTCGCACTCAAGGAAGTGGCAGTCGCACTTTCGCTCAATGCTTCCGTCATTGACCAAATGTTGTCCATTGGCAGCGACACCATCGAGGACGCATACAAGGTATTGGGACTCACACCCGACGCCACCGACGACGAAGTACGCAAGGCCTACCGCAGCATGGCTCTGAAATATCACCCCGACCGTGTCGCCACCTTAGGCGAAGACGTGAAGGAAGCCGCCATGCGGCAATTCCAAAAAATCAACGAAGCGAAAGAAAAAATCTACCGACAGAGAAATTTGTAACAATTCCCATTTGTATCAACTCGATTTGCCATTATTACCATGAAAGCACACACTCATTTCTTCAGTAGAAGCACAAGCAAAAAGATGCTGTTGCTGGCATCAATGCTTGTCTGCACACTCTCTATCAACGGCAAACCGGCGGAAACACCAAATCCCAGTTTCGCAAAAAAAGTGGTTGACCAATTGGTCGATGCCATAGCGTTGAAAAAAATAACATACGACACCACCTACATTGAGAAACCACGTTTTTACAGAACCATTCGCCTGCGCTATTCAGGCATGAAAAGCAAAATCAAATTCACGGATGAATACAAGGACTACAACGTATCATCCGAAATGACATCGCATTTAAATACCACCATCGGCTTGGGATTCAACTACAGGGGTCTGGGCATCAACACAAGTTTCAACCCTCAAATGTTCAGCAAAAAAGATGAAAAAGATTTCAACCTCAACCTTAATCTCTACACCAACCGTTTTGGTCTGGAGGCGCAATTCCAAACCACCAAGACCTACAAGGGAGACATCAGTTTTGATGACGAGACCTATCCCATTAATGCAGGTCAAATCAACAACAACTCTCTTCTCCTCAATGGCTACTACATATTGAACCACAAGCATTTTTCATTCCCGGCCGCTTTCACCCAATCCTTTATTCAAAAACGAAGCGCGGGCAGTTTCATGCTGGGTGCCTCCGCTTCGTTCTGCCAACTGAAAACGATGCACGACGAAAAAGAAAACAATTACATCCACGTCAAGACATCCATGAACCAACTGGGCATCGGAGGTGGATATGGCTACAATTGGGTTATCGGGAAACATTTCATGATACATCTTTCCCTCGTGCCATGCGTATTGGTCATCAACAGCATCAATACATACGTCAATGGTGAGGCCACCATTCCCAAAAAGTCATTCCCTGATTTCATTGTCACGGGTCGTAACGCCTTTGTATATAACCAACAACGGTTTTTCATCAGCTTTACCAATACATATTATCAATACAGCTTTGACAATTTCGGTTACTATAATCAGCATCTTAAATACACAGGACGCATCAGTGTAGGATACCGATTTTAAACAGAATACATAATAAAACAACCTGCTATATGAAACACTTAACTTCATTGCTTCGTAACGCACTCTCAGTATTCATTTGTTCCCTCATCACTTGTCCTATGCTGGGGAACGACACGAAAGGAAACGGAGAAGCGCCTAAGAAAGAAGCTGATTTCAAAGTAAAGGGCAACGAGTCTTTCCGCCCTTTCAACCAACTGACGTTGTGGTACACCAAACCCGCCACGCTTGAAAACGTCAAGGACAAGTGGGTGATATGCTCCCTGCCCATTGGCAACGGACAATTCGGAGCCACGCTTCTTGGAGGCATCGCCCGGGAAGAACTTCAGTTCAACGAAAAGACACTCTG
>DCGD01000161.1:5417-5608 GCA_002315195.1 Prevotellaceae bacterium UBA1787 | reverse complement strand
GATAATCGTTGAGGCTGCCCCGACGCCCGTAGCGGACTTTGACATCACGGAGACGACCTTGCCCACGGGCGATCATTTCAGTTTCATCAACCGTTCTACCGGTGACGGTTCCGTTTACACATGGAACATTCCCGGGGCGGATGCAGAAACCGTGAACAGCACAAACGCCACGGCGGTATTCAATGCGGCGG
>DCGD01000161.1:3276-5395 GCA_002315195.1 Prevotellaceae bacterium UBA1787 | reverse complement strand
GCGGGTACATACGACGTAACCCTGACGGCAGCGAACGCTTCCGGCAAAAGCAGCAAGACAAAGCAGGTGACGGTGACGGCGACAGCACCCAAGGCTGATTTCATCATCAACAACAGTGTACTTTTGAAAAACACAAAGGCATATCTTGTAGATCGTTCGCGTTATCAACCCACCAGATGGACATGGACAGTTTCCCATCGCTCGGAGCATACGGCCATAACCGGACAGAACAGTTCCTACACGCCGACTCGTCCGGGCTACTACGATGTCCTGCTTACGGCAAGCAATGAAACGGGCAGCAACACCAAGACAACATCCAAGGCTTTGGTCGTCATGAACGCTGACCCGGAAAATGGATTGTATTTCAATGGTGACGGCTACAAGATGACTTTTGAAGAGCCGTTTGGCGCAGCCACGAAGACATTTACGTTGGACTGGTGGATGAATCCCGCGTCGGTGAAGGGTGCATTCACCCTGGACTGCGGCGGACAGCTGAAAATCACGGTAAACGAGGACGGAAGTATGGAGATGGCCAACGCCAGCGGTCGTTCCATCAAGAGTGGCGAAGGATTCGTCATTGCAGATGAATGGCATCACTATGCCGTTTCTTACAGTACGGGACGCGTAACGTACTATCGCGACGCCGTAAGAAATACAACGGGCACATCTTCGATTGGCATCGGCAACCTGACTTTCAGCGAGCCGTTTGTCATGGGTTCCGATACCGAGGGTATGAAGACACTGGTGGATGAATTCAGGATATGGAACAAGGTCCTGCCTCAAAGCACCATTCAGGGTTATGCGAACCAGCCGATAGAGAATGTGGATTCCGCCGCCACCGTGGATAACCTTGTACTCTATTATGATTTCAACCAGAATGGTGGAGATGTCACCGACCGCTTGGCGGGCAGGCACAATGGCAAACGAACGGGTTTTGGACCGGATGGTGATGCTTGGCCCTTGGCTGCAGGTGCGTTTACACTTGACTTTGACGAGTACAAGGAGGCGGAAGACGTAAGCGAGCAGTACCTTACCAACTACAAGAGAAATTTCTATCATGAAAACTCGGGCATAAACAGTAAATACAACATCACATACGCCCTGGAAACCGGAACGGACCGTTCCACATGGGTTATGGAAAATGAGGTTGTCACAGATACCGTTACGACAGCCTTCCATATAGAACGCTCAACCGGTATGCTCTGTCTGAAGACATCGCTCAATTCGTTTGCCGACACCCTCTACAATCACAAACTCTACCAAACGGTGGTGCTTCCGGCCGGCATCTACCATTTCGGCGTGGATATGTTGCGTACGATACTGCAGAATGGAACTATCCACCTAATGGCGGTGGAAGGCGAAGGATTGCCATCATTGGCAGACGTAAGCAAGTCGTTGGGTAATGTTTCCTTGATAGACGGAGAAGACGTGACTTTCGTTTTGACGGAAGAGACGGAGGTATCTCTCGGCTTGCTTGCCAATGCAAAGGGAAGCAACAATATCGCCATAAATATGCTATATCTCAAATACGAGCCCATTAAGGTGCAGGAAGCCGATGGTTTGGTCAGCCTTGCCGAAGCCGTTGCTCAAGGTGCGGAAAACTATGTCAGACCGATACATGGAGGCGTAAGGATAGTAACGGACGATGCACGGAGAATCGTCATTCACGATGCATTAGGTCGCACCGTTTTCGACGAAGTCATGAGCGGCACCAACCGCGTGGCATTGCCCAAGGGTATCTATATCGTCGCTGATACAAAGGTTGAAGTGAAATAGCGCATTGTTCCGGCCTTGGTCGGAACAACGGCGGAAACCCGCCCATTGTCGTTTGGATGTTGTCGGAAAGAAAATTTCACAATGTCCAAACGACTTGTTTTTATCCATGATTTTTTTTGTTGTTGATCTGTTTTTAGAAAATTTTGCGTAGTGGTTGTATGTTGTCATTTCATTGCTGCAAGGCGGCCTTGACCGCAAAATCGTTGAAAAAGATTGGATGAGGTGATGTTTTGCAAAAGTTATTTGATTATCAATGGTTAAATGAGTAACTTTGCATTTTCAAAATACGAACACAATATAAACACCGATGAATTTCGTTGAAGAACTAAAATGGCGCGGCATG
>DCGD01000161.1:0-3206 GCA_002315195.1 Prevotellaceae bacterium UBA1787 | reverse complement strand
TATCTCGGTACAGACCCGACCGCGGATTCGCTTCACATAGGCCATCTTTGTGGTATCATGATGCTGCGGCATTTTCAGTCTTGTGGGCACAAGCCCATTATTTTGGTAGGAGGCGCCACGGGAATGATAGGTGATCCTTCAGGCAAGAGTCAGGAGCGCAATCTATTGGATGCCGACACATTGTACCACAATCAAGAATGTATCAAGGCGCAAGTCGCAAAGTTCCTGGATTTTGACGAGAATCTCCCAAATGCGGCGGAAATGGTGAACAATTATGACTGGATGAANNAACAACTACGACTGGATGAAGAATTACTCCTTCCTCGAGTTCACCCGCGATATAGGCAAGCACATTACCGTAAACTACATGATGGCAAAGGACAGTGTCCAGAAACGTTTGAACGGCGAGGCGCGCGATGGTCTTTCGTTTACGGAATTTACATACCAACTTCTTCAAGGTTACGATTTTCTTCATCTTTACCAGGCAAAGAATTGCAAGCTTCAGATGGGTGGCAACGACCAATGGGGCAATATCACGACGGGAACGGAACTGATACGCCGTACCTTGGGGATAGAGAACACGGCATATGCGCTGACTTGCCCATTGATAACAAAATCCGATGGCAAGAAGTTCGGCAAGACGGAAAGCGGCAATATTTGGTTGGATCCAAAACGCACCACACCCTACAAATTCTATCAGTTCTGGTTGAACGTAAGTGATGAGGATGCGGAGCGATATATCAAGATTTTCACCTCAATGACACATGAGGAGATAGATGCGCTTGTAGCGGAGCATGCCGTTGACCCGGGCCGCCGCATTCTGCAGAAGCGTCTTGGCGAGGAAGTCACCGTCATGGTGCATGGGCGCGAACAATATGAATTGGCCATTGAAGCCAGCAACTTGCTTTTTGGCAAAGCCACCAAGGAAAACTTGCTGAAATTGGATGAAGCCACACTGTTGAGTGTGTTTGATGGCGTACCTACCTTTGAACTCCAAAAGAGTCACATCATCGGTGCCAAGTGGGTGGACTTGCTCGCCGAAAGAACACAATGCTTTCCCTCAAAAAGTGAATTGCGCAAATTGGCCAAGGGCGGAGGTGTGAGTGTGAACAAGGACAAACTCGCGAACACGGAAGAAATTGTAAAAGATGGGGATTTACTTGACGGAAAGTACATTTTGGTTCAGCGCGGCAAGAAAAATTATTATCTCATTATTGCCAGATAGCATAAATAACAAACTTTTTGCGTCATGTCAAGTTGTGATGAAAAAAATCAAGAATTTTCTTTGTATATATGGAAAGATGTTGTAACTTTGCACCGCAATTCGCATGAACTCGCACGGTATTGTTCTATGGTGTAATGGTTAGCACTAGAGTTTTTGGTACTCTCAGTCCCCGTTCGAATCGGAGTAGAACAACCAAACAAAAACCTCACTCATTGTTGGGTGAGGCTTTTTTGTATTATATTGTTCAATTCGGGAGAAGTTCGGTGTCGTCGTGCCCAGACGGTGGAAAATGACACTGGCTCTTGAAGATTTTCCTGAGTTTGAGGAATGTGAGGTAAAACAAGAAAAGAAGAATGACCAATGACACGATTTCAATGGTAGTGCTTGGAAATAAATCCGTAAACTTTGTGTCTTTTCCCAACGTGTGGTACATGATGACGCTGCTGGTGTTGTTAATGATGTGAAAGACAATGGGAATGAGCAGGTTTCTGTTGCCGGCTATGTATGTCCAACCCAAGAACAAACCAAGGAAGAAAGCCGCGACAACTTGAATAGGGTTGAAATGAACCAAACCGAACAGAAACGACGAGATGACGACGGACCACCGCGCAAAACAAGGAGAAGATGACAAAGCATCGATGATGCCGCGGCGGAATACAACTTCTTCAGCGATGGGGCCAATGAGAACGATGCCAAACAGGCACAAAGGATTGCTTATCAACCCATCTATTTTCGTTTCCAACCAATTCGGTAAGTGAACCAATTCGATGAAACCGTTGATGACGAAAATGAGAAGAAACAGACCGATGATGCTCCATAACCATACGTTGTGTGCGACGTTGCGTATTCTGCCGGTAAAGGCATTGAGGCAATGGTTAGTAAGCAAATAGCCCACCAAAAGAACCATGATGACATCACACAAGATAAGCGCTGCCCCGGTAAGATAATTATAGGTGGGTAGTGATGAGATGACAATGGAATTTGTCTCCCCGGTAATGACCGAGGTAAGAATGGTGGCAACCAATCCCATTACAATTTGCAGTAATACGAACGTGCTGCATAAAATCAATGTTTTTTTCATATTGCAAAATTATGTGGTTGTTACTTGTTTCAGGATGTGTATGGTTCGCAGGCGATCTTCCTCAAGTTGTCGGCGCAGTTCGTCCTGACTTTCAAATTTCTTTTCTCCACGAAGCAAGTCATGGAATTCAACCGTCATTGTCTTGCCGTACAAGTCATCGTGAAAATTGAACAGATTGACCTCAATGGATGGAATAGGGTTCACTTGGTCGCTGAAAGTGGGACGTACGCCAACATAGAGCATTCCGGCATACCCCTTTTCTTGAATGGTGGCGCATACGGCATAGCATCCTGAGGGGGGGATGAGGCGGATGGGATTGGTGGGATGCAGATTGGCGGTGGGGAATCCGAGCGTTCTCCCTACGCTGCGCCCATGCACAACGGTGGCTGACAAGGAATAAGGTCTTCCCAGGAGTCGGTTGGCTCTCCGAATGTCACGCCGTTCCAACGCCGTTCTTATTAAGGAAGAGGAAACATTGTCCGCATTGATGTTGAATGGCGTGGCTTCAATGACGTCAACACCCATTTCTCGTCCATACCTAAGATAATGCTCAAAATTTTCACCCGGCGCGGGGTGTCCGAAATGATGGTTGTAACCCACGAGCAAAGCCGTGGCGTGGTATGTGTTCTTGAGATAACGTTCCATGAATTCACGAGCCGACAAGCGTGCCATTTCAGGAGAAAATGACAGTATGTGGCATTTTTCTATGCCCATTCGCTGGAGTAGTGCCATTTTTTCCTCAGTTGAGGTAAGCAGTCTTACGTTTGTTTGGCGGCATACGGTGCGAGGGTGTTGCGAGAAAGTTATCACGTGGGCCGGCAAGTTTCTCTCTTTCCCAATTTGGACGAGCTGGCTGATGAGGTGTTGGTGTCCAAGATGAACACCATCAAAGAATCCTAT
>DCGD01000033.1:3717-4017 GCA_002315195.1 Prevotellaceae bacterium UBA1787 | reverse complement strand
GAACACATAGCCTCCTCCGTTGCCGCTTTCATCCTCGGGAATGCCTTTGTGAAAACTGAAACTATAAACCTGCACCACGAGCGGCCCCTTTCCGTCATACTTGGAGAAAGTCGCCATGCCGTCGATTGGGTTGGGCTTGTACAGTTCGGACGAGGTGGTTTTGTAACCGTCCTTGCGCGCCTGTATTTCGGCGGGCTTTTCCTGCAGTTGCGGCAGAAGGGTTATCCGCTCCAGCAAATCATATAGATAGGCGGAATGGCAGCAGCCATCCTTCAAGGCGGCTTTCAAATTGGCAATGGT
>DCGD01000033.1:0-3712 GCA_002315195.1 Prevotellaceae bacterium UBA1787 | reverse complement strand
TGGCGGGTGGAATGCTGTCTATGAAATATTGTTTGTGTTCGCACAGTCCCCTGAAACCATACGCACCGAGTACCTGCAACAACCGGAACAGGACAAACTGCTTCAAGTTGCTGCGGAATTGACTTTCGTTGAAATCCTTGTAGAGTTTGATGTTGGCGATATATACGTCTATCAATTCATCTCGAAGCGACTGGCGATAGCGCGCCGATGCCTGCCATAGGAACGATACCACATCGTATTCCATCGGACCCTTTCTGCCGCCTTGGAAATCTATGAAATAGGGTTCGCCCTTGTCCGTCAGCATGACATTCCTGGACTGGAAATCACGGTACATGAACGTGTCGTCATGCCTCGACGTCAACTCGTTTGCCATTCGCTGGAACACTGCCTCCAACTTTATTTCATTGAACTCTATCTCAAGCGGTTTCAGAAAACAATACTTGAAATAATTCAAGTCGAAAAGCACGTTGGTGCGGTCAAACTCCGGCTGAGGGTAGCAGATGTTGAAATCCAACCCCGTCGCTCCCCTTACCTGAAATTCCGGCAATATCGCCATGGTGGTACGCAGCAACTGCTTCTCCTTCAGATTGTAACGCCCCCCGAGTTGCCTGCCGTTTTGCAAAGCGCCGAAAAGCGACAGGCGCCCCAAATCTTCCTGCAAGTAAAACCTGCTGTCGTCCGACACGGACAGCACTTCGGGAACGGGCAACTGGCGTTCGCGGAAATGACGGGACAAATAAATGAAGGCGCGGTTCTCTTCCATTGAATTTCCATAGACCCCAATGACGCTCGAGGGACTGACACCACCTGGCGAATAGAGACGGTAGTAACAGCGACTGCTGCCCGATTGCGGCAGCACCTCAATGTTGGCGGGTGAAACGCCAAACAGCTTTTTATATAATTTCTTCAGATTTTCCATTTGTTAATTCTTTGTTCGATTGTTCAGGTTCATGATATGTACGGCAACCAGAGCCGCCGTTTCCGTGCGCAGTCTGCTGCGACCGAGGCTGATGGGCTCAAATCCCTCTTCCATGGCGCGCCTCACTTCACTGACGCTGAAATCTCCCTCGGGACCTATCATCACCAACGCATCTTCCACCGACCCCGCCAAGGCATCCATCAGGAAAGGCTTCCCGTTGGGCGCCAGTTCGGCGTCTTCGTAGCAATGGGCTATGTATCTCCGACCTGATTGGTATTGTTTTATGAATTTTTCAAAACTGCACATTTCACGGATTTCAGGCATGTTTGCCTTGTGACTCTGTTTCACGGCCGATACCACGACACGCTCCATCCTTTCCCGCTTCATGACTTTACGCTCCGAGAACCGGCAATCCAAAAAAGACAACTCGTCTACGCCTATCTCAGTAGCCTTTTCCGCCAGCCATTCCATCCTGTCCGCATGTTTCGTCGGAGCGACGGCTATGTGCAGATGTCCGCTCCACAATTTTTCCTGAACCTGTTTTCCTGTTATTTCAAAAAAACACTGCCGTTTCAACGTCTCGCTGATGCGCGCATCATATATCGTTCCCCTGCCGTCTGTCAGGCTTATCGCATCGCCTACCCCCAGCCGCAACACGCGCAGGGCATGGTCTGCTTCCTCTTGCGGCATCTGATGGCTTGTCGATGCGTCGGGGCAATAAAAATATCTTTCTTCCTTCACTTTCTACGTTTTATTTCGTTTTGAATGGCTTCGGCGGCTTCATAGTTCTCTGTTTGAATGGCGCCTTCAAGCGCATCCTGAAGCAATTCCAAATCCAATATTTGGATGGGCAAATTTATGCTGTCACGGTTGGACGAATCAAAATACTGATGTTCCAACAATTGGGGTTTTATGTATAATGGGCAGCGCGTCTGCAACGCGAGCAGTATTCCGTCCGCCGCATTCGTTACAAATTTCTCTATCCGACCACATTGCTGAATGCTTACCTCTGACTTGTAACCGCCTTTTTCTATGTCCGTTATCCATACGTGTTCTACGATGACATCGAGCGCGACAAGCAATTTTGTCATTGTTTCACAGTAGGTTATTTTCTCTTTGGAGGATTTATTGCCCATGCGCCGCACATTTCCATGCAACTCCTGGATTATCCCCACAGCTTCGCCTATTGTCAGCAACATCGGAAATTTGCGGTCTCCGTTCACTTCATGCAGAATAAGGATGAACATATCCTTGAAAGCAACGCCCTTGCTGATCTCCCATACTCTTACTTCTATTCTGTCTTCCATGGAATCTTTCTTTCTCCCTATTCTATTTTCTACAACCTATGAATATATCCCCTCTGCCTTTCATTGTGTTGAGTGCGCCTTGAAATACTGAACCGATGTTCTTTTTGCGACATCCCATTTCACGCCATATCGTCCTGCGGCGTTCTTTTGTTCTTAATTGTCTATATTTAAGAAACTTGGAATGTTACTTATCTTGTCACAACTACCCTTCTTCACCATTCAGCACCTAAACGGAACACATTTTTCCTGAAACGTGGCAAAGGTACGAAATAAATACATTTTTCAAAACAAAAAAACACAAATTCTCTTGCCTGGAAAACCACATCTTGATTTCCGCATGGTCACCGCCCGCTGAAAATCAATTGAGCCGTTGCATGGGCTACGCTACATGTTCTCCATCGACAAGCATATTAACCGTGCTTCATAGCCCCCTAACTCGCGCTGGATTGTCATGTATTTCTCTTCAATACGCAACCTGTAAAGTCATCGTAATCTTTCTCGACAAGTTCGAGCAACATGTCATTTCGCCCCATCTCTATGAGTGTTTGGTTTGGCAAAATGTATCTAAACCAAAAACCGGAGAAAGCAATCATCAATGTACCACCGAACGTTTCTGCTCCCCGGCTTGCTGAACATAGGCTGTAGTTTGTGCACGTAATTGTAGCCCTCGTCCAAGTTCTTCAGATACGGGACGGTATTCTTTCCTATTATGGTGTCCAACTGGTTTTGGACGGTCATGCCTCCTGCTATCTTCTGAAGAATACTCAAGTAATTGGCGCAGTCCTTGCCAAACTCTGACATGACCAACTCAGTGCCTTCACTCAAAAACGGACCGCCTAATCCTGTGACCCATTTCAGCATAGAGTCCTTGCTGGTGGCTCCTGCGTCCATCAGCCGACCAATGTACTTGGCCACGCCCCATGTCAGCATATACAGACAAAGCAGGTCCTCCGATCGGTATGCTGGATTGTAATCTTTAAGTATCTCCTTCATGACGGCAATGCGAAACGGCATCAACTTGATTTCACAATCCTGTCTCCCGTAAAGGGGTTCATCCTCATTGTCGAAAATCTTGTGCATCATACTGTAGATGCTGCCACGGGCTATGAGATTTACCTTGCTGGAAATGTGGTGCCTGTCCCAAACGTTCTGTATATGGCTCGGAATTGAAGGGTTTACCTTCAGGAAATTCTGGAACTCATCAAAAGCCAAGGTAACGCGGTGTGCCTCGCCATAGTCCATAATCTGCTCGAAGAACTGGGCAAAAGTGGCCATCTTGCCATAGATGTGAATCCCAAGGGTTGCTTCCGCAGCCTTCTGGAACTTTTCGACAAGAACACGCTCATTGTCCTTGGAAACATACAGATAAAGCAGGTTATGCGCCTTCTGCCCGTCATGACGGTGAAAAGGCTATGCGTTTCTGAGCGTTCCCAGTTCTTCCGCAGGATTTCCATCTCTTTTTCCAGGTCGTAAAATTCCATAATTA
>DCGD01000009.1 GCA_002315195.1 Prevotellaceae bacterium UBA1787 | reverse complement strand
ACTGTGATATTTAAGGTTGTTCACCTTGCTTTGTCGGATGGCGCAAAGGTAACCTGCGCGTAGTTTATGATGGCCCAAGGGAATGTCGGCGGTGACGAACTGATTGAAGCAGACGGCTTGGAATGGGTGGGTGAAGCAGACGTTGTGGTCGGTGTGGCCCAGGGAAAAGATTTCGTAGTAGGATTGTCCATAGTTGGGGGAGAACATGAGCCCTGCGATTGGAAAGTTGGCTTGGTAGCGCAACACGATGTTGCGTTTGAACAAGGGCAATGTATATTCAACCGCCCCGGAGGCAAGGATATCCCATGAGAGTTGCACCTGTACGGGGTTGTTTCCATTGCGCATGTTGTAGGTGCATCCGGCTTGGATTTCAGTGCCGGGTCCCGCCATGATGACAAGGCGTTCGCCCATTTTCCAATGGTAGTGCCAGGCGAAACTCCATTCCACCATGCCGCTCAGTGTTGTGCCGTCGTTGCTGGGCGATTTGCAGGAAGCAAAGTTTCCCTGAAGCATGTTCTGCATGCCGACTCTGCCGTCAAGCAGTGTGGTCATGCGTCTGTGTTCCCGCGCCATGCGGAACTCCGTGCCGGTATATTCTTGTGGGGACAGGTAGGTGTCGAGTTTGTTGGTGGTGCCAATGCCGAAAAGTGTGGCATGGGAGCGCATAGAGGGGTTGTTTCCGTCTTGCGCCCACAGCGAAGCCGTCAAAAGGGAAAGAAGAAGCGACAATTTTAGTTTCAGCATAGTTTATAGTGTTCTTGTTTAATCATAACATCCCGAAATTCAGCAAGTCGGTCGTTTTTTTGGCTACGGACCGCCTTGGTAATTTTTCTGATGTCCGCCGTTGTGTTTTCAATGTGGTCTTCATAGTGAATGAAACCGTGTCAGAGTGGCAACATTATCTGAATTTTCAATTATTCGTTGAATGGTTCTTCTGAAAATAAATCAAGTTGTTTAACCGTTCCGTTTGGTTCATCATCGGAAAAATCTTCGTCAGGCATGGTTTCATTGTCAGGCGTGAAATCATTTTCGGACTCCTGATAATTTTCAGTTTGTTGTTCTTCTTCAGTTTGTTCTGGTTCTGGCAATGGTTCAAGCTCCTCAATGTGTTCAATGCGGAGAGTGGTCAGGCGTTTGCCCTTGGCCTTGAAACTCTTGACGCCCACAAATTCTGCAACGTCAATCTCTTCCGCTTCGTGAAAAGCGTCGTTTCCGCCATAGGTGATGCGTATGCGAGGAAAGGTGTGGTGGGTGAGCAGTATGAGTGGGTTGCCGGCGGTTTCACCCAAAAAGTTGTGAGGTTTCTTTGTGTCGGGTAGCGTGAAGCGCTTGAGATAGGGATAGCCCTGGTTGTCGGCATCGTAGAGAACGGCGCTCCATGTGGTGCATTCATTGAATTTACCGATATAGAGTATGTCGTTGTCGTAGTGGTTGTTTAGGTCAAAGTCAGTGGTGTAGAAATTGCCATTGGGTTCTATGACGATGATGCGGTCATCTCCGGCAAACTCTCCTATGAGTTGTCCGTGTTCATCGAAATTGATTCGGTGGGTGTCAGGGTCGAACCAAACTTTTCGTCCGCCAAGTGTGGATGCTCCCTTTGTCTTGAGCAATATGCGGTAAATAGGGAATTTGGTGACAAGGTTGCCCATGCTCTGCCGTCCCTTGATTTTCATTTCCGCGAAATTTACTTCAAAGTTGGGTTTCTTGAGTCTTACTTGGGGTTTAAGGATGATGCGTACGATTTCCGCTTCACCGTTGGCGTTTGCTGAGAAGTACATGATGCGGCTTCCCGGTGTCCCGACTGTCACGTCGTATTCGCGATCATGCGTCACGCTGGTGACGTTGAAGCGTTTTTGGTAGTAGTACCCTTTGCGTCCATCGTGATAGATGAGGTTGTAAATGGTGCGCTTGTCGTTTTTCTTGAAGATGGCCAGATGGATGATTTCCGCTTTGCGTCCTTCCGTCTTGCTCTTTTCAGTTTCACCGACAAAGAGTTTTTCGCAGATGCGCGTAACCTTGTAAGAACCATCCCGATAGAAAATGATGACGTCGTCGATGTCGGAGCAGGCGCATACGTATTCATCTTTTTTCAATCCGGTGCCGATGAAGCCTTCTTCACGGTTGATGTAGAGTTTTTGGTTCGCTTCCGCCACTTTGGCGGCGATGATGGTGTCGAACGAGCAGATTTCGGTGCGGCGGGGATAATTGGATGCGTACTTGTCCTTAATGAGTTGAAACCAGTTGCATGCGACTTCCACCATGTTCATCAAGTCCTTGTCTATGCCGGCAATTTCGTCCTTGAATCGGCAGATGGCTTCTTCGGCCTTGTCTTTGTTGAATTTCAGGATGCGCGCCATTCTTATTTCCATGAGTCTCATGATGTCCTCTTTGGTCACTTCGCGTATCATTTGCGGATAGAACGGCTTGAGGCGTTCGTCAATGTAGCTGCAGGCCTCGTCCATGTTGGGGGCTTGTTCAAAGCCCTTGTCCTTGTAGATGCGCTCGTTGATGAAGATGGCTTCGAGGGAAGCGAAATGAAGTTGTTCGAGGAGTTCGCCCCGCTTTATTCTCAACTCCTGTTCCAAAAGGCTTTTCGTTTTGTCCACGCTGGTGCGGAGTACTTCGCTGACAGACATGAAGCGGGGACGGTTGTCGTCAATGACGCAGCAATTGGGTGAAATGCTGATTTCACAGTCTGTAAAGGCGTAGAGTGCGTCAATGGCTTTGTCTGAACTGGTGCCTGGCGTGAGATGTATGACGATTTCAGCTTGAGCCGCTGTATTGTCGTCCACTTTTCGGGCGTTGATTTTTCCTTTCTCGATGGCCTTGAGAATGGTGTCAATGAGCGATGCGCTTGTCTTTCCGTATGGTATTTCCCTGATGACAAGCGTCTTGTTGTCCAACTTTTCAATTTTCGCGCGGATGCGGAGTGCGCCTCCTCTGGCGCCTTCGTTGTAACGGCTGACGTCAATGCGCCCACCGGTTTGGAAATCCGGGTAGAGTTGGAAAGGTTCATCGTGCAGGTAACTGATGGCGGCGTCGCAGAGTTCTCCTACGTTGTGTGGAAGAATTTTGGCGGACAGCCCCACTGCGATGCCTTCCGCACCTTGCGCCAAGAGAAGAGGAAATTTCGCGGGGAGCGTAATGGGTTCCTTGTTGCGGCCATCGTAAGACAATTTCCACTCTGTGGTTTTGTTGTTGAACAAAACATCCAGTGCGAATTTGGAGAGGCGTGCCTCGATGTAACGCTGAGCCGCGGCAGAGTCGCCCGTCAGGATATTACCCCAGTTGCCTTGTCCATCCACAAGAAGATTCTTCTGTCCCAACTGCACCAAGGCGCCATAGATGGAGGCATCTCCATGAGGGTGGAATTTCATGGTGTCGCCGACAATGTTGGCGACCTTGTTGTATCGCCCATCGTCACTGAGTTTCATGGCGTGAAGGATGCGTCTTTGTACCGGCTTGAGTCCATCCGCCAAATGAGGAACTGCACGGTCCAGTATAACATAGGATGCGTAGTCCAAAAACCAATGTTCATACATTCCCGGGAGTCGGTGCACATCGCTGTCGCTGTTCACGGGGTGGTAGGAAGAGTGTTCAGTAGAAGGCTCGTCGTATTCTTCGTTCATATTAGTCAATTATCTGGGGTAATGAAAACAATCTACAAAGATACAGCAAAGTTGAAAGCAAAACAAAACAAAAGGTGTTTTTTATCATCACCCAGCCAAAACTAAGTTAGTTTGGTAATCATGAAGCATGACCAATGGCGGATATAATCAATGAAAGAAGACTCTTTCTCCGTTTTTTGAGTTCAAAGGGAGCCAGCCGTAGTCGTCCCCTCCATACCGTGCCGTCATGCGGTCTGAAAAGCGATGGTCCATTTATTTATGTAGACTAAATTCATACAAAAGAGCCATGAATACGTCAATTTAAACCATGTTTTGGTGAAATAGTTTCATTTACATTGTTTGATTTGAAAATAAAGCGTAATTTTGCATAAATGATAAAGCGTAGTTTTTGAAACTGTAGTTCCACGACGTTCTCAAAGGCGACAATGGAGCAATATAAAAGATTAATTATGAAATTAAAATTGTTTACCTATTCCGCCATCGTGGCAGGTATTTTGTGTTCTCTTTCATCGTGCTACGATGATGTTGAGTATGTTTATGTTCAAAACAAGAGTGCGGATTACAAAACCGCACTTTCAGCGCTGGATTGGGGAACCGACACCGTGTATGCGGTAGGACATTTGATTCCCGATGTGGATGCCACGTGTTCCGCCATCGCTTATGCCGACCTCATGCAAAATCTCGGTTACAAGTGCGCTCCCCGCATAGCTGGTGATATTAACAGGGAGATGGCGTATTTGAAAGATTATTTCAGCATCACCATTCCGCAGAAACTGGATACAGTCGTTCCACAGCAAAGAATCATATTGACGGACCATTCCGAATATGCACAAGCAGTGAAAGGCATGAACATGGCGCAGGTCATTCAAATCATAGACCATCACAGCTTGGGTGATGTCTGTTCCAGCAAACCGTTGTATTGCAAAGTGTTGCCGATAGGATCCACTTGTTCTATTGTCTATACCTCCTATCAGGACCTGAATGTCAAGATTACCGACGATGTGGCAAAAGTACTTTTGTCGGGAATACTCTCCGATACAAGAAACCTGTCAAAAACACACACGGACATAGACAGTGTGGCGTTGAGAAATCTCGCCATGCAATTAAAACTCGATAGTGTAGCCTTGGATTCCATCAATCGACAAATGGTTGAAGCCGGTAACAGTTACTATGGCATGACCGACAGGGAAATATTCCTTTCTGATTACAAGGATTACAACATTGAAGGCAAACAAATGGGTGTGGCTTCACTGGATTGGTACGATGATGCGACGATGGACAATTTTCTCATTAGAATGCATAATGTCGCCAAAGACTTGATGGCGGAGAAAGAATACAGAATGATGTTTGCCAAGGTTGACCGTCATATTCCAAATACCGACCCAACCAGTGTAGAAAGGTATATAGACGCCGGCTCGTATGTGATATACCACGGGGATGGTGCAAAGATTGTGGCGGAGGCCATATACGGTCCTTCCGTTGGTGAAAGTTGGGTATATTCAAAAGTCAAGTTGTCGCGCAAGACGGATTTGATGCCAGCCATTACGGAGGTTTTGAAATCATTGAAATAATTCTTCAATTGCGTACATGGGAGAAAGTACGCAAATGAAAAAAGTCGGCAAGACCGAATTTTCAGAGACAATGAAAAGCGGTCTTGCCGATTTTATGCTATAGATTGTAGTTGGCTTTTAGCGTTGGCTAAAGTTATCAGAACTTTTGAGCCAACGCCAAAGTCAGGCAAGCCAAATCTAATATATTTTCTCCTGCCAACTTCCCCAGCCTTCTCGGCCTTCAACGGATTTACGGACAATGGGTGAGGCGGCAATGTGGGAAAGGTCTATTGGTAGCAGTTTCCCCAAAGGAACAAGTTCAAAACCTCTTTCAAGAGCAATTTTCACAAAAGCATCAAACAGTGCGGCATAAATGCCTCCCTCAACTTCAGCATGGACGGCAAGCACGTTCAAAGCGTTAGGTTGAAGCAAGGACAGCAAGGTTTCATTGTAATTTTGGATGGTGACACCCTTGCGACCTATCAGTTCATCGAAGGTAGGCAGTGTTAGCGGTATCTGTGGTGTGGATAGTGCCTCTCCATTGACGATGGGCTTGAAAATATTGGTTCCGTGGCAGTCGCTGTTGTAGCGGAAATGGAAGGATTCCTTGACCTTCAGCATATTGTCAGTACATCTCCATGCCGGTACTCCCGAACAAACGGGAAGTTTCCCTATAATGTCGGCAAGCGTAGAAAAAGCCTTTGAAAACAGCGTGCGAAAGGTTTCTTCCGACAAATTGGCACCAAAATTTTGGCATTGGTAATGGTTCCAGCAATGCACACCGATTTCGTGTCCTCCGCGGGCGCATCTTTTGATGATTTCCGCATTGTTCTTTCCTATCAATTTTCCCGGCCATAGTGTTCCCGCCAACAAAATGTCCCATCCATAGAGATCGGGTGCGTTCGTGCGCAGCATTTTCCACAGAAATGCGGGACGCAGCAGACGCCAAATGTTTCTACCCATATTGTCCGGCCCCATGGAAAAGAAAAACGTGGCTTGTATGTTGTTGCGTGATAAAATATCCAGGATGCAGGGAACACCTTTCCGCATTCCCTTGAACGTATCGACATCCACCCTTATGCCTATTTTCATTTCCCTGTTTATTTATTCCAAGACGTCACCTTCGCGAATGTCAGTTCGCTGAGGCAGTTCAAAGCCCGGGATAACATCCCCCGATTCCAACTGGCAACTTTCAATGCACATACATCCCTCTCCGCAAGCCACCAGCAAAGGATTGACAGAAACTAAGGTTCCCGGGGCGTTTGAACATGTTTTTTGGAGAGGATGCGCCCACCATACTGTCAGTTTTTTTCCATTGAGAAAGGAAAAGGCGCCGGGGTAGGGGTAGGTAACGCCTCTGATAAGGTTGAAGATGGTTTGTGCGGGCAAGTTCCAGTCAATCCTGCCATCGTTAGGTTTTCTGCCGTGGAAATAGGTAGCCAAAGCATCGTCTTGTTTCATTCTCGGAAAGCAACCTCTCAGAATGACCGGCAATATGTCAGTGAGCATCAGTTCCGATGCTTTCGCAGCTTTCAAGTGTATGTCTTTCGCTGTATCATCGGGTAAGATGGGGATGCGGTGTTGGGCGACGATGTCGCCTGCATCGGGTTTGGGAGTCATGAGATGAAGGGTAACGCCGGTTTCTGTTTCGCCTTGGATAACGGCCCAGTTGATGGGGCATCTTCCTCGGTATTTGGGCAGGAACGACCCATGAAGGTTCAGGCAACCCAAGGGGGGCAGTGATAGAATCTCTTTTCCAACCATGTCTCTGTAGTAGAACGAGAAGACGATGTCCGGCGCAATGGTTTTGATGAAGTTTACCCATTGAGGAGCATTAATGTCCTTGGCAAAATAATAGGGTAGGGATTTCTCCTTGCACAACTGCACAACCGATTCAAACCAAATGTTCTCTTCGGGATCGTCTTCGTAAGTGAATACGGCCGCAATCTCAAAGCCGTTGTCCAAAAGTGCCCTAATGCCCACACAGCCAATGTTGTGATAAGCCAATACGATTGTCTTCATGATGTATGTTTTTTTATTTCGCGTCCTACCGCCATTAAATTACTGCAAAGTTTGACCAAATCCCAAAATCCATATTTTGAGTCTCCGGCGGTCCTTGGAGCATGGTTTACGAGTATTTCAGTTGGATTCTTTGAAAACGACATTGCCAGGAGAGGAATAAACCTTTCCCTAAGTGGAGATGAAAGGATGTCATTGACGATGCGTCGTTCATAACCTCTCAGCATACATCCATAATCGTTCATTTCCCATCTTCCGGTCATGTTTTTTACAAATCTGTTAACGGTGTTGGACGCCCAACGGCGAAACAGATTGTCTTGTCGGTTTCGGCGGATGGTACCTACTACATCGTGTCCTGCTTGCAACTGTTCAAGAACGTGAGGTATTTCCTCTGGAGGATTCTGAAGGTCGGCATCCAAAGTGATGACATATTTACCAATACTTTGTTCCATGCCCCGAATAATGGCGGGGTGCTGTCCCATGTTGCTCGTCAGAAACACACCCTTGAATATATTCCCATATTGTTCACATGCCTCATGAATAAGTTCCGGGGAACCATCCTGCGACCCATCATCAACAAGAATGATTTCATGGTCCATGTTCAGCGAACCGCTTACCCTATGCAACCTGCGGATAAGTTCAGGAAGGTTTTCTTTCTCATTCCAAATAGGAATTATTATGGATAATTCAGATTTCATCATTCTCTTTCTGTATAAATACTTTGTAACTGTCTGTTTCTTCTATCATGTCATACTTGTCGCACAAGATGTTGCAGTATTTCCAAAGTTTGTCCCACTGTGTAACGACGATGGCCTTAACTTTCAAATCATCGGCAAGGTAATTGATGTCCTCCAAATCAGCTGCGTTGTTGAAGATGTACTTGACGTGAAGAAAAGTGTTCCTGAGTTTTTCTTCAGGATAAAATTCAGAATAGCATTTTGAAAATATCATGTCGCCGATGGGTGTGGGACGATCGGCAAAGAACGAAAAGAAAATATTGGTGGTATATTTGCCGAACCACTTGATACCGGCGGAGCTGACACCACCTTCGGGATTACTCAAAACCATATCGTTCAATTCCGTATGTTTCCTTACTGTCTCCCAAGCCGGTACGGCCGCCTTTACGTTTCTTGACATTTCCCGCTGATTGTCCAAGCGCAAAATTCCGGAGGTTCTGTTGTTCCACATGCACGAACATGACAACAGCATTAAAACTACCACACCATATCCCACAATTTTTTTTCTTTTGGATTTTGAAAGGACATAGTTGTCAAAGAAACGCGAAAGCCAGATGGCCGTGAACACAGCGAGATAATAAGTGGCGGCCGTGATGAGACGCCAACCGAAATCATTGCTATAATATGAACTGTGTACCATTCCTATGGCGGCAAAACAGAGTAGAATGAAATATCGCGTTCCACCTATGAAGGCTACGTCCTTGAGTAGGCAGGGTATGAGTATTATCGCCATGCCAATGATGTATATCCAACCCAGCCGCAAGGGCAGATACACAAAGTAAAATTTGGTGAGCGATGTTATCCAATCCACGATGCCCGTTCCGTCAAAGCCCGTCGGGATGCCAAAAGCAAGCGGGAAATCTTCGGAAGGATAGGCGAGCAAATATTTGAAAATGAAGAAGAACGTAAACGCTCCTGAAATGATTATGAAGATGGGTTGGATGAGCAGATTCTTTCGCAGCATGATGCGTACATGTACATTGGTATGCCTCAGTATCAGCATGGTCAAGATGATGAACACGATGGCAATGGCTCCGGCATAGACGGAAGAGAAAACGGCGGCAACAAGAATCATGCCTATCAAAATGGAGAGGTGGATGCGCAACTTGAGTTGATTGGTTCGGAACATCTTGCGATGAAAGAAATTCAGCATTATGATGGTTGCGCCGGCAAAAGAGTGGTGGGGTGAAATGATGAGGTTGCAGCTGATGGGCCAAAACCCCGCTGTTTCATCAGGCAAAAGACGATTTACGAAAGAATGCTTGAACCACTCGTTGTCTGGTTGATACAATATGCCGGTAAAGAAGATGAGAAAGAATAGGAACAGCCAAACGCTTCTTCTATCTCTATGGTCACATTCAATGGTTATTGCGGCGATCCATGACAATACGGCGAAAGTCGAAACGCCTGCCATGAAACATTCTGACGCCAGTGAATGCATGTTTGTAAGCAAGGGAATCTGGGCGGCCAATGCATACCATCCGTAATAGTAAACCAATATTTCGGAAATGCCATTTTCTGCCAGCCAGGGATTGCGAGGTGGCAATCCGAACGTTGCAATGGAACGTATGATGGCGCTGCGCGTGTAGTCGTAGGAGGCTTGGTTGAAGAGCAGCATCCCATCTTTTTCCAAGGGGTAAGTGTGCCATGTGACAAAACAACCTGCTAGAAAAGCCACAAGCAGAATGATTTGGCTTTCCCGCATACGCGGCAGGAATAGATATTTTCTTCGTATGATGATGAAAATAACAATTATTGTAAGCAGTACCAACAAGTAGGTGGATGTAAACGAACACACTCTTCCAAGTCCTACGGACAAGGTCATCCATATTGTCATGCCTAACAATGTCGCTAACAATTCTGCCACAATCCTGTTTTTTTTGTTGGCAAGAACGAGTTCTTTCGGCAGAGAAGCCGCTCCCAGCAAGTAGAAAAATATGATGTAGAAAAATATTATCAGCATTGGTTATGGGTGGATAAGTATCATGTTGGGGTCACTTGAAAAGATTGACAATTTGCGTTGGATGTTTTGTAAACTCATCAACATTCAATGAAGTATTATTAACATCATACATTTTTGAATCAATTTTATGCAACTCATTTCAGAAAATAGTCCAAAGTCTTGTTGATGGTCTCTTCTACACCGATTTTGGGAGTCCAACCGCATGTTTCCCAAGCCGTTTGAATGTTAGGCTTCCTATGCAGGCAATCCTGGTAGCCTTTCCCATAGAAATGGTCAGACTGAATTTCCTTGATGCCTGCCGGGGCAGGATAGCGATGGGACAACGGATGTTTCTCGTAACATGAAATCAACATTTCCGCTAACTGGCGGATGCTGATTTCGTTGTTTGGATTGCCAATGTTGATGATACGCCTATTGCACAGGTTGTCCTTGTTTTCAATGATGCGTACCAAACATTCAATCCCATCGTCGATGTTCAGGAAACAGCGTTTTTGTCTGCCGCCGTCCACCAAATAGATGGGTGAACCTTCCGTGAGTGAAAATATCATTTGGGTGAGAACCCGTGCGTTCCGCTTTTTTGCACCTTGAAGGCTGTCCAGTCGCGGTCCAATCCAGTTGAATGGTCGGAAAAGGGTGAACTGAAGCCCCTTTTCGCCCATTGCCCAAATGATTCTATCCAACATCTGCTTAGAGCAGGCATAAATCCAGCGTTGGTTATGGATAGGGCCTAAAACCAAGGTGGAATTGTCTTCGTCAAAGAACTCATCGGGGCACATGCCATATACTTCACTTGTGGATGGAAAGATAATCCGTTTGTTTTCTTTGGCAACAATACGAAGAATGCGGAAATTTTCCTCAAAATCCAATTCGAATACTTCCATTGGATTGTTGATGTAAGCATTGGGGGTGGGAATGGCGACCAATGGCAGAACCACATCGCACAGAGCAATCAGGTGATCTATTGCATTTCTGTCTTTTCGAATGTCCGCTATCTGAAAATGAAAATTCGGGTTGTCCATTAAGTCCTCTATGTTGGAGGAATAGAGATCAACACCATACACCTTGTATTGAGGGTAACTCAGCAACCTGCGTGACAATGCATTGCCGATAAACCCATTGGCGCCAATGACAAGTATCTTTTTTTCAGTTATGCTTGCATCCATCATTTTTACATTTTCTCAAAAATTATACAAAGGTAAGCATAGTTTTAAATTTATCAAAACGAATGTCCAAAAAGGATTTGTTTCCAAGATACCTTTACCTAAAAACAAAGAGTTAACCCAAATTTCAATTGGTTGCCATAAGTAGCCATACATATTTAAAAGGAGAGTTTAACCATGTATCATCTAATACGCATAGATTAAAATTGTAATAAGTTATTTTTTACATATTACTTAATCACTACTTACCAGATAATATTTTGAAGGAAAATCTGCGTGTGGGCTTAACTGATGTACACATTTGAGCGCATTTTTGACAGAATGTCACACAGTGGTTAGATATTTTAGATATTGTTGCTATTTTTGCATTTTATTAACAGTGTGTGAATACGAAATGCCATAATTACCCGATAATTTCAAGTGCAACAAAGATGAATTTTTTGGAAGAAAAGATTTTGACGGATGGTGTCATCAAGGCAGGCAACATCCTCAAGGTGGACAGTTTTTTGAACCACCAGATTGACATTGACATCTTGCGCCAGATGACCAATGAATTCAAACGTCGTTTCAGCGATGCCGACATTACAAAGGTACTCACCATTGAAGCAAGCGGCATTGCCATTGCTACGCTCATGGGAAATTTGTACGATGTACCGGTGGTATTCGCCAAGAAAAGCCAAACCGCCAACAGTACCGACGACAAATACGTGTCGCAGGCCTACTCATTCACGCACAAGCAGATGAATCATGTGTTCATTTCAAAGCCATATCTGAAGGCAACAGATCGCGTGTTGATTGTCGATGACTTTTTGGCCGATGGAGAGGCGGTCCATGCACTTGTCGATTTGGTACACCAGGCCGGCGCCAAAGTTGAGGGCATAGGTATCGCCATTGAAAAAGGGCAGCAGAAAGGTGGTCGCGAATTGCGTTCGGAAGGTTATCGCGTGGAGTCGCTCGCGATTGTGGACTCCATGGATTGGAAAACGCAGACCATCAAATTCCGCAACCAATCCCCCGAGCCTCAGTAGGTTGCAAAGGCAGGCTTCTCGCAGCGCAACATGGTAATCGTGAGTCTGACAGAGTTGGTTTTGGCTTTCCCCATGTACCGCGGCTTTTCGCCATTTTCCCTGAAATCGTCAGGACTGCATTTGCCGAAAATTGCGTAGCCATAGTCTATGTTTCGGCGGTTTTTCTCAATTTGGTTGTCCCAAAGGAAGAGAAAGTCAATGCCGAATAAAGCAAGATTAAGTTATTGCGTCAAAAAAATCGGGAATAATTTCTTTATGTCAAAGAAATTTTAGATTTTTGTAGTTAAATTGTGTGATGTTATGTTAAACATAGTACTACACTCATAAGAAAAATATATGAGGCATTAGACAAAGGTGGGCAAGAACACACATTTTAGATTACTCTTAATTAAGTTGTCGATATTATAATTGAATAAAAATGAAGCGAAACATTATTCTCAGTATTTTGTGCGGCATTTCTCTTTTTCTTTTTTACGCTTGCAATGACAGTGACACTGCAACACAAGACAGAAAAGATAAATATTACATAATCATCAGTGACATTCATCTTGGTGACCAGCGTTCCATTGATGCAGGATATGGTTGGAACTTGCACATGAAAGACACCTTGATGGCTTTTCTCGATTATCTGAAGGAAACCAAAACTTGCGATGAATTGATCATTGCCGGTGACATGATAGATGAATGGGTGGCACCACCCGAAACGCTTTCATTGGCTGACAAAAACGGCAAACCGTTGACTGAACGCGAATTTTTCCGTGAAGTGGTCAAAGCCAATCGTCCTGTATTTGACAAACTGCTTGAAATGAAAAACAGCGGTATCAAATTGGTGTACATTCCCGGAAACCATGATATGCAGGTGACAGCCGAGGATTTCAATGAAGAATTGCCAGGTTTGTTTGTTCAGGCGAGGACGCAGGGGGTGTCTGGCATGGGAGAATACCAGCCGGATCCTGAAATTTTCATCGAACATGGCCATCGTTACGACATCATGAATGCGCCTTACATCGGGAAAAACAATGTTGACAGCATCACGGGGAGTATTCTGCCTCCCGGCTTTTTTGTGTCCAAATTGGCTTGTGGGGATAGAATGCGCAATTCAGAAGACAACCCATACAACTTTTATGATGCGTTAGACAATTATTTGGATGACATATCATACAATGTCGGTTGGGAAGCGATAGGCCTTTTGTTTGGTCATGAGGATGTCGCTACCATGACGGACGGCATGACAAAGACTTACGCTTTTGAAGACTATGCATACAATACATCAAAGTTGTTCTACGGTATCGATGACAACACTAACGAAAATGACGGTTGGAGTGCAAGATGTAAAAGAAACAAGACCAAGTTTGAGCCTACCATTACAGAATCCCTGATTTCCGGCATTCTTTTTGACTTTTGCGACAAGATGGGATGCCAACTTTTGACAGAAACCGACTTGTCTTCACGCATTTTGGTTTGGGGACATTCTCATCGGCCCAAGATGATTGTTTCGGAGGATTCCGTAAAGCAACGCGTTTACATAAATACGGGCTGTTGGATAGATGGGGAAATTGACGGAAAGGAGAACACGGCCACTTTCTGCCGCATCAAGGTGAACAAGAATAAAGAATATGAAACTTCTTTGTGCCGCTTCAACATTGACGCCTCGGGAATGAAAAATGTTGAAACTATTGACAAGGTGGTCATAAAGTGAATGGAAACAAGGTTGTCAAAAGAATTGTTTCAAGAAAGTATCCAAAAACATGAAGTTAACAAAACCTAATATATCATGAATAAATTGAACATTGTGACTTTGCTTCTTTTGTTTCTCTGCTCGGGAATACATGCGGTGGGGAATAATAGCATCTTAAGGGCGGACAATTCAGTCTTTGCCAGTACTGATGAAGTCAATTTGAAAACTTGTTCGGAATCTTCGGGTGTGAGTTTGAGTGACATCGAAGTCGCTTCCACATCCCAAGAGAATATGAGTTTTCTCCAACCGCTCAATTCATACAGCCAAAATGTTTCCGCCGGTGATTTGGAACAAGGTATCAAGAAATCCGTATCAGAGTGTTATTATAACTTTAAGAGAGATTTCAGTTGGACACCGGTGCCCATCATCGGTGCCGGTTTCATTGCGAAATCACAAAAGAAGAATTTCCGTGAGGCGCGCCAGAAATTTGAGCCGAACTTTGAGCACCATTTGGATGATTATCTGCAGTTCGGTCCTTTGGCTCTTACCGTCGGACTTAAACTCGGTGGCGTAGAGGGACGCAGTGATTGGCCGCGACTATTGACAAGCGGTGCGATGTCATACGGTCTCATGGCGCTCATCGTCAATGGCGTGAAATACTCCGCCAAGGAGATGCGTCCGGATGGGTCCACCGCCAACTCATTCCCTTCCGGTCACACAGCGACGGCGTTTGTGGGTGCCACCATTCTGCATAAAGAGTACGGTTTGACGCGCAGCCCCTGGTACAGTGTCGGTGCCTACGCAGCTGCCACGACGACGGGCGTGATGCGCAGTTTGAACAACCGCCATTGGATCAGTGACATCATGGTGGGTGCCGGCATCGGCATCCTGTCAACGGATTTGGGCTATTTCCTTGGTGACCTTATCTTCAAGGACAAGCACATCTTGCGCAAGGAAATAGACAATCTCAGCGATTTCTATGAACACCCGTCATTCTTTTCAGTGCAAATGGGCGCCACATTCATGAAGAACATCAATATGCCAACTTTGGATCAGTGGGACATTATTATGGATCAAGGACGTTCTATGTCCTTCTCAGGAAAGACGCCTACCGATGATGGAAAACTGCGAATTGGAACAGCCACTTCCGTAGCGGGCGAAGGTGCTTATTTTTTCAATCCTTACATTGGTGTGGGAGGCCGGTTGAAAGTTCTTACGGCGCCGGTGCGGGCGAATGGTATGAACACTTATGACGAATACCAACGTAAGACGTCAGCAAATAGTGATATCACGGATCAACTGGCTATGTTCTCGGTTGATGGCGGACTCTATCTCCAATGGCCATTTTCCAGCAGATTTGCCATCGGCACGAAGGCCACGTTTGGTGGGCTCTTCACAAGCGATATAGAATTGGCCGCCTATTCACAGCAGGCAGACGACTTTACCGGTTTCGGAGATTATCTGCAAGTGCAGTCCGTCAAGACCACGCAGTGGGGTACCGGACTTTCCCTTACCTATGCCGCCAAAGGCAACATCGCATGGAAACTGAATGTAGATTACGATTTTTGCCGTATGCCTTTCAATCTGTTCTATTATCCCGACTACAAGAGAACCGTTCAGTTAGACGATAGGATGTTCCAGACGAACATTAAGACAACCATGCACATGCTAACCGTTGGCGGTTCATTGACTATAAGATTCTAAATTTTTCAACAGATTTTAACATTGTAAGACATTATGAAAAAGATTGGATATATTCTTTTGGCAGTTTTCCTCATGGCATCGTGCAGTAAGGATGCAAGTAAGTTATCTTGGTCAACGGATTATGTATTGACCGGGGAGGTCGTGGACATTACCGCCAATTCGGCTGTATTGAGCGGTTACATCAATTTCTTCGGTGAGATAAATGAAATATTTAAAGATACGGAATTTGAGACGTGGGCAGTGGTACACAAGGTACACAAGGCAGATTTGCAAGGACTGTTGGATACGTTGGGTGTGGAGATGAAGGTTGTAATTCCCAAAGATTGTCCTGATACGGTTGTTGTTCAGGCATTTCCATGCGATGTGGATTACATGGAAGCAGGTGTAAGTTACGATTTGTTCCATGATTTCCGTAATGCCAAATTCAAAACCGTAACCAACATGAAATTAAAATCAATCATCACACCCATTACGGATTTGACACCCCAGACAACCTATTTTTACAAAACCTATCTGAAATTCCGAGTAGATTATGAGTTGACATGTGAACAACTTCCTGATTTCAAAACTGGAAAATTAGATCTTGGAGATGCGTACGATTACTATGTTTATGGTGACACAAAATCGTTCAAGACTCTTTAGACTCAATCCAAAATAGGAGTTAAGAGTAAGGAATGGAAATCGTAAAACAAAACGCTTTGAAGGCCTGGTTGCTGGCAACTCGTCCCAAGACTTTGACGGGTGCCTGCATACCGGTCTTGGCGGCGGCGGCGCTGGCAGCAAACGAAGGGACTTTCAAGTGGCGGCCGGCCTTGATTTGCCTTGTGTTTGCCTGCATGCTGCAGATTGCAGCCAATCTAATCAATGACTTGTTCGATTATCTGAAAGGCAGTGACCGTGGAGACAGATTGGGGCCGGAGCGTGCCTGCGCCCAGGGTTGGATAACCATCCGCGCCATGAGAATCGGAATAGCGTCTGTACTTACCATTGCCTGCGCCATTGGTTGTCTGTTGTTTCTCTATGGTGAACCTTTGGTTTTGGTCGGCATTGGCTTGGTGTGCGTGATTTTTGCTTTTCTATATACCACATTGTTGAGTTACTGTGGCTTGGGTGATGTATTGGTTTTCGTGTTTTTCGGTTTGGTTCCGGTGTCGGGAACTTATTACGTCCAAGCGGGCTGTGTGAATCAGTCCGTATGGTTGGTAGGTGCCATCATAGGCATACTCATAGACACATTGCTTGTCTTGAACAATTACCGAGACCGCGAGGCAGACAAACTGAGTGGAAAACGCACGCTCATCGTAATGTTCGGGGAACGCTTTGGAAATTGTTTTTATCTGTCGCTCGGCATTTTGGCATGGTCGGGGTGTTTGGTTTTGTCATTCAACGGACATGAGTGGGTGGCGGTCACTACCGTGTTGTATTTGCCCTTGCATTACATGACTTGGAAAAAGATGGTGGCAATCAGAAGCGGGCGAGCCTTGAATGCCATATTAGGGCGCACCTCTATCAACATGTTCCTGTTTGGACTGCTCTTGGCGACAGGATTGCTGATAAGTTGATGTATTTGGTTATGAAATAAATGGTTTGGCGTGTGGTAGTCTATTGGAGGCTTTCCATCTGTTGTTTGTTTTGGGGTGTAATCTGTCGCATGGTGTTTGGTGCGCCGCATTACAGCCCAAAACATTTTCAAAATTCGGCGCCAAAACCAAGTAGGTTCGTATTATCGTCATCTTTAAGCTCAATGACATCCAAATCCTTTATTTCCGTTTTGTCAATCGTGAAGCGTACGAGTGTGCGTACAGGTTGCCATCCCTGTATGCCCGCAGCTCCGGGATTGATGTGGAGCAAGTTCAACTTTTTGTCGTATTGTATTTTAAGAATGTGTGAATGACCGCTGATGAAAAGTTTGGGAGGCACATCGTAAAGGTTTTTGATGATGCTGCGATCGTAATGTCCGGGATAGCCGCCAATGTGTTTCATCAGCACATCGACTTCTTCACATTTGAATCGGATTTTTTCAGGGTAGACAAAGCGTACGTCCATATCATCCATGTTACCATAAACCGCTTTGAATGGACGTATTTCTTCAAAGCGTTTGGCCAGTCCGTATGATCCGATGTCACCGGCATGCCAAATTTGGTCAACATTGGCGAAGTAGTCTTCAAAACGCTTGTCCCAGTAACCGTGGGTATCGGAGAGTAGACCTATGCGTTGCATGTGTGTATGTTTATAGGTTGAATCGTGTCTTGATGAATTGAATGGCAAGTTTGGCGGTTTCGTCAACGCCCAGTCTTGTAGAGTTGATGCATAAATCGTAGGTGGATGCGTGTCCCCATTGGTTGTTGCTGTAGAAATCGTGGAAAATGGCTCGGTTCTTGTCGTTGTGTGTGGCCAGATGTTTGGCACGATCGTGCGAAACACCTTTTTTTTCGGCAATGCGTTGGATGCGGTCGTTCATGTCGGCGGAAATGAAAATGCTTGCCATGTTCGGGTGGTGTCGCAAGATGTATTCCGCACATCGTCCAACGAAAAGGCAGTTGTTTTTTCCCGCCAGTTCGCGTATGGTTTGGCTGAGGATGGAGAACAGGGCTTCTTCGTTGACTTGGTTTCCATAGAAATCCACATTGCCGAGGAATGGAAAACAATTGGTGAAGAATGAGCGGATGACGCTGCGTTCCTCGTCAGATTTTTCAAAAAGTTCCTTGCTGTAACCGCTTTTTTCAGCGGCTGCGTAGATGAGTTCCTTGTCGTAGAACTTCAAACCCAACTCTTGGGCGATTGTCTGTCCGATGATATAACCGCCACTGCCTAATTGTCTGCCTAAGCATACGGAAAAGTACGGTATGTTTTGCTTTTCGTTCATGTTGGTCGTTGGTTTAAAGGTTGTATGAATTATTTTGTATGTTATGGAAAGTATGTGTCGTACACCCTGCTTGCAATGCGGTGTCAAGCTCGTTCCTCTCGCTTGAATTTCTTGAAGAATTTCAATTGGAAATGAAGGAGCGTGGCGGTGGTGAATGTGGCCAGGACATCAGATACGGGTAGTGCGTACCATACCCCATTGCATCCCCACCACCGAGGGAACAGAAGTAGTGGGGGAAGAAGAAAGATGAGCTGGCGTGAAAGCGAAAGGAAGATGCTTTTTTTGACAATGCCTATGCTTTGAAAAAAGTTGGCGGTAACGACTTGGAAACCAATGATGGGGAATGTGATGAAATAGATTTTCAAATTGGGTATGGAAAGTGCAATGAGTTCTTCATCCTTGGTGAACAGTCGTGCGATTTGTTCGGGAAAGAAGAAGCAGATGGCAAAGCCGATGCAGCACGCCACCGTGGCATATTTGATGGTAAGCAGCAAAACCTCATTCAAGCGGTTGTAGTTTCGTGCGCCGTAATTGTAACCGGCAATGGGTTGCATGCCTTGTGTCAAACCCAAGACAATCATGAAGAAGAAAAAGCCCAATCTGTTGGCGATGCCGAAAGATGCAATCTGCAGGTCACCCCCATGGTGCGTGAGTCCCCAGTTGATGGCAATGACCACAAGGCAGGCGCAAAGGTTGATGAGGAAGGGGGATATGCCAATGGCGAGGGATTGACCAACAACGCGTCTGTCAAGACGGTAGGTGCCTTTTTGGAAATGGAGAAATTCGTTTTTGTTGCTGAACAGTTTGAACTGCCAAAGCAGCACGGAAGTTTGCGACAGTACGGTAGCCAGGGCGGCTCCACGGATGCCCCAGTGTAAAACATAGATGAAAATAGGGGCGAGGACCACATTGATGATGACGGTGTAGATGGTAGCCATCATGGCTTCCTTAGGATGGCTGGAAGCGCGCAACAAGGCATTAAGTCCAAAATAAAGGTGCGTGACAACGTTTCCAATCAGAATGATGTGCATAAAATCTCGTGCATAACTGATGGTTTCGTTGCTTGCCCCGAAGAAGTAGAGAATGGTATCAAGGAAGAGCAGCATGACCAAACCAATACCCAATCCCATGAGTATGTTCATTGTCACGACGTTTCCAAGGATGTTGCGGGCGCAGTCATAATCTTTTTCTCCCAATTTCACGGAAAGTAGTGTCGAAGCGCCTACGCCCACC
>DCGD01000077.1 GCA_002315195.1 Prevotellaceae bacterium UBA1787 | reverse complement strand
AAACGAGCCGAGGCTTCTATTTGCGAGACGGTGGCTACTATTTCGCCATCAACGACTACATGGACATGAAACTGCTGGGAGAGATTTACACGAAGGGTTCCTGGGGCTTGAACGCGGAGTCCACCTATCGCAAGCGATACCGCTACGGCGGCAATTTCTACCTGAACTACCAGAACACGGTGGACGGCGAGAAGAACATGCCGGATTACCAAAAATCCACCAGTTTCAAGATACAATGGACGCACAGGCAGGACACCAAGGCATCGGTCAATTCAAACTTTTCCGCCAGTGTCAATTTCGCCACCTCAAGTTTTGAAAGGAACAACTTGTCGAGCATGTACAATCCTTTGTCCTATACGCAAAGCACCCGTACCTCCAGCGTGAGTTATTCATACACGATACCTTCCCTCGGGTTGACCATAGCCTCTTCCGGCAACATCAGCCAGAACATGCAGGATTCCACGTTGAGCGTGTCGCTGCCCGACCTCAACGTCAATCTGAGCCGTTTCTTTCCTTTCAAGCGAAAGAAACTGATGGGAAAACAGCGGTGGTATGAGAAAATATCCATGAGTTACACGGGGCGTTTGTCCAACAGCATTTCGACGCGCGAGGACAAAATATTAAAAAGCGACCTCATCAAGGATTGGAGAAACGGCATGAACCACAACATTCCGGTCAGTGCGTCGTTTTCCATATTCAAGTATATCAACGTGACGCCATCGTTTACCTTCCAGGACCGCATGTACACGAACAAGATCATGCAGTCGTGGGACAACAACCGTTACCAGGTGGTAAGAGATACTGTATATGGTTTTTACAATGTGTACAATTGGAACATGGCATTGTCCGCCAATACGACCGTCTATGGATTCTACAAGCCATGGAAACAATTGTTCGGCGATCGCATCATGGCGATACGACACGTATTGAAACCGACGCTTTCTTACAGTTTCGCCCCTGATTTCTCATCGTCGCGCTACGGCTATTACGACTCGTATGTGAAGACGGACGAAAACGGCAACGTCTCCACCATATCCTACAGCCCTTTCCAGAATGGCATGTATGGCGTACCATCCAAAGGCAAGATGGGAAGCATATCCATGAGTTTGTCCAACAATGTGGAAATGAAAATCAAGAGCGACAGGGATTCCACGGGGGAACGCAAGGTGAGCCTGATAGATGAACTCTATGCTTCCATGTCGTACAACTTGGCGGCGCCAACCAAGAAATGGAGTGACTTGAGTACCCGCATCCGACTGAAATTGTCGAAGAGTTATACGTTCAGCCTCGCCGCGGTTTTTGCGACATACGCCTATAAGTTTGACGAAAAAGGAAATGTCGTCGTCGGCGACAGAACGGAATGGAGCTACGGAAGGTTCGGACGCTTCCAGGGAATGTCACAAAACATTTCAAAGACCATCAGCAACAAGACTTTCATGAAGAAAAAGGCTGGTACCGACACCAAAAAAGCCAATGAGGAGAACGAAGAAGAAACAACCGGCATCGACAGCAATGTAGACCCTGGCTTGAGGCGGAAAAACAAGGGGGAAGAAACGGCAAAGGCGGAAACCGATGAGGATGGCTACATGAAATTCTCCATTCCTTGGACGTTTACCGTGTCGTATGGCGTGACCATGTCCGAAAACACTTCCGCAAGAATCAATCCCAAGACGATGCGCTATCCGTACAAACTCTCGCAGACGCTGAATTTCTCCGGGAATGTACGTCTTTCAGATGGCTGGAACATCAACTACAGTTCGGGTTATGATTTCAATTTCCATAAACTGACGATGACAACGGCTTCCCTGACGCGTGACCTTCACTGCTTCTCCATGTCGTGCTCGGTTGTCCTCTCGCCTTATACCAGCTATAATTTCAATTTCCGCGCCAAGATTTCCACTTTGGCCGACTTGTTGAAATGGGACAAGCGCAGCAGCTACAGTTCCAATATCGATTGGTATTAATTGCCGGATATTGATGGTCTCTTCTAGCGATGCTTAAAGGGAGAATACAAGTAAAATACAAGTTTACTTGGTTTATTTTGGGGGAAGAATACAAAAATTCCAATTAAGTTGGTTTTTTCAATAAAAAAATTTGGAACAAATCCCAATATGTTTATATCTTTGTTTTACCCACTGACGGAAAAGGAAGCCGACACAAAAAAGTGATGTCTTGGCAATAGTCTTTCAGCAGGTGTTTTGAGATTATGAAAGAGGGATTGACACGTTATCTAAAACGCTATTTTGGCTTTGACACTTTCAAAGGTGATCAAGAAGCCGTGGTGCGTAATGTACTTGCCGGCAACGATACGTTCGTGTTGATGCCGACTGGTGGAGGAAAGTCCTTGTGCTATCAACTTCCAGCCTTGATGTTGGAAGGCACCGCCATTGTGGTGTCTCCTCTTATAGCCTTGATGAAAAATCAGGTTGACATGATTCGAAATCTTGCCGACGAAGACAGCATAGCGCATTTCATGAATTCAACCTTGAGCAAGTCCGCATTGGAAAAAGTACGCCAGGACGTACTCTCAGGAAAGACGAAAATGCTCTACATCGCCCCAGAGACATTGACGAAAGAGGACAACCTGAAATTCTTCAGGAAAATGAAAGTGTCATTCTATGCCATTGACGAAGCGCACTGCATCTCGGAATGGGGACACGATTTCCGCGTGGAGTACAGGAAACTGCGCCCTACGATAGATCTCATCGGACGCGCGCCTATCATCGCCCTTACGGCAACCGCCACTGACAAGGTGAAGAACGACATCAAAAAGAATCTCGGTATCGTTGACTCGAAGGATTTCAAGAGCTCGTTCAACCGTCCCAATCTGTATTATGAAATACGCCCCAAGACAACGAACATCGACAAGGAAATCATCAAGTACATCAAGGCCAATCCATACAAAAGCGGTATTATTTATTGCCTGAGTCGCAAACGTGTGGAAACGCTCGCCGAGGTGTTGTGCGTGAACCAAATCAAGGCCGCCCCCTATCAAGCGGGAATGGAAGCCGCGCAACGCACCCAAACGCAGGATGACTTTTTGATGGAGCGCATCAACGTCATCGTGGCGACAATCGCTTTTGGAATGGGCATAGACAAGCCCGACGTGAGGTTTGTCATCCATTACGACATCCCGAAGAGCATCGAGGGATACTNNTTGAAGGTTACTATCAGGAAACGGGACGTGCCGGACGCGACGGCGGTGAAGGCAAATGCATAGCTTTCTATGCAAAAGAAGATTTAAAGAAACTTGAAAAATTCATGGAAGACAAACCGATCGCAGAGCAGGATATCGGAAAGCAACTGCTCAGGGAAACCGCGGCCTACGCAGAGTCCAGTGTTTGTCGAAGAAAACTACTGCTTCATTATTTTGGAGAAAAATATGAGCAAGAGAATTGTGGAAAATGTGATAACTGTCTAAAACCTCAGAAGAAAATGGAAGCAAAGCAAAAGCTTATCGACGTACTGCAAACTGTGCAGTCTGTTAAGGAAAATTACAATGAAGAATATATATATGACATCATCATGGGCAATGAAACGGAGGAGATACTTGCCAATCGACATGATGATTTGGACCAGTTTGGAATGGCTGACGATGATGACGATGAAGACGACAGAGGCGAGAAATGGTCCAATGTCATCAGATGCGCATTGCTGGAAGGGTACCTGGACCGGGATGTTGAGAACAGAGGGGCTTTGTTCGTTACACCGAAAGGCTTGGAATTTCTAAAGCAGCCAACTTCGTTCATCGTCACTGTACGCAATTCGGAAGAAGAAGATGATGGAGAAGGAGATGGAGGCAACGTAATTGAGGATGGTTTGAATTGCGCCGTTGACCCCGTGCTTTTCATACAGTTGAAAGACTTGCGGAAGAAAATGTCCAAGGAACATGATTTGCCGCCATACGTCATTTTCCAGGATGGTTCGCTTGAAGCCATGGCGACAACCTATCCGGTGACCATAGAGGAACTTCAGAACATTCCCGGAGTGGGGGCGGGGAAGGCCAATAAGTTCGGCGCCGCTTTTTGCGCTTTGATAAAGAAGCATTGCGATGAGAATGAGATTGAGCGTCCGGAGGATGTGCGGGTCAGGACTGTTGCCAACAAGTCAAGGTTGAAAGTTCACATCATCCAAAGCATAGACCGCTTGGTAGCCCTTGATGACATAGCGGAAGTGAACGGCATAGATTTTGATGAACTGCTTGATGAAGTCGAGGCCATTGTTTACAGCGGAACCAAAATCAACATCGACTATTTTCTCAGTGAAGTCATAGACGAGGACAAGAGAGCCGACATATACGCTTATTTCCAAGAGTCTGAAACGGATGATCTTGATGAAGCCCTCGATGAACTCGGTGACGAATATACGGAAGAGGAAATCAGGTTGATGCGTATAAAGTTCCTTTCTGACAATGCCAATTGAGGTCACTTTTGACCTTTGGCTTTTTAGGCGTCGGCATTGGCATTTATCAAAGTGCCAATGCCAATGTTGATTATTACGTCAACGCCAGCGCCAATGCCCCAAAATGCCGTTCACGAAGATGTTCAGACGTGCGGATTGCATAGTATTGGTGTCAAAGTTCAGGATAAGTCGAATGGTTCGAGCCAATGCCGTTATAAACGATGTGAAAAGTACATAAAAAACGTGAAAGGTAATGGAAATAAATGAAAGGAATATGTAACTTTGTACGCAATAAATTTTTTGTCTAAACATGGCTTCATTTATTGCAGATAAGATTGTGTCGGACGGCTTGACCTATGACGATGTGTTGTTAATTCCGGCTTATTCGGAAGTGTTGCCCAGAACCGTGGAGTTGGGAACAAAATTTTCAAGAAACATTCCATTGAATATTCCATTCGTATCGGCTGCGATGGATACGGTGACAGAAGCGAAAATGGCAATTGCCATAGCAAGGGAAGGTGGTATTGGTGTCATTCATAAAAACATGTCCATTGAGGATCAGGCACGTCAGGTCGCCATCGTGAAGAGGGCTGAAAATGGCATGATATATGATCCCGTAACCATTCAGCGCGGTTCAACAGTCCGCGATGCCTTGGCGTTGATGAATGAGTATCATATCGGCGGCATTCCCGTCGTGGATGAAGGATGCAAATTGGTTGGCATCGTGACCAATCGTGATTTGCGTTTCCAACAGGATATGGACAAGTTGGTCGATGCGGTGATGACCAGTGATAACCTCGTTACGACTACGCAGCAGACGGACTTGGTCGGCGCATCGAGAATTTTGCAGGAAAACAAGATAGAAAAATTGCCCGTAGTGGACAAGGAGAATCGTTTGATTGGACTTATTACTTACAAGGACATTACGAAGGCAAAAGACAAGCCCATGGCCTGCAAGGACGGCAAGGGGCGTCTGCGTGTCGCCGCGGGTGTCGGTGTGACGAACGATACCATGGAACGCATGGAGGCGTTGATTAAGGCTGGTGTCGATGCCATCGTCATAGATACGGCTCACGGCCATTCAAAATTCGTCATTGATAAATTGAAGGAAGCCAAGCAGCGTTTTGCCAATGTGGACATCGTGGTGGGCAACGTTGCGACAGGCGAGGCGGCGCGCATGTTGGTTGAAGCGGGAGCGGATGCCGTAAAGGTCGGCATCGGTCCGGGC
>DCGD01000118.1 GCA_002315195.1 Prevotellaceae bacterium UBA1787 | reverse complement strand
GAATTTGTAACCATCATGGGCACCTCCGGTTCCGGCAAATCCACCCTCCTGAACCAGCTGGGCTGTCTCGACACCCCTACCAGCGGTGAATACTACCTGGACGGCATCCCCGTGAAAACCATGAGCAAAAGGCAACGGGCCAAACTTAGAAACCAAAAGATTGGCTTTGTTTTCCAAAACTACAACCTGCTGCCCAAAACCACGGCAGTCGAGAACGTGGAACTGCCCCTCATTTACAACAAGCAGTACAATGCCTCGCGGCGCAAGAACGCGGCCATCAAGGCTTTGGAATCCGTAGGTTTGGGAGACCGCCTCTATCACAAAAGCAACCAAATGTCGGGAGGACAGATGCAGCGCGTCGCCATAGCACGCGCCCTGGTCAATGACCCCACTATCCTGCTCGCCGACGAAGCTACGGGAAATCTCGACACGCGAACCTCCTTCGAGATGCTCGTGCTGTTCCAACGACTCCATGCCGATGGACGTACCATCATCTTCGTCACACACAATCCCGACATTGCCTTGTACAGCAGCCGCACCATCACACTCCGGGACGGAATGATCCAGGAAGACAGAGTTAACAACAACATTCTATCAGCCGCCAAAGCACTTGAAAATCTCCCGAAACCCGTGGATTGACCCACCAACAAACAATACAAAGACATGAATTTCTACAACCTCATAAAGGTGGCCTTAAGAGCCATCATCAGCAACAAGTTCCGTTCCTTTCTCTCCATGCTGGGCATCATCATCGGAGTAGGCGCGGTCATCATCATGATGGCAATAGGACAAGGTTCCAAGGAAAGTATCCGAAAGGAAATTTCCAAGATGGGTACCAACATCATCATGATCAGACCGGGAGCCGACATACACGGCGGTGTCCGCCTCGATCCAAGTGCCATGCAGACACTCAAAATCGAAGACTATGAAAAAATACTTGAATCCAAGACATACATCTCATACGTCAGCCCTGAAGTAACGGCAACGGGACAAGCCATCAACGGTTCCAACAACACCTCTACCTCACTATACGGGGAAGTTCCCGAATACCTTGACATCAAGCAGTGGGAAGTCAGCGATGGCATGGCCTTCACCGAAGAAGACGTGAAGAAGAACGCCAAGGTTTGCATGGTTGGAAAAACGGTAGTGGATGAACTCTTTCCCAATGGAGACCCCGTAGGACGCACCATACGCTTCAAGTCTATTCCGTTCCGCATAGTCGGAGTTCTCAAATCCAAGGGATACAACACATTCGGAATGGACCAAGACAACCTTATCATAGCACCTTATACCACCGTAATGAAACGCGTACTGGCACAGACCTACTTGTCCAGCATCAACTGCTCGGCTTTGTCGGAAGAGATGACGGACAACGCCATAGAGGAACTCACAACGACACTGCGCACCAACCACAAAATCAGCGGTGACCAACCCGACAATTTCACCATCCACTCTCAAGAGGAAATCATGGAAACCATGGACACCACCATGAACACCATCACCATCATCCTCGTTGTCGCAGCCGCCTTCTCTCTCCTTGTTGCCGGCATTGGCATCATGAACATCATGCTGGTGAGCGTCACCGAAAGGACGCGGGAAATTGGTCTAAGAATGTCAGTCGGCGCCACCGGATTGGATATCAGCAATCAATTTCTCATTGAATCCATCATGATAAGCATCACGGGAGGTGTGTTGGGCATACTCATCGGTTACCTCATGACCATTGTATGCAACACCGTCATCCATTTCCCCGCTTCCATCCCCTTTTGGAGTATCCTTGTCAGTTTTGCCGTCTGCACCGTCATCGGTATCGGATTCGGTTATTTCCCTGCGAAAAAAGCCGCAGCCATGGACCCCATCGAAGCCATCCGCTATGAATAAAGCATGGTGAAAAGACCAAATCATACTAATTCCGGCTTGCATTTCTCCGGGTGACCTACTGTACCAAATGAACATCACATATGGCTAAAATACATCACATGAAACATTTCCTCCTCTTCATCTTTCTTTTTTCACTTGTACTTTCAACCAACGCACACCAACGCACCATACAAGAATTACAGAACATTGCGGCGAATACGCTGCGAGGCAAAGTGTTTTCCAGCAAACCTTTTCAATCCTCCACAACTCAAACCGCACCCGTTTGCCTTGCCTCACCCTCACCCTCCGTTTGCGTTTATGGACCCTCGGATGGCGATGGTTTTGTCATCATGACGACCGACGACAACCTACGTCCCGTACTCGGATATTCAAAAAGTACTTTCAGCGCAGAACACTCTGAAAGTTTCAACTGGTGGTTGGAACAAGCAGTTAAGGTCACGGAACACATGACCAACGAAAGCAGAACATTGGAAACGAATGTCATCCCTGATGATGCCGAACCCAAAGTGGCTTCGTTGATACAAACGAAATGGGGACAAGACACTCCCTACAACAATCTATGCCCGCGTTCGATTGTTACAGGCAGACCCTGCCTTACTGGATGTACCGCTACCGCCACCGCTCAAGTACTGAAATATTATTCCGCCTCCGTAAGCGGGAAAGATTCCGTGTCGTACGAATGTGAAACGGTTGAGGGAGGGATCGTGTCCGCAAAATTCGAAGGCGTTGAGTTCGACTTCGCCTCCATGACGGATTCATACAATAAATCCAGTTCGGAGAAAGCGCGCAACGCCGTAGCGAAATTGATGGCGCACTGCGGCATTGCCTTTTATTCCCAATATGGAGACACTGGAACCAGTACTTCCTTCTGCCATTCAGCCTTGGGACTTATCAAATACCTCGGCTACAACAACGTCCAATATTTCCATCATCTATCCTACCCCAAAAAAGATTGGAACAACATGATTTACCGTTTCTTGTCAGAAGAGCATCCCCTGATATACTGCGGTGCTGACGCCTACACGGGCGGAGGGCATGCCTTTATTCTTGATGGTTACGATGAGGAAGGCTTGGTGTCGGTAAATTGGGGATGGGAAGGCTTGGACGATGGGTATTATGACTTGTCTCTGCTCAATCCTCAAACATTCGAATTTTCTTCAAGTCACGAAATGATTTACATAAATCCTGAGGAACCCGCACGCGTGCCTGCTTCACGCATGACACTCGGCAATTCATTGGACATCACCGTCCAAAAAGTTCCCGCTCATATTCAGAATACCGTCCTACTTGAATTTAAGACCACTTTATACAATCTTGAACTGGAAGATTTCAATGGAAAAATAGCTCTTGTTGCTGACAACGATGAAGAACAATTTGCCTTGAGTATCATGAACGCAAAGATTCCAATAGCAAGCGGCATCTCCCTCAACTCAAAGAACATTTCCACCAACAGCCTTGCCAATGGAACATACCGCATTTACATAGGTTCAAAAAACAACAATGAAACCACCTGGCAACCTTCTTGCGCCACCGACTCCATCAACACAAGTTACATACTGAAAAAGAACAACGGTACGTTGGAACTCATAAAGGAAAACAACCCCGGATGGATTTCCGCCATCACGCTTCCCGACCTCCAACAGAGCGATGCCGCAGACATCGTGACGATATACGATGCCAATGGACGGTTGCTCAAGCAATGCCCTCGCGGGGAACTGAACCTTCAAGAAATGCTCCTCCAACATAGGGTACTGTTCATCAACGACGGAAAGGAAACAAGGAAAGTGAGTTTCTAACCTCACATTCCTTTGACCCAGTCCCCCTTTAATTCTTCGCCATAATGAAATAGGACAAAAATAGATTTCTGATTCATAATTGACGGCTCACTGAAAATGACGTAGGGGATGGAATAAAACCATCCCCTATTTGTTTACAAATCCTTGTTTCGCAAACTTTGCTGGGTGAACCATGGAAACAAAGTCAATGAGTCGAAAAACTTCACAACTGCATTTTTCGCACTAATAAATGATTCTGCTTATGGTTTTGACTGAAAAAAACATCGTCTCACTACAAAGTCTTTAGTTCCAGGATACAAGGAAAGACGTAACTTGGATCGTTTCTTTCGTTCAACGTCTTTCGGATATTTTCTTCCGTGCGGTTTAGCTTGCCCTTGAATATGACTTTTCCATCCATGATTACCTTTACGGACTTGTTAAGATTGACCACTTTGTCGTTCAGGTAAATTGTCAATGAAGTGTAGTCACAATGTTCAATGACGATGTCATTTCCCTTGATTTCCGCAATTACTTTTTTCCCATGCTTCAATTCGTCCGTTGGAGCCTGAAGCCAATAAAACATCTTGCGCAATACCGTTTCCTGCCGCCAAACAATCTTGGAAGGATAGGGATTGCGCTTGAACTGAGCCATCCAAGGAACAGCCGCGGAATCCTTCAGCTTCATCCAATGAGCCATTCCCTCCACCACGTGCCATTCGTGCACATATCCCTCAGGATCTTGTTGGTGCAGGGAATCCAACAGCAACCCTCTTGTTCTTGTCTCCTCGTTTCTTTTGAACGCCTCGTCCAATTCACCTACCCAGATGGTAAAAGGAAGATTTCGCACGTTCAGCAGTTGGATTTCGCCCGGATGTCCGGCCATCATGGATGCGGCTGCCCAGTGGTCCGCAAGACGCGGGGCAAGACGCCACACGCCATCACCACCTGCTGAATAACCCATCAAATACACTTTGTCGGGATTCACATTCTGCGTAACCACAAGCGTTTGGATAAGTTCCTCGAACATGGGGTCAATGGGAGACTTGAACCACATGTCCCAATCATTCCACGGTGCGCGGGGAGACAAGTAAAGACCTTCGGCCGGCTTGTAAAGACGTTTTTGATTTTCCCATTGGCTGTCGTTTAGTTCTTGCGGAGCACTGCCTCCACCATGCAACGAAATCCAAAGACTGCGCCCGTCCTTTGGTTCTTCGCCAAATATGGTATAGTGGTATTTCATGGTAAGTTCTCCCTGGCGAATGGCTTTCTCCTGTTCGTTCACCTTGAGGATGGCTGCTTTTTCCGTTTTCCACTGGCTGACCACCTTTGCCGCTGCCTCTTCCGATGCTTTACGAGTCAAACCTCTTGCATGAGACAAAACGCCAAATGCAATAATTGTAAATAAAAAAAATAATGTTCTTCTCATAACTTACTTATGCCATTCTTTACGTTCCTTGTTGATGATTATTCCCTTTGTATTTTGCGTTGCTCTGCGTCCGGACAAGTCGTAGTCCACACCTTCGGTATCTTTGTCTGCGACAGTTACTTTTACATCCGTGGCGCCGGAGAATTTCAACGTAAGCTGTTCCAGTCCGGCGGGAACATTTTCCCTAAGAACATATACCTGATTCATGGCTATGGTCTTGGTAGAGGACGGAACCATGATCGGTTCTATACTTGACGTAGAGAGGATGAAATAAGACCCTGACTCCATGTTGGATTGCGTCAAGAGTGTTCCCCTCAAAACAGACACCCCGGAGCCTGTCGTAGCAGATGGAGGCAATATCGCAACGTTGTATTGCTTCCCCGCATTTCCTTTCAGAATGACGGGTGTGCGCGCGAATACCGTGTCACCTGACAATTTCTTCAACGTCAATGTTCCGTTTTCATCTATGCCGTCACCAATGTAAGCCTCCAAATCCTCCTTCAAGACAAAATCGAAATCAGCACAGTACGCCGTCACGCCCGACTGACCTATGGAAACAACCGCCGTAGGCGCTTCTTCTATATACCATTGCGCTTCGCTTACCGTAGTCTCCGCACAGGTCAGTCCCGTCGCCGTGTTGGCCCTTATTCCGTACGGAGCATAGGAATAGGCTCCTATGGCGTATTTCGCCACACCCAATGGACTGACGTACGCATTGGACGCACATTGTTTAGGAGCCACTCTCACCTTGATGTTTGACTGGGTCGGTATGTTGTTCAATGCCGTACCTTGTGAACAGACAACATAACCGCCGGCGTCCGTCGGTTTCAGTTGCCACAACTGCTCCGGCTTATAGGTGGACTTGCCGTTGCTGAGGGACGAGTCGCGGGCAACCGCCAAATAAGCAATTTTGGCATACGTTTCCGTTGCATTGCGAAAACGATAGAGTTTAGCCCCTGGTTCAAGTTCCAGGCGTGGGGCCTTGTTTACGGCATCGAGCAAGCGCTGTTTGTCCGATTCAGGATACTTTCCCCCATTGTATATGTCACGAATTGCCTGCTTGTCCGCCTCATTCCTAAAACCACCGACAGTTCCTTCCGACAAATTCAAGTAAGCCGAAAGTGTGGATAGCGTTTCTTCGTTCTTGCTGTTCTGCTCAACGACATTCAACAATTCAAAAGTCTTTGCCTCATCGGGCTGCATGGCTATGTTGTCACGTATTTCAAACGTGCATCCCACATTCGTCTTGGAGGTGCTGCGCGTAATGGTCCCGGTTTGTGACGATGGATTGACACACAAATAATATGAACCCTGTGAAATGTAAAACAAGCCACTGCTCTTCAACGTCAGTACTACGGGAACAGGCGTTTCACTGAGCAACGTACCTTGCGACAAATCGAGATACATCCCCAATCCCATATTGAAAAGATAATACTTGTTGTAACGCTCTGAACGGATAATCATCCAATTGTTATCAGCATTTGTCACGCTGGCAAAGGGCATCGGAGACGTTGCATCATTCTTTTCCTTTCCGACTGTAAGCATCTTGATGTCGTCCTGAATTGTTCCACATACAACACCGAGTCCATTGGCGTTATAAAGTTGATAGGACCGAAAAGTTCCTATGTTTTCCTTGGACTGTACAACGCTGTATTTCAAAGGTATCTCTCCTTTTCCAACGTTCTCTATGGCACTCTTCAAACTCGTGGCGTCGGTACAAGTCCCCCCGGCATAGACCGTAGCCAACTCTGACAGAGATTCAATGGCATAGTTGTTGAACGTATTGGCGTTTTGGATGAGACTTGAAGCCATGCCCTTGAACCCCTCAAGAGAAGAAATCCCTGACAGCATTGACTCTATCTCCTTGGATTTGTCTTTGATTACCGCTTGGTCTACGCGGTCCAAAAGAGCGGACAGGTTGATTGTATCGACACATTCGTCCTCCACGGCAAGCGGCACGTAATTGGCGCTGTCATTCTTGTCGCCATATCCTCCACTTTCCAAATAGAAGCAATTTGCTGAAAACGTGGAAGCACCGTGACCATAGTCGTTTCTTGAATTACGTTCACCGGTTCCTTGCGTATGACCGTATGTCACACCATTGCGGTTGTACCATTTTCCACTCGCCATGGAACGCATGTAACCCTTGCGGAAATAAGCGCGGTGCTTCAAGTTTCCGCCCAGATCGGAGAAATTTTCAAGAAACGAATACCAACCGGAGAAATAATGGTTCTTTCCGCTTTCACGATGGGTGGCAATGTAGTGCCACTCTTTCTCCTTGGCCATCTTGTACCATGCAGTAACAATCGTGTTCTGATATTTGATGACTTTTTCCTTTCCGCCTTCTACGACACTCACGTCAATGTTCTCGGGGCGACAGCAGGCTATGAACTGCACCCAATTGTCCGGTTCCCAAAAACTTCCATTCGACATCATGGCCTGAACTCCCGTGCCTTCCGCACGAAAACGATTGATGGCCACGTTCTTGCCGGCATCCAAGGCACCCGATTTCAAATATTCGGGCAAATTGGGATCCTTGTCCACATCACCATTATCCCACATGGAAAACAACACATTGTGATTGAAATTGTTGTAAGTGGAATTGGTGGGTCCCGACACACTTTGGATACCCATGTAACCACTCAATATACCCAAGGACATGGCGTATGTATTCACGCGCTCCCACTCGCTTGGCATCATCACTTCTTGATAGCACCAATCGTAAGACTCCCCTTTCGGGGCATCCGGATAACTTGAACTCCACGTCCAAAGATGCGTACTTGGCGCCATGAAGATTTCGCTCGGAACGACTGCATTGCGGCTCTCGCGGTAAAAGAGGATATGTTCAAACGATGCAATGGTAGAACCTCCCGACTTGCACGAAAGTTCCAGGCGATACCACGTGTCATTGGCAATCGCCATGTCGGGTATCAACAATATCCGATTGAACTTTCCTTTGTCGCTCGCTGTGGCTGTATGGGTCAAGAGCGTATCGCCACTTTGGGCCGCTGTAAGAACCAAGTCCAAACTCGCGGTTTTTCCGGCCTTGGTAGTAAGGCAAGCCTCCGCCTTGACTTTCCCTGAAGGAATACGCACGTAGTACACCATTTTCGTCCTGCTATCCGAAGGCCATGGACTTAATGCTTGCTTTTGGCGAGCAGTACCACGGTCCGGGTTTCCCTTCACCTCTCTGTAACAATAATTTCCCCACAAAGTATCAACCTTTGCATTGTAATTTTGGGAACACGTGTATTCGGCACTGCACAACAACACCGAAAGCAATATGAATTTCCTTATCATGATATGATGTTTTATGTTGCAAATTTGATAAAAATAATTGACACTTCAAGTAATCCTTTCAAATTATACTGTGTTTTGATAATAAAATCGTATCTTTGCAAGTCATTAGTGCAAAGAACATTCAATTCTAAAATAAAACTATTCGAAATGGAATTTAACAAGTTATCAGCGGCAGAAGCTGCTGCGATGATTCAGAATGGAGACAACATCGGTCTGAGCGGTTTTACACCTGCCGGCGTCCCCAAACAAGTACCTCACGCATTGGCGGAACGCGCATCCCAACTGCACGCTCAAGGCGAGCCTTTCAAAGTTAATATTTATACGGGTGCCAGCACGGGACAGAGCTGCGATGGCGACATGGCAAATGCACAGGCGATCAACTACCGCGCCCCATATACGACCAACCCTGATTTCCGCCGCCATGTGAACAATTGCGAATTCGAATACCAGGATATGAACCTTTCCAACATGGCGACCCAACTTCGTCAGGGAAACCTTGGAAACGTGGACTGGGCCATCATCGAAGTAAGTGACATTGACGTTGTTGGTGACAAGGCTCAGTTGTATCTTACCGCGGCTGTCGGCATCTCGCCTACGGTTTGCCGTATGGCAAAGAAAGGCATCATTTTGGAATACAATCTTCACCACGCTGGAAAAATGCGCGGTATGCACGACATCTACGAGATTGAATACCATCCCAACCGTACCCCGGTAAACATTTCCGGTCCCATGGACCGCATAGGCGTGCCTTACATTGAGGTACCGGCTGAGAAGATCAAGGGTGTCGTGGAATGTGACACAGCAGACGAAGCACGTTCATTCACCAATCCAAGCCCGACAACGGACTGCATCGGACAAAACGTGGCTGACTTCCTGCTTTACAATCTTCGCAATGGACTTATCCCAAAGACATTCCTTAACATGCAATCCGGCGTGGGCTCCACGGCCAATGCCGTATTGGCTGCAATGGGCGAATGCAAGGAAATACCAAACTTCGGAATTTACACTGAAGTGTTCCAAAACTCAGCGGTTGACCTTCTGCTCAGCGGACGCGTGACTGGCGCTTCCGCCTGCTCGCTTACCATTACAGATGAAGCACTACAGAAAATTTACAGCAACATCGAATTCTTCAAGAAACGCCTTGTGATGCGTCCAAGCGAAATATCAAACAACCCCGAAGTCATAGCCCGCATCGGCGTTTGCGCCATGAATACCGCCATTGAAGCAGACATCTATGGTCACGTTAATTCCACGAAAATCAGCGGCACCAAGATGATGAACGGCATTGGCGGATCCGCTGACTTCACCAACAATGCCTACCTCAGCATTTTCAGTTGCGGTTCCACAACCAAAGACGGAAAAATCAGTTCCATCGTTCCTTTCTGTTCCCATATAGACCATACCAGCCATTTCGTTGACGCGGTCATCACTGAATATGGTGTTGCGGACCTCCGAGGAATTGGTGACATGGAACGCGCCCGCCGCATGATTGCCGTAGCCCATCCAGACTACCGCCCGATGCTAAATGAATATCTCGAAATCGCGAAGAAATACGGAGGTGAGGTTCACCATGTACTCTCCGCCGCGTTCGCAATGCACGACACATTCCGTCGCAAAGGCGACATGCGCCTTACAGACTGGAGCGAATACATCAAGGATTAATTCCAAACTCCACATAAGAGGAGGATGCAGAAAAGCGGATGTTCCACCTCTGCATCCCCCATTTGTTTAAAACTATACACACATTATGGCAAAGCACATCATCACCCTCGTCCTTTCCTTTGTTCTCATTTCCACAGCCCGGGCACAGGAAAAAGGCATTACGGCACAAATGCTACAACAAGCGCGTGAAGCCCACGACGCCTCCGACAGCAACAACCAACGCGCCCTTGAAGGGGCAATCCATGTCAATGGAATAAAGCAACTTGCGACTGCCAATGCCAACATGATCCCCGGGGGCGCTTATTTCTCCCATGAAATCAAGTCAAAGGGCATAACCGACCAAAAAAAGAGTGGACGATGCTGGTTGTTCACGGGGCTTAATGTGTTAAGGGCGAAGATGATTCAACGCTATGGGCTGGGAGCGTTTACACTATCCCACAACTACGTTTCTTTCTACGACCAACTGGAAAAATGCAACCTTTTTCTACAGTCTGTCATTGACAAAGCAAAATTACCCATGGATGACCGAACCGTCGATTGGCTTTTCAAAAATCCGCTCAGCGATGGAGGGCAATTCACGGGCGTATCCGACCTCATCATGAAATATGGTGTCGTCCCGGCAGAATGTATGCCCGAAACTTTCTGTTCGGAAAACACATCCACTTATTCTATGCTTGTCAAAGAGAAATTACGCGAATTCGGACTCATTCTACGCGAGAAAGCCGACAAAGGCGCAAAAAACACCATGCTTGTTGAAGAAAAGCAGAAAATGATGGATGAATTGTATGCCATTCTTGTTCGCTGCCTCGGACAACCTCCCTTGAAATTCACTTGGACACGCACCAACACGACAGGCAAACCAATTGACACAAAAGAATACACTCCGCAATCATTCTACCAGGAATACATAGGCGATGACCTTCAAGACAACTATCTCCTCTTCATGAACGACCCATCGCGTCCCTACTACAAAACCTATGAGATTGACCTTGACCGACATGTATATGACGGAAAGAACTGGATATTCCTCAACATACCTATGGAAGAGATTAAACCAATGGCCATCAGCAGTATCAAAGACAGTACGATGCTGTATCTCTCCTGCGATGTCGGCAAATTCTATAATTCCACCACCGGCTACAGCGACCCATCAAACTACAACTATGCCGACGTCATAGGCACTACTTTTCCAATGGACAAAGCACAACGCATCAAGACGTTCGCCAGCGCTTCCTCTCATGCCATGACCCTCATGGCCGTCGATCTCCTCGACGGAAAGCCGCGCAAATGGATGGTAGAGAACAGTTGGGGTTCTGCTTCCGGCTACAATGGGCACATCATCATGTCTGACAAATGGTTTTCAGAATACGTTTTCCGTATTGTAGTTGAAAAGAAATACGTTCCCGAAAAACTGAAAAATCTTTCCAAGCAGAAACCTATTCTGCTTCCGGCATGGGACCCCTTGTATCAAGGAGATTTCTAAAATGTCTGTAACACTCGCTTAAAACGCACAAATCCAATCTTTCATGAAACACTTCTACCGTATCTTTCTGTGTCTGCTTTGTGTAATTCCCTACGGCAGCATAAAAGGCCAATTGCAAGAACCCGTGAAATTCAATGTTGAGACCAAACGCATAGACAACGCTCACATCGAATTGATTTTCAAAGGTGTGATAGAAGAAGGATGGCATGTATATTCCACCGAACTCAGCGGAGGACCCACTGCGGCATCATTGCATGTTGAACAGCATGAAGGAATGGAATTGGACGGAAAACTCAAACCCGCTTCAAGCGAAATGGAGAGTTTCGATCCAGTATTTAACATGAACGTACGTTTCTTTGAGAACACGGCGGAATTTCATCAGATTCTAAAACTAACCGCCCCTTCTTACCAAAGCAAAGGGTATCTCGAATACGGAGCATGCAATGATGAGAACTGCATTCCCCCTTCTCAAGTGGAATTCTCCATCAGCGGTAAAGACGGTCCCGACAAAAAAAACATCATGGAGTCAGGCAATGAAAATGAAGACACTTCCGAAACGCAAACTCAAGACAAAACCTCTGACTCTCTTGGCATCACAAACCAACTTGCCAAAACAGACAGCGCAACAGCATCAATTGCTTCATCAACATTGGATTCGGCTTCGTTATGGCAACCGGTTATCCAAGAGTTATCCGCCTTTGACAACAATTCCACCCAAAACAAGAATCTGCTCATTATTTTCGGCTTGGGATTGTTGGGAGGTTTGTTGGCATTGTTGACACCATGCGTATGGCCTATCATACCCATGACTGTAAGTTTCTTCCTCCACCGAAACAAAAACCGCAAACGCGCCGTCCAAGACGCCATCATGTACGGTTTGTCAATTATGGTCATTTATGTTGGAACTGGACTTTTGATTACGTTACTCAGTTCTAAAGGTGCAAGCGCATTGAACGACATGAGTACCAACGCGGTGTTCAACTTGTTTTTCTTTGTCTTGCTCGTACTCTTCGGGACAAGTTTTCTCGGCGCATTTGAAATCACCCTTCCTTCTTCATGGACAAACAAGGTGAACAACAAAGCCGACTCCCTCACGGGCTTGCTCAGTCTGTTTCTAATGGCGTTTACACTGGTACTTGTATCTTTCAGCTGTACCGGTCCCATCATAGGTTTTCTCTTAGTTGAAATTTCAACAAAAAACAATATTCTCGCCCCATTTGTCGGAATGACTGGGTTTGCCATCAGTCTTGCTTTGCCTTTCAGCGTTTTCGCCCTCTTCCCCTCTTGGATGAAGAAAATGCCTCATGGCGGAGGATGGATGAACGTCATTAAAGTAACTTTGGGTTTCATCGAACTTGCCTTTTCTCTTAAATTTCTCTCAGTAGCAGACTTGACATACGGTTGGCACGTCCTTGACCGCGAAGTCTTCCTCTCACTTTGGATCGTCCTTTTCTTCTTGCTCGGTTGGTATCTACTCGGCAAATTGCACTTTCCAAATGATGAAAAAACAGAATATACAAGTGTTTCACGTTTCATGCTCGGGTTATGTTCCCTGGCTTTCGCCATATATTTGGTGCCCGGACTATGGGGAGCGCCTCTAAAAGCCATCAGCGCATTCGCACCTCCAACCTATACTCAGGACTTTCGCCTGGGCAAACAAAGCGTTGAACCACAATTCAAAGATTTTGAAGCAGGTATGGCTTATGCCACTAAAAATGGGAAACCGGTACTCCTTGATTTCACCGGGTATGGATGCGTAAACTGCAGAAAAATGGAAATGGCGGTATGGAATGATGAAATTGTAGCCAAAACGCTAAACAACGACTTCATATTAATATCACTGTATGTAGATGACAAAACCGCACTTCCCAAACCGATTACTGTCATGGAAAATGGAAAGGAGCGCAAACTGCGCACCATCGGTGACAAGTGGAGTTATCTACAACGCACAAAATTCGGGGCGAATGCTCAACCGTTTTATGTAACAGTCGACCATACCGGTCACCCTCTTACAAGAACATACGGCTTCGATGAGAATGTTCCTTCGTTCCTCCAGTTCCTAAAAGAAGCGTTGGCTAAATATGCACCAATTCAATAACTTCAATTTTGCAGCATGAAATTACTACATACTTCCGACTGGCATCTCGAAGACACATTTTATGGTTATAACCGTGAAAAAGAATTTGAACACTTCTTCAAATGGTTTATTGACATCATTCAACAAGAAGTACCTGATACGTTGCTGATAAATGGCAACATTTTCAACAATGCCAATCCTTCCGCATCTTCCAAGCGTTTGTTGTTCAATTTTCTGACCCAAGCTATTTCTTTCGTCCCCAAGATGAAAATCGTCCTGACAGCAGGCAATCATGACTCGTCTTTGGACTTGGAAGCCTTAAGATCAACGCTTGGATGCCTGAACATTCATGTAAGAGGTACCGTTCAATACGATGAAAAAAACACAGCACTACTTGAAGAATTGATTATACCGATTCAATCAAATAACAATTGCGACGCTGTTGTTGCAGCCATCCCTTTCCTGCGCACAAAAGATTTGAAACGAGGAGTTACCACAAATGAAGGTACACAATTGTTTATCAACCAAGTGATACAAAAAGCCCGGAAACTATACGACCAAAATGCACCTATAGTTTTAATGGCAAATATTTACGCAGCGGGGGCGACAATTACCATAGAAGAACAAAAAATTAACGACATTGGAAATTACAATTTCGTCAATGTAAATCATTTGGGAACAGACGTCGCATACGCGGCACTTGGACTTCTGCATAAAGAACAATGCATCAACAACCAAGAAAACATCCGTTACGGGGGAAGCATCCTTCCTTTGTCGTTTTCGGAAAAAGATTATGGACATTCTGTCATGAAAATTGAAATAGTCGATAAGCGTGTCAGCATTAACAAAATTGAATACACACCGCTTCGCCGTTTGATTTCCATCCCGGAAATAGGTAGTACTACATCCGACCAAATCATCGAATCTCTCTCAAGTTTTTCTAAAATTCGCAATAATGCCGATACCTCCGACTGGCCTTATGTGGAAATCAAACTTAACGAAACGACAGCCAATGCTAAAAACAGCAATTTAATAATACACGCTTCCAAAGAGAGAGCCATACATCTATGCAGGGCAATTCGCACAGATGCAAATGGGCAAAGACGTGGCGACACTGAAAACATCAGCAATCTAGGGGACTTGCGAAAAATCAATCCCGCCAAAATCGTCAGAGCATTATATCAAAAACGATACAATGAAGAAATACCCGATGAGATTTCAAAATTGTTTGCCGAAATCAAAAGAGATGAAGAATCAAAAATAAAAATTGATTAAACGAAAAAGTAAGACTGACATGCAATCGACAATTTGGTTTCATTAATAAGGTATGACGTGCAATCGTTATGACCAATGAAGGAGTCAACATTACTGCAAAAAAGAAACCAAGATGGAAACAAACTAAAAGATAGCCTAATTCTAAAACATCTAAGAGTTATCGCTTAACAATTACCAAACATCTGACTATTAATGAAAATAGAGAGAATTACACTACGAAATATATCTTCAATCGAAGGAGAACAGATTATTGATTTTACAAAAGAGCCATTGAAATCCACCGGGCTTTACGCCATTATCGGAAAAAACACAAGTGATTTTCTGATTGATGCCATTTGCCTGGCATTGTACAACCGCACACCTTATTTTGATGGAACAATTATTATGAAAACAGAAAACGAACTCCTCAAAACATCATCACAGAAAAATGTAAACGACATTTTACACAAGGGCAGTTCTGAAGGTAATTGTTCCATCATTTTTTCCTTAATCAATGGTAATGTGTTTGAAGCAAGTTGGAGCATCAAACTCTCCAATTCATCCAACTATGCAATTAAACGAACATTAAGGCAGATTGAACCCACTAAGAAAGAATTTGACGCTAAGATAATAGACGACCTTATAGTACAACTCACTCATCTTTCCTACAATCAGTTTACAAAAACAGTGATCCTCGCTCAAAAAGAATTTGCCACTTTCCTCCAATCAAAACAAGATGACAAATATCTTATTTTGGAACACTTGACAGGAACTGAAGTGTACGGAAACATTTCTAAAAGAATATATGAAGAAACAAACAAATCAAGAGCTGAGTACAACAAAGTGTTGGAAACGATAAATGGCATTACAACACGAACTTTTGACGATGACACCCTAAGAAAGATAGAGAACGACCTTACCTTAGAGCAAGGTGCACAAACGTGCGATGAAGAAGCGATTAAAGAAATAACACGAAAATTGCAATGGCACGAAAAGTACAAAAAAGTTCAGGCACAATATGAAAAACAAAAGCATTTGCTCGCTGAAGCGCGAAAACAATACAATGCTTTGTTTGGCAAACAACAAATGCTTGAACGGTTCGACGTTATACAAGTTTTCAGCAAAGCATATTTCCAAATAAAAAACATTGAATGTAACATCGGCAATCTTGAAGAAAGAATTGCAAAAAAACGTGACCTTCTTCAAACACAAACAATTGCCCTACAAAAGGCAACTAGCAGCCTTGAAACCGCATTGAACCGTCTGGAAGAATCAGAGGAAGCATTCCAAATCAAAGAAGCACTTTTCAACACGGGACACTACTTGCAAGGACAAATCCTAATCATTGAAGAAGATATAACACTTAACAAAGCAGACCGGGATAACAATCAAGAAAATCTGCAAAAAAAACAACAAAATCTATCTGCAGAAGAAAACCTGCTCAAGGAACTAGTTGAAAAGAAAAAAAAGGACATACAGAGAATCAATGCCTTGGCTCTTCATCGCAGATTGATTGAGCAGATAGAATACGTTAAAGTGCAATTGGATAAAATGTATGAAATCGACAAGGAGACAATTGCCATGAAGAAGAATATTGATTCTATACGGCAAGAAATTCAAGTTGACAAATCCATGGTAGACAAACTGAAAAAGGAATCTTTACATTTGGATACTCAAATCAACACTTTGAAAGACGAACTTCTCATTCACATACAAGCCAACCAAGGCATAAAAGTTCAAGACCTGATTTTGAGGTTGGATCGCTTGCAAAACACACAACACAAAGCGAAAAGTGCCTTACTTCAATGGCAACGCATTGAAGACAGCAACGATGAACTGGAAGAAAAAAAACAAGAAATCCAAAAACGCACAAGAGTCATTGAACAACTTCAAAAAGATATTGCAAAGCAAGAGTCCCAAAACGCAATTCTTTGCGAGGAACTTGAAATTAGAAAGACAACACATATTATTGGGCAGAGTGAAAAAACCACAGAATTGCGTTACAAACTAAAAGAAGGAACAATATGTCCCATTTGTGGAAGCATGCACCACCCTTATCATGCGGAAACAGAACATGAACGCTTGCCCAAACTGACCGCTATAGAAATAGAATTCGAGAATATCCAGTCAAGAGAACACCAATCACGCATGAAATTGGAAGAAATGCAAAGAACGCTGGCAAAGGAGATCGGTCAATTGGAACTGGCTTACCAGGAAAAAAAGAAAATTGAGCAAACCCTATCCAACGAAATCATGGGTTGGAAGGACTTTGAAAACATGAATACAACTTTTGTCGGTTGTTCACCCTCCATCAACCGCAATAACCGTAAAATTCTCATTAAGCAACTGCATGCGAACTCAGTTCATGAAATTTGTAAAGCACAGAACGATTTGGACACATACAATAGCCACCAAGAAGCCATCAACGAACTGCACACCAACATCGTAAAAAAAGAAGAAGCAATTTTGGACCTTAAAATGAAAATTTCGAAATACGAAACCAACATTGGAGTATTGGAAAACCAACTATCTGACATCGAAAAACGCATTGACGGATACAAGACTTATTTTGAAAGTTTGCAAAACTCGATGAACAACGTCATTACGATTCCCTTCTGGAAAACGTTATGGACAAAAGATCATGTAGCATTCATCCAATATCTTTCTGAAACGGCTGAAACATGGCATAACACCAAAAAAAATATTCAAGAAGAAGAATTTGAGGAATTCAGACTTCAAGAAAAAATTAATGTCATTATTCACGATATCGAAGAAAAACAACAACTCATCGGGAAAATAATAAGCAATATCAACGCCAAACAACTTGCTATAGAACACCACAAAATGGAACTCAGAAAAATCTTTGGAGACAAAGGTTTGGAAGATACAAAACAAGAGATGAAAGACATTATCCAAAAAAATAAAGAGGAGGAACAAAAATGCCACATCGCATACAATACAATATCCGCGCTTGTCCAAAACATCAAAGGTGAACTGAACATTCTTGAGGTGCAAAAAAAAGATTATGAAAATGACTTGCTTAAAATACGCTCTGATTTGGACATTGAAATATCACGATTCAACAGAGACAACTCTACACTGCAGTATTTTGAATTGGCAAAATTTTTCGATGAACCACATGATTGGAATGCCATTAGAAATGAGCTGTCATGCGCAAAAGACAAATTGCAGAGAGCAGAATATCATGGCGAAGCCTTACAGAGGAGAATTGCTGAACTGAGGCAGGATACAGATATGCCCAACGAAAACAACGAAGAAAGTGAACCGGTGCTTAAAACCAAACTGATTCAAATTGAATCCAAATTAAAAGAAAACCAAATTTCAATAGAGGAAAAGAAACTCAGTCTTAAGTTGCATCAACAATCTCTTATAGACATTGAACATTATATACCAATTAAAGAAAAATTGAAGCATCAATTGGACAATTGGGAAAAACTGAATGACACAATCGGAAGTTCTGATGGTAATACTTTCAGGAAAATAACGCAAACTATCATGTTTTCCGTCCTCGTAGGATTTGCAAATCAACATCTTTCGGATATGAATTCACGTTATCGACTCCGTTGCGAACCTTCATCCCTCAACCTTGACGTCATAGACCGTGACATGTTGGACCAAATTCGAAACATCAATACTCTAACACAAGGCGAAACCTTCACCATCAGTCTTGCACTCGCATTAGGCTTGTCTTCCGTATATGCAAAAGGCAATACCATAGGGAGTTATTTCATCTATGGTGGACTCGATACACTGGACAACGATAATCTTGAGATAGCAATAGAAACACTACTTAACCTTCAGAACCCACAGCAAAAGATAGGTATAATCCATAATTCTTCACAAACATGCTGTCGTATTTCCCAACACATACAAATCAACAGTTCCAACAAAGGAAAATCTTTGTCTATGTTGTTAAAAAAAAAATAATGCATAACGTATTCACAATCAAATTCGTCTGAAAATGGGAAAAGCAATATTCACTATATTAATTGGATTGTTGTCCTTTGGATTTAACCATCGTGCTATGGCGGATTCTAACAAAGGCTTGATTGGCCTAACCGTAATCAAAGACGATGCCATTCCTTTTCAATATGACCTGAGCAAGTTTTTGACAAACGAAATTGAAAATACGGAACTTTCCAACCATGCTCATTGTCAATCCACCACGGCATTCCTAAACGAGTTGAACATAGGGAAAAACATTGTTAACAAACTCCTCGGCTACAACCTCGATGAAGGAATGACATTAGACATTCTGACTCAACGTATTCCCACTGAACGCCAACAACAACCTACTTATTTTGATTATGTTACAGCCTTGGCCAACAATTATGTGTTGGTAATTAATTTGAACGATGAGAGCAAAAAACACTTGCAACAGGGAAACACCGTAAAATTCATCCCCCAAGGTGAATGTCATCTCTATCAAATTGATATAACCCCAGAAAACTCAGAGGCAATACGCAACTGCCTATTCTCCGCCAAGGACAGTGAGATTGTACGCGGAGAAAAGCGATTCTATTATGATGGTATCAGCATTCTATTAAAACTCGTCAACAGCAATTCCGACATTACACCTAAAGGAGTCAAAATGTTATTGGACTCAATACCATATCTGAGTTTTGAAGATGTTCAGGAAAATTTTAAGTCCAATGACAAAAGCGAACTCAGCAAAGCCATTAAGATTGTCCTGTCACCAATTCTGATAATCAAGTAACACAAAACTTGTTGATGCAAACTATTCAGTCAAGAAAAACGCAATGATTTCGGTCGAAAACATTTTAGGATGTGGAAGGATTCCTACATCCTTGGTACATTGACAAAGTTTATCGCTTTGAAAACATGCTCAACAGCCCCAGCATTATCTCTGATATACGAAGCACTGGCATTACCTGCTTTTCGACAAAATTCTTTGTCCATCGATAGTTTTTCCACGACCGCCTCGTAATCCTGTTCTGTATTGATTTCGAAGCATCCACCAATTTCAATGAGTTCACGAGCCTCTTTGAAATTCTTGTTCCTTGGACCTATCACAACAGGCAAACCATGTACTGCCGCCTCGGGCACATTATGGATGCCCGCACCAAATCCTCCACCAATGTATGCCATCTTTCCGTATGCATAAATAGACGAGAGCATTCCATAACTGTCAATGATTAGGCAATCGGATTTATGCACGCTTTCCACTGAAGCCGATGAATAACGAACGGCGGGACGACCCAGCATATTGTCAATATCATCCAAATGCTTCTCCGATACAACATGAGGGGCGATGATGAGTTTCTGCTTTGGATGATGATTGAAATAATTAAACAAAATCTTCTCATCCTGAGGCCACGTGCTACCTGCCACCAACAAATATTCATCTTCTTTAAGACCCTTCACGAAAACATCGCATATTGCGTTTCGTTTCGCGGAATTTGCAATTTCAATGACACGATCGAAACGCGTATCTCCTGTAATTGTCACATTGTCAATTCCTATTCCACGCAACAAGTCACGCGAAATTTCGTTTTGAACAAACAAATGTGTAAAACATTTCAGAACATTGGAATAGTGTTTTCCATACCAGCGAAAGAACAACTGATCTGGACGGAAAATACTCGATACACTGTATGTAGGAACACCTCTTTCGCTGAGCAATGTAAGATAATTCTGCCAAAACTCATACTTGATGAAAAAAGCCACACAGGGACGAGCCAACTGCAGGAATTTTGAGGCATTGCGTTTCGTATCGAATGGAAGATAGCATACAATGTCTGCGTATGGATAATTTTTACGAACCGTATAGCCGGAGGGGGAAAAAAAAGTCAAAATAATACGATATTGAGGATAAGTCTTCTTTATTTTCTCAATCAAACATCTCCCCTGCTCAAATTCGCCCAATGATGCAACATGTACCCAAATATATCTCGCCGTTGGATCGATATTGTTTCGCAATACGTCAAACACCTTGCGATGTCCTTGTACCATAAGACGAGCCTTTTTGTTGAATATGGCTGCAATACTGGCGCATACCATATAAATATAGATTGCAAAAGTGTACATAGTATTCTTGGGATAAATCATCTATGCTTTCACCTTCAAAACACTCATAGCCCTTCTCATTCGAAGAAGTGTTTCTTGCTTGCCAAGAAAAGCGGAAATATCGAACATGTGAGGTCCTACACCCGCACCGACGAGGGTCAAGCGAAAGGCATTCATCACATTTCCAGTATGCAGGCCATTGTCTTCAATCCATTTCATGACGGCGGCTTCCTGACATTGAATACTGAAATCGTCAAGACTTTCGAGTATTTCGGCAAGTGCTTCCATGGTTTCCGGAGAATCCTGCTTCCACCGTTTTTTCACGGTTTTTTCGTCGTAACTATCAGGAGCGACGAAAAAGAACTTGCAAAGCGGCCACAACTCCTTTACGAAATTGACGCGATTCTTCATCATTCCAACCACTTTGACCACCCGTTCTATGGGTTCGTCAATACCATTGGCTTTCAGGATTTCGTCAAATTTCAGCGCTACCTCTTCATCTCGCTTGCGAAGAATGTACTCATGGTTGAACCACGTTCCCTTAACAAAATCAAATTTTGCGCCAGCCTTGCTGCATTTATTCAAATCGAATTGTTGTATCAACTCTTCCATGCTGAACAATTCCTGTTCTGTTCCTGGATTCCATCCCAACAATGCAAGAAAATTGATGACAGCCTCGGGGAAATAACCATTTTCACGAAAACCAGAACTGATTTCACCTGACTTTGGGTCGTGCCATTGCAAAGGAAATACCGGGAAACCCAAACGGTCGCCGTCACGCTTGCTTAATTTCCCCTTCCCATCTGGTTTGAGCAGCAATGGCAAGTGGGCGAACCTCGGCATTGTATCTTCCCAACCGAATGCGCGATACAACAACACATGAAGGGGGGCTGAAGGCAACCACTCCTCTCCACGTATGACGTGCGTAATTTCCATTAAGTGGTCATCCACGATATTGGCGAGATGATATGTAGGCAGTTCGTCTGCGGACTTATAAAGTACTTTGTCATCCAAGATGGAAGAATTGATTTTTACGTCACCGCGTATCATGTCATTTACATGGACATCTACACCCGGTTGAATTTTGAAACGAACAACAAATTGTTCACCGTCAGCAATCAGCCGCTCCACTTCTTCCTCAGGCATACTAAGAGAGTTGCGCATGGATAGGCGTGTCTTTGCGTCATATTGGAAATTTTGGGTTTCTTCGCGTTTACGTTCCAGTTCTTCCGGGGTATCAAAAGCATAATACGCCTTGCCTGAGTCCAACAACAACTTCACGTATTTTTTGTATATCTCCTTGCGTTCCGACTGACGATAGGGTCCCTTGTCACCACCGAAACTTACGCCCTCATCAAAATGTATGCCCAACCAACGAAAACTTTCCAAAATATAGTCTTCGGCGCCTGGTACGAAGCGATTGGTGTCGGTGTCTTCAATCCGAAATATCATTTTTCCACCATGAGAACGGGCGAAAAGATAATTAAAAAGGGCGGTACGAACACCACCAATATGTAGAGGTCCCGTAGGACTGGGCGCAAAGCGCACGCGGATTTTCTGTTGCTCCATCGAAATGTAAAATTAAGACTGCAAAATTACATAAAAAAGACGAATTAATACGCGGAAATATTCTCATTATCAACATTTCTTTTTAATTTTTTCCCGACTCAATAAGATATCAGCACTTTGAACAACTGTTTACATTTTCCGATTACACTATTGCTTTGTCGTTTTTTTCATTGTATGCAGTCTCCATTGTCACAAAAAACACTAAATTTGCGGAAAATAAAACGTAGTAAAAAAAATGGAAAACAACAAACAAGAATTGCAGATTGACTTTAACCCGGAATTGGAAGATGGTGTATATTCAAACCTTGCTTTAATCACCCATTCAAGCGCTGAATTCATATTCGATTTCCTGCGCATGACACCAAACCGTCAAAAACCGAAACTTGCCACACGCGTTGTTATAGCACCCGAACATGCAAAACGGCTTCTGTTCGCTCTTCAGGACAACATCAACAAATACGAATCCGCATTCGGAAAAATAGATTTGCACGACAACGCATCCCGAACCGCCACACCCTTCAAACTTCCTAAAGGCGAGGCGTGAATGCCACCATGAACAACGCCTGACCTCTTATTCCAACTATTGTTGAGGTCAATAAACTTATTGGACAGTTGTTGTCATTCATGAATGTGCCTTCTTGAATAAATTAAAATTTTTGATTTTTGGATTTGTAAATATTGATTATCAATACTCATTTTTTACAAAAATACTTTTATAGTGGACTCCTATCTGAAGTGAACACATGAATGGTTTCTCAGTTTGTCTAATCAGCTTTCTTATATGAATTTCTTCAATGCCAGACTTGCACTATGTGGAAAAAGCAATAGATGTATTGTTCAATTGTGGAAAAACTGTATGTAAAATTGTTAATAACTCAAATTCAATACACATGAAAACCAAATTTCTTTCAATGGCTTTTCTATTAATGTTCAGCCTTGCTGCCTCAGCGAACAAGACTTTGTCCGCTTCCAGCCCCGATAAACAAATTCAAGTAAACATCACCCTATCCGACCGCATCTACTACGATGTAGTAAGTCATGGGGAAACCCTTCTCAAACAGAGTCACCTTGCACTCTCACTACGCAACTTGACGCTGGGTGAAAATCCGTCCTTGAAGAACAAGAATGTACAAAACGTAAAGGAAACGATTACGCCCATCCATCCATTGAAAAACAGCAAGACAACAAACGATTATACGCTGCTGACAATGAACATGAAAGGCGGCTACAAGATTGAATGGAGAATTTACAACGACGGCATAGCATATCGCTTCATGACCGCGCTGAAGGGTGACATCGAAATTTTAGCAGAAGACATCACCTTTCAACTATCTGAAAAAAACCGCCTTGTTCTGCAACAACCGGGCGGATTCAAGACAAGTTGTGAGGAAAACTATACAATCGTAAACAGCGATGAATGGAAACGAGAGGACAAGATGTCCGAACTGCCTGTCCTCGTGATGGGCGAGGAACAAAAAATGCTTATCAGTGAATTCGACCTCTTCGACTATCCCGGAACATTCCTCAAAGGAAATGCCAACAACTCAATGACTGCCGTTCATCCCAAGAATCCACTTGAATATGAGGACTCAGGCGACCGAAGCCAGAAAATTCTGAAAGAGGCGGACTACATCGCCAAGACGACTGGCACGCGATCCTTCCCTTGGAGATACATGCTAATTACACAAGATGACCGCAAGTTGGCGGAAAACGAAATGCCGGTGCGTCTTGCCCCCGCCAATGCAATAGGAAATACTGACTGGATAAAAGTGGGTCAAACATGTTGGGACTGGCTGAACGGTATTCCCTATGGTGCGGACGTAACGTTCAAAAGCGGAATAAACCTTGACACTTACAAGTATTTTGTTGATTTTGCGTCAAGAAATGGAGTGAAATACATGCTCATGGACGAAGGTTGGGCTCTGAATACCCGTGATCCCTTCAAGACAAACCCCGAAGTTCATCTCCCGCAACTTATCGAATATGGCAAGAGTAAGGGTGTCGGCATCATTGTATGGCTTCCCTGGCTGACCGTTGAGCACAACATGAACCTTTTTGAAGTCTTTGAAAAATGGGGTATCAAGGGTGTCAAGATAGATTTCATGGACCGCCAGGACCAATGGATGATTAATTTCTATGAGCGAGTGGCAAAGGAAGCAGCCAAGCATCATATCTTTGTGGATTTCCACGGGGCATTTCATCCCAGCGGACTTGACTACAAATACCCCAATATTCTGACCTACGAAGGCGTTAGAGGCATGGAATACAATGGCAGCTGCAAGCCTGAGAACAGCGTATGGTTTCCATTTATCCGCAACGCCGTAGGTCCCATGGACTATACACCCGGTTCCATGCTTTGCTACCAGCCGGAACGCCACCACGGGAACCGACCCATCTGCTCCGGTGTGGGCACGAAGGCCTACAACATGGCTCTTTTCGTCCTCTTTGAAAGCAATCTACAAATGCTTATGGATAATCCTTGCAGATATGACAAATGGCCTGACTGCCGCGATTACCTCACCAGTGTGCCCGTAAATTGGGACGAAACCCGCGTACTCGCAGCGAAAGCTGGAGAATACTGCATCACGGCGAAGAGAAGCGGAGAAAAATGGTACATCGGTGGTATGACAAATACAAAAGAACGTAACCTCGAAATCTCTTTTGATTTCCTTCCAAACAGCAAGAACTACAAGATGACAAGTTTTGAAGATGGTATAAACGCCGGTACAATCGCCATGGACTATGTGTGCAAGCACTCAACCGTAAACAACGGAACTAAAGTGAATGTAAAGATGGTCAGAAACGGAGGATACGCTGCAGTTTTGGAACCATAACTGCTTCTATCCTATCTTCACTGTCTTCCGAGATTTCAATGGAAAAGTCATGTTCCGACTGAAAAATTATGTTGAATGCAACAACGGACGATAGACGTTTACCTTCAAATATATACAATGGTTGCAGCAGAACATCAAGTGACCGGAAACAAACCGCCCACTGTATTGAAACAAAGCCCACATATTGTGCATTACCCTATATTCCTTGAATGAACTGGTCTTTCATGGCTTTTATTAGTTTTGCCAATACGCTGTTTACTTTAACTTCAATCATCACGGATGTTATTCATAATACAGAATCCCAATCATTTCCGAACAATTGACTTACAACTTACCAAATGTACAGAAACCATGAGTAAACTGAAATTACCCTTTATTGCAATCATTCTATCCTATTGTACCAATTTCGTTGCCGGACAAGGACTCGTGCCACGTATCTGTCCACAACCGCAGGAATGTGACATCAGCGCTACTGAGTACTATGCACTCAAGAATGTCGTCATTGAATGTCCCGATCCGTTGGCTGCCACCTGGGCAGAAAAACACCTTAAATCCTGGTATGGTAAATACGCCCCTACGGTGACAGTAGGAAAAAATTCAGAACAACTTTCTTCCGACGCCTATAAACTCCGTACCTACAACAATGAGATTCAAATTAAGGCATCCACTCTTCAAGGGGTTCGTTATGCGCTCTATTCGCTCCGTCAGATAGTCATGCCTGCCAGGGGCACAAAGAGTATTGAAGGTTGGATAGTGCCTCGCACGGAGATTTCAGACTTCAGCGTAACGAGTTTTCGCGGCATTCACATCTGTTGGTTCCACGAAACAGACCCTCAACAAATAGAACGGCTTGTGCGTCTCGCTGCCTATTACAAACTCAATTATGCCGTCATTGAGCCATGGGGTTCCTTCCGCAGTGATGTGGCTCCCTGGTACGGATGGGAAGATGGTAGCATGACAAAGAAAGAAATCGCACGCATCAAGAAAATTGCCGATGACCTTGGCATAACCTTGATTCCACAATTGAATGTTTTCGGACATGCCACTATGAGCCGAAGTTTGGCGGGCAAACATGCCGGGCTCGATTTTTCCCCAAAGTACCAACCTCTATTTGAACCTGCCGCAGGTTGGAACTGGTGCTTGAGCAATCCTGAAACTCTGAAACTGATTGTTGCACTCATCAAAGAATTGCACAAGGCTTTCGGACAACCACCTTACTTCCACATTGGTTGTGATGAAGCAGATTCCCCAAGTTGTCCCGAGTGTCTGTCCGTACCATATTCCGAACTGTTCCTCAACCATCTGAAAGCCATCAACAGCACCATCACTTCGCTTGGTGCGCGAAGCATGATGTGGCATGACATGCTACTTGAACGCGGTGACAAACGCTGGAATGGTTTCTATGCCAACGGCAACACCCAAACGGCATCAGCAGCCAATACATTACCCAAGGATATCATTATCTGCGACTGGTATTACGGCAGTGCCAAAACGGCTTACCCCACACTTGATTATTTCATGCGTTTGGGTTATGATGTGCTTACCTGTCCATGGTATGACGTTTCCGGCATCGATTCACAAGGCTCGTATGCACAGAAAGTGGGGTTATATGGTGTTCTTGGAACACTTTGGCATCATTTTTTCGGTAACGATCTGGTTCAAATCTATACGCATCTGTCCAATGTTTGTTGGAATGCAAATCCAAAATGCGCCGACTATCCATACAGCAGTTACGTTCAGACGCATCTGCGCCAAGTGGGATGGGACATGGGACTCAAGGATTCCAAACATACGGGGTTGTATTTTGAAGAAATACCTTTGGAACCTGTTTTGAACAATTGAACAATTGAACAATTGAACAAGAAGGAGGCGGGAAAACCCACCTCCTTCTTGTTCACACATTTCTGTTCAAGCCAATCCGCATCATTTGCATCTCCTGCCGAAAGTGAAGATCGCAATACTTCCGAGTTAATGTACTTCGCTCAAAAAACGCTTGCTCAAGCGGCGGCGTAATGGTTCGTCATAGAAGATAAGCGCTAAAGTCGCCAATATGATGCTTAATACCGCTACTGCTATCGGCGTCGCCCATTCCCAAGTCCCGAAAGGATGCTGTTGGGTGTTTATCCAATGAATGTAGAGATAGATGAACGGATAATGTATGGCATAGAGTGGATAGCTCAAGCGTCCCAGGAAACTAACCACCTTTCGGTTGAAACCTTCCGCATTTCCGCGTGCGGCAAAAAGCAAAACACATGGAAAGGCAACAACTATGCAGAAGAGTTCATACCACACCTTGATGTTTGGATGAACCGATGTCATACTCGGCACACTGAACAAGGCTATCAGCAAAAGGCTGCACAATGCAAAAATGGGGAATTTATGTATGGAAGAAGGTTGCCAATGACGATAAAGACGCGCAAGCAGCAAGCCCATCGGATAACCATAGAGCATGCGAAGAAAGCCTTTCAGCATGTTCATGGGTTCACTGCTCCATCCGTAAGCTATTCCGTATGAAGGGTCTTGCAAATTTATCAAAAGCATGGCAATGGCAGGGCACACCACAAGACACACAAGGTATTTTGTTTTCATCTTGCGAATACATAGCGCATAGAGCAAACTTCCGATATATTCAAAGAACAATGACCAATGAGGGCCGTTGATAGGGAAAGCTTCCGTATTTCCCCGGACATCAAGATTTTGTGACACGGGCAACATACACATGGCAAGCAAAACCGCTATCATGAGAACACCCGTTGTCGCACGTTCACCATTCCAGTTGGTAAATCCCTGAATGGCAAAACAGATTACACCGATGACAACTCCGAACACAACCATGGGATGAAGTCGGATAAGTCGGCGTTTGATAAACTGACCCGTACTCATAACATTCCATCGGTCATCGTAAGCATATCCCATGACAAAACCACTGAGGATGAAAAAGAAATCCACACCAAGGAATCCATGGAAAAGTTGCTGTTCCGATGCTCCGGCTGCGAAGGCTACGGCTTCATTGAGATGATAGAGCAATACCATCAATGCGGCTACACCCCGAAGCCCATCCAATAATAAATAATGAGGTTTACTGATCACTTGACTGTTTCTTAAAAGTTGTACATTCATTTACCAAATAGACAATGGAACGATAGGTTACACCAGAGTTGGTTGTTAGCCCTATCTCACAAGTACGGCTGTTACTGTAACCTTCCTCCACACCAGCCTTCTCTATCTGCGGGCGCAGTTTTCTCAGTGCGTATTTGTTTACTTCCGGATGCGTGAAACCCTTGTCACCGGCGAAGCCGCAACAACCGATTTCCTCGGGCACTATGACTGTGGTGGCACAACGCCTTGCAAGACGGAGAATGGTATCTGCCAATCCCATCTTACGCATGGAACATGTCACATGCAAGGCAATTTTGCGCTCCATGGGATGGAACTCAAGATTATCCACAAGGAATGTCTCAATAAACTCTGCCGGCTCGTATAGTCTCATCTTCTTGATGGTTTGGCGCATTCGCTGAAGACAAGGACTTTGGTCACACAACACCGGGTAGCGCCCTTCTTCACTGGCTTCCCACAGCGCATTTTCCAATTCTTTGCTCTTTTGGTCAGCCATTTCGGGCATGCCCTTACTTTCCCAAATGGTTCCACAGCAAAGATTGTCCATATTTTTGGGGAATATGACTTCATAGTGGCATTTCTGCAACAATTGCAACATCTCATCCGTCAACGGTCTGCGGTGTTTGTCTGCGGCTGACGTTCCCATGACTTGGTTTATGCAACTGGGAAAATATACGACCTTGTTGTTTCGTGGCAGTTGTACGCGCTGTGCCAACTTGGACGCATTGCAACCCAACGGCATCGCCTTTGTCCAAAGTGGAATACCTACTTTATGCAAGCCTTCGGCCAAAAATGCCATATTCTTATCTCCCAAAGCAGCATGAGCAAAGTGAGCGGTAGCGAGCAATGGACGCAAAACATTCTTGATTCCATGCAGATGCTTGGATGCGAAACCGCCCACAGCATAAGCGAAACTGTCTTTGGGCAATTTGTCCTGACGTATCAGATGGGTCAAGTCACCCGTATTGATGCCCATCGGACATGAAGTCGCACACAAACCGTCTCCGGCGCAAGTGGCTTCACCTGCATAATCGTACAGTTTCCTAAGGGAGTCCAATTGTGTTGCATCTTCCTCTTCCAAACGTGCCATTTCCCGCTGCAAAGCAATACGTTGACGGGAAGAAAGCGTCAATCCGCAGGTAAGACAATTCACTTCACAAAAACCACATTCTATGCAACGGTTGATTCTGTCGAAAATTGCCTTGCGACTTTCGTATGTTTCTTTCTTTCCCAACAAAGGGAGGGGTTTGAAATTCTGGAGGTGACAATGTGGGTCATCGTTAAAGATTACACCGGGATTCAATAATCCTTCGGGATCAAATACAGCCTTTATTCTACGCATGATTCCGAAGGCTTCTTCTCCCCATTCGTATGCGACGTATGGAGCCATGTTGCGGCCTGTACCATGTTCGGCTTTCAAAGAACCGTCAAACTCGTCAACCACCAGTCTTTTCACATCTTCCATCAAAGCCTCATAGCGGGCGGCGTCTTCCTGGGTTTGGAACGACTGATTGATGATGAAATGGTAATTGCCCTCAAGTGCATGTCCATAGATGCAAGCATCGTCGTAACCATGTTGTGCCAAAAGTTTCTGCAATTTCACGGTAGCTTCAGGAAGGTCTTCCGTATGGAAAGCAATATCTTCAATCAAACAAGTGGTACCGGGCTTTCGGGTGCCTCCCACACTTGGAAAAATTCCCGAACGAATCGCCCAAAGAGGCGCATATTCTTTTAGGTTATCCGTAAAATGAATTGGTACAGCCACGGGTATGTCCTTCAGAACATCCGAAACCTGACGGATGTAACATTCCAAGCGTTCCTGACTATTGGCTTTTACCTCTGTGAGAACCGCCGTCAAGCCTTCTGCTTCCTTGTCACCTTTTTTTTCTTTCCATTGAAGATAATGTTCGTCATCTACGGAAGAAAGTGATTTCCAATCCAGCATCTCAGCACTTTTGACCACCAAATTATCCGCTCTGTCCTCGCTTTCATCGGTAAGAAGCGTTTTCATTCTTACCACGCCTTCACATGCGGATTTCAAAGTGGGAAAATAAATCATGGCGCTTGCTTTTCGCGGCAAATCCGCTACGGTTCGTAATGTCACCTCGGAAAGGAATGCCAGTGTTCCTTCTGAACCAACCATCAGATGTGCCATGATGTCAAAAGGATCATCGTAGCAGATAAGCGGTCTAAGGTTAAGTCCCGTCACGTTCTTGATGGAATATTTGTGTCGTATGCGTTCGCGAAGAGCGCTGTTTGCCATCACTTCCTGACGGAGTTTTTGTATTTCCGCAACTATCTCAGGATGCGTTGCCCTGAAAGTGGCTTTGCTTTCTTCATCTCCCGTGTCCAGGACTGTCCCATCGACCAATACCATACGTGCGGAAATCAACGTTCGGTCACTGTTGGCATGAGTGCCACAATTCATGCCGGATGCATTGTTCATGACAATGCCACCCACCATGGCACTCTTTATGGAAGCGGGGTCAGGTCCCAACTTTCGATGATGCGGTGCCAGCAACGTATTTACCCTGCCCCCTGTAAGACCGGGTTGCAAGGTAATAGTGGAACAATCCTGCGATATATGATAATTTTCCCAGTTTTTCCCTGCCACTATCAAGACGGAATCGCTGATGGATTGACCCGACAGGCTGGTACCGGCCGCTCTGAACGTCACGGGAACCTTGTATTTCGTAGCCATGCGCAGCAAGCGGGTTATTTCCGCTTCATTTTCACTGCGAATGACAACCTTGGGTGTCAAACGATAAAAACTGGCATCTGTTCCCCATGCCAGCCTTCTTAACGCATCTGTGTATATGCGTTCTTCGGGTATGAAAACTCGAATTTCCTTGAGAAATTTTGAATGGTTCATGCGTTACTGTCCTGTTGTGCATTGCAAAAATAAAAATTTTTCCTTTTAACAATAAATAAATTTGCTCAGTTTTATCTGTTTCAAACAAAAAAAGCATCCGCCTCGGTGAGACGGATGCCAATTATTCAGATTTGGTGGAAATAATGTTACTTGGTAACATTGATTACTTTTCCATCTACAATATTGAAGCCCTTGCCGAGTTTGGTGCGTTCCACTCCGTCAAGACCATAAATCTTGCCATCTTCCTTTACGTCCGACGTCGTTGCCTTTGCACTGGTGACATGCAATTCTCTTACTGCATCGATAGCCGCACGCAATTCGTCAATGTTGTCCTGAGTGGTCGCGCGTTCCTTGACGATTTCAAGATCTTCTTCTGCCAACTGTTTCATGCCGTCTGCGAGTTCCTTCATGCCATCAATGCGATAGTATGGAGATGACGTCTGGTTAAGTTCTGCCGGATAAATCTGGAACTCACCGATGGAGAATGAATAACCTGCACCTACCTTCAGGGAGTTTGCCGTAGCGGATACCGAGAAGCGGATGTAACGGTAAGCCTTATCCATTACAATGACTGGTACATTGTCTTCGGTGATGTTTTGGATGTTCTTGACGAGTGTCCAACCCTGGGCGTCGGTTGTATCGTTGCTAACATATACATCAACGTTCTTCATCGCAAATGTCGGCCACTTGGTGGAATTCTTGTATGCGAATTGGAATGCATCTACCGGATTGCTTTGGAGATCCACCTGGATATAGTGGAACTCTGTCGGCTTCATGTGCTTCTGGTTGTGTACGGAAATGAAATAGGTGAACGGATCACCATCAAGCAGGTAAGCATAGCGTCCCCAATTGGTTTCACCCTCATCCGGCATCTTCGCATTGGAAGAGAACTGACAATTTTCAGAATCGTCATCGGCATTGGTGATAAGTGCCTTCTGCATATTGACATCATAGTTGAACTGTTCAGCATACACTTGAGCAGCCGTATCTACGAGTGCTTCGAGTTGCTTGTCAAGGTCACTCTTGTAACTCTTTTCAAGTTTGGCGATGAGTTCAGCATCGGTTACTTGCTTGAAATACCATGTCTGCCAACCATAAGCAGGGCTTGCTGGATCATTTGCATTGTAACTGCTGTAAATGTCAGGTATGTTGAATACGGTGTAATCAGCGGTGGTGCCGAACTGGTTGTTGTCTGGTACATAGTGCTGTTCGTTGGCCGTATTGGCAATAGTCCAACGATTTAGCCAATTATCTGATGGTGCTATGAGCTGAGCGTTCTCCTGGAAATTGGAACATTCAATCTTCTTGGCACTTGCACTGGTGTTGATATAAGTGTAGTCGCTGTAGTTCTGGATGCTCCATTTGCCTTCCTCAATCTTCCTTAACTTGAATACAAACTTACCCTGTGTTTCATCAAGCGCACAGTAACGTAGTTCACCATTGTTGCGGTACATGGCCATTTCCACACCTTGCTTTGCCTTGAACCCGTCATAAGCACTCATGATGTAATAATAACCTTCCGTCAAAGGAACGATACCGTTTTGGACAGCCTCAATTGAAGCAGAGAAATCCATTCCGGCTTTTTCCAAATCACTGGAACTCTTCTCGGCTGCCACGGCTAAATTGGCTGCCTGATAAGTTGTTTCATAATTGCCCTTGATTTCTGATGGTATGTCACCAGGGGTGCCATCACCGCGGAATTCTTCAGGTTTGGGAGCATTTGCGAGCAATTCATTGAGAAGTCCCTTGTTTCTGCATACAAGTACATTCTCTATGGCTGCCCTGAGCAGATTCACATCTTCAACCTTTGTTTCCTTCTTGGCTGCTACTTGCAACAAGGAGTCTGAAAGCGCCAGCATATAGTCTGTCTTTTCTTTCAGGTTTTCGATGGATGTATATAGGCACATTGGACTTTCAAAGTCTCTTGTTGCACCGTATAACTGGAATTCTCCGATAGAGAATGAATATCCTTCACCAACCTTCAAAGAGTTGGCCGTAGCGGATACTGAGAAGCGGATGAACTGATATGCCTGATCCATGTCAATGATAGGATCATCGTTCTCGGAGATGTTCTTGAACTGTTCTATCAACTTCCAATTTCCTGCATCGGTTGTATCATTAGTTGCATAGACATCCAAATTCTTGATGGCAAAAGTCGGCCACTTGGTTGAGTTCTTGTATTTCAACTGGAATGCGGAAACTGGATTGCTCTTCAAATCCACCTGGATGTAATGGAACTCTGCCGGCTTCATGTGCTTCTGGTTGTGCACGGAGATGAAATAGGTGAAAGGATCACCATCAAGGAGATAAGCGTAGCGTCCCCAGTTGGTGTCGCCCTCATCAGGCATCTTCGCATTGGAAGAGAACTGACAATCTGCCGATTCATCGTCAGCGTTGGTAATCAAACCGTTTTCACTGATAGTATAAACAAGCATTTCCTTGAAGATGTTCTTGGCTGAGTCTGCAAGAACTGGTATCATCTTGTCCTCTATGCTCACGGCGTTCTTTTCGATTTCAGCGATAAGTTCTTTGTCTGTTACGGGCTTGAAATACCAAGTCTGCCAACCGTAAGCCTGACTTGCGGGATCGTTGGCGTTGTAGTTGCCGTAGATGTCAGGAATGTTGAATACGGTGTAATCAGCGGTGGTGCCGAACTGGTTGTTGTCGGGAACATAGTGCTGCTCGTTAGCGGTGTTGGCAATGGTCCAGCGACCGTTCCAATTGGTGGCGAGCTGAATGATTTGTTCAGCGCTTGGCAGTTCAGAACTTTCTATTGCCTTGGCACTTGCACTTGTATTGATGAATGCATAGTCACTGCCGTTCTGGATGGTCCAGTTGCCGGAAGGCAGTTGAGCCAATTTGAACACGAACTGTGCCTTGCTTCCGTCGAGGGCGCAATAGCGAAGCTGACCGTTATTCTTGTACATAGCCATTTCAACACCCTGCTTAGCCTTGAAACCATCGAATGCACTCATTATATAATAGTAGCCTTCGGTCAAAGGTACAATGGCTCTCTTGACACTGTCGCGTACTGCTTGGAACTTTGCAATCGCTTCCTTGTATTCTGCCGCAGTTTTTTCTTCCCCATTGACAACGGCTTTGGCGTCCTCGATACCCTTGAGAAGATATTCCTTGACTTCGTTGGTGATATCACCCGGTGTTCCGTCTGCGCGGTAGTCGGTTGATGTTTCATTGACAGCCTTATCCAACTCTTTCTTGAATTCAGTTGCCTGATCGGCATCCTTTACTGCCTGAATGGCGTCTTTCATCGCCTTGATGTCCTCGGCTGTTGTCGTATGATTGTCTATCTTCTCCTGTGCGGCATCAATCAAGGTCTTCATCTTGTCAGCGGCTTCCTTCATTCCGGAGACCTTGTAGTAACGAGAGGTGGTTTCATTGAGTGCGGCGGGATAGAATTGTAGTTCACCCACAGCGAATGAATAGCCTTTTCCTACCATAAGTTCGCGCGGACTGTATGTTACGGAAATTCGTATATACTGATATGCCTTGTCCATTACCACTACCGGCGACATGTAACCTGCGGCTTGGGTATCAAGCCCCTTGAGTTCATCAACGAGAACCCAACTGCTGGCATCAGTTGTGTCATTTGTTGCCCAAATGGCAAGATCTTGCCAAATGAATGTGGGCCATGTGGTTGATTTCTTGAAATCAAATGCGAAACTGGCCACCGGATTGTCCTTCAAATCTGCCTGCAAATAGTGGAAATCTTCCGGTAACCAATGTTTCTGATTATGCAAAGAAATGAAATACGTAGCGGGATCACCATCAATGAGGTTTTTGTAGCGTCCCCAATTGGTTGTACCTTCGTCTGGCATCTTCGCATTGGAAGAATACTGGCAATGCTCCGGATCATCATCATCCGCCTCGGTTATCAATGGTTTGTTGGTATCGATGTCGTAAGTGAACAATTCCTTGTAAAGCCCCTTCGCCTCGGTACACAGTGCCTGCAACTGCTTGTCTTCTTCTGTCTTGTTGTTTTTCTGCACCTTCTTCAATACTTCCTCGTTCGTTACGGGCTTGAAATACCATGTATGCCATCCGTATGCGGTATTGTTGGGATCATTGGAGTTATATGAGCCGTAGATGTCAGGCATGTTGAATACGGTGTAATCCGCAGTCGTACCAAATTGGTTGTTGTCGGGCACATAGTGCTGCGTATTCTTGGTGTTGGAAATGAACCAGCGCCCGTTCCATGCGGTTGCCTGCTCAATAATCTGCTCTACTTCGAGTTTTTCAGTTCCTCCCAATTTTTGGCGGTCACCACTGGTACTGATGTAAGTAAAATCCTTGCAATTCAATATGGCCCAGTTTCCCGACTGCTGCTTGGTGAGTTTGAATACAAACTTGTCATCCGTCTCGTCTATCTTGCAATAACGGAGTTCACCATTGTTGCGGTACATTGCCATTTCTACACCTTGCTTCTGCATGAACCCGTCAAAAGCACTCATGATGTAGTAGTAACCGTCGGTCAAAGGAATGATATGGTTCTTTAAATCCGCCTGGGTGTCCTTGAGTTCCTGAAGAATCTTACCATATTCGGCATCCGACTTGTTTCCATCCTTGTATGCCTTTTTGGCATTGGAAATCAAGTCCTTGTAAGACTTGACAAGTTCTGAAGGCAAGTCGCCGGGACTGTTGTCACCGCGGAAACCCGTGTTTTCATCCAACTCTTCAAGATACTCTCCAAGTTCAGCCTTCTTGGAACGGTCTTCCGTTACACTGTAAACATTCCATGCTATCGTATAACGCTGTTCCCTGAACACAGACTGCAACTGTGTATAGTTGTTGGAAATCCAATATGTCTTTACTTTGCCATTGGTATTGACTATGCGATTGGCAAAACAAACTGAATGGAAATCCCAACCTTCTATTGCCGTGCTGCTTGGATTGCTCTCGGCGGAGTCTCCTGCACAATAAGGCGTGAAAGTGGAAGCATCATCACGACTTTCAACCAAGGTGAACTTCTTGCTGCCACTGTTTCCCTTGACATAAAGGCGTGAAGAGGATTGTCTAAGATAGAACGTAGGTTCTCCGTAAACATCCTTCGGGCCTGTTGTCAAAAGGAATACACAGTCGGCAGTGATTTTTCCCGAATGCATCTCGGGACCCGCCCAATACATGCCGTAAGCATCGGGCGTGCTGGCGTTTTCAAGGACAATCTTTTGACCAGAAGCAAACTGATCACATTCAATCTGATCGCCCTTTACCCATATTGCATTTGCGTGTAAGCACCACATGCTGCATATCATCAGCAATGTGGAAAGAGTAAAAAACTTTCTCATTCGCTCAACAATTAAAAAAAAAATAAACAATATTTTTACGTTACTATATTTCTTATTTGTTTGGCTGCAAATATATGAAAAATTTTTCGCACAACATCTATAACATAATAAAAATGAGAAAAAATACCCCCATCATGATTCCTTTTCATTCTGCATGATTTCACACAATGCCAGCTTTTGGTCTTTGGCATTGGCATTGGCGTAGCATTATCAAAGGCGACAAAGACAACTTTTCTTCTACTCTCTTGTTCTTTTGCAGAAAAGTTTTGTCATTCGTTCACAATGTCGTAATTTTGTCACACCCACTGTTAATTTGTTAATTGTTAATTTAATCATGAAAAATTTACCCGGAAAATGTATGCAGGTCTTGCTACTGCTACTCGCAACCATCTGTGCAAAAGCGGAAACGTCTGATTTAACCTATTCTTGCAGCATCTCATTCAAATACAACGGTGAACCTTTCTCGCCTGAAAAGTGGTCACCGACAGAAACCCACATCAACGATGAAACAACGCAGACAACCTATACGTCACCCGATGGCAAGTTGCGCCTCTCGGTTGTCAACCGTCGTTATGCTGACTGTCCCGTCACGGAAATACGCCCCTCCCTGCAATGCCTCAGCAGCGAACCTACTGCCATTATCGACGATTTCAAATCACTGAGTCTCTCACAAGCCTGCAACGCCAACAGTGTCAAGATACGGCGCATCACAGGGTCCAGGACCACTTATACCGATTTCTGTCACCAGGATGTGCAATTGATGCGACGCCATGAGTGCGACTGGCTTCACATGACATCGGAAGAAGGTCGTTCGGCTGCGTGGCTACCTTATTTCGGCGTTGACTTCAGCCCACTCAACGGTTTGGAAATCGCCGTTGGATGGACCGGCACCTGGCGTGCCGATATGCAGTTCGCCAAAGAATACCAGCTCACTTTGGGTATGTTGGATTCTCATTTCAAAATGTTGCCGGGGGAATGTTTCGCAATGCCCTATACCGTCATTTACGAACGGCGAAACAGGCCTGTTGAAGATGGTTTGGTTGAGTTTCACCGTTTCATCATCAACCACAAGTCACCCCGCGACGCCAAAGGCGACTTGGTACGTCCTTGGTTGCCTGTTACTGCAAGCGGAGGCAACAAAACCGACGAGAACATGCTCAAAATCATCAAGTTTTCCAAACGGTTCAAAGTTCCCTTTGATGTTTTTTGGGTAGATGCCAACTGGTATGGTGCCCCGCGCGAACTGACACAGGACTCCAATTGCGGACCGGATTGGGCGGAATGGGTAGGCGACTGGCGCATCAATACCAAAACCCATCCCGACGGCAACCTGAAGAAAGTGTCCGACGCCGCCCACAAGGCCGGCATGCGCTTTCTGCTATGGTTTGAACCCGAACGCGCCACCATCAACGCACCCATCGTGAAGCAGCATCCGGAATTCTTCCACCGAACAAGGAACAACCCTTCCGACCATTGTTTCCTCCTGGACCTTGGAAATCCCGATGCCTTGAAATGGGCTGTGGACGAAGTGTCGCGCAACATACGAGAAAGCGGCATCGACATCTACCGACAGGATTTCAACTGCAATCCCCTGCCCATTTGGCGCGACACCGATGCAGAGGACAGAAAAGGAGTATCGGAAATCAAGCACATCAATGGCCTTTATGCTTTTTGGGATGCACTCCACCAACGTTTCCCAAACCTTCTCTTTGAGAATTGTGCCAGCGGTGGCACGCGCATGGACATTGAAATGATGTCACGCGCCCAAAGTTATTGCCGTGACGACGCCCACATGTTCCCTAACTGCGATGAACTGACACAGAACATCACCCTTAATTCCACACCTTACATACCCTTTACCGGAGGAGAAACCTTTACCGTTCCCGTTTTTGATACATACGCTTTTCTGAGTCGCCTGGGTGCCAGCACCGTATTCACACCTTCTGATTTCAACGGCATGATACTGAAGCGCGAACCTGATGAAAAAGAGATTGCGTGGTTCCACTCCATGCTGAGTGTCACCGACCGCATCCGACAACTGTATTTTGGCGATTTCTATGCGCTCACAGACAACACACATGAGGGTTCTGACTTATTTTGTGGTTATCAACTCAACGACAACGCAAAAGGTAAAGGATTCTTTTTGATATTCCGACGCCAAGATTGTAGGGAAGAAACATTTCCATTGAAACTGCACGGCATTGACGCTGACTGTACTTATAAAGTGGAGTCTTTCGAGGGCGGCGCCTCTACCATGAAAGGTTCGGAATTGGAGAGACAAATCCTCACTTTCAAGTCCGCGCGTACTTACAAACTTGTTTTTTACGAAAAAACAAAATAACCTGATAATTTATGCAGCAAAAGCCGCAATGCCAACAATAAAGATAGTAACTTTGCAGTTTATTTATAATTACCGTAATTTCCAGTAATCATTTTACCATCTTTATGACTTTTGAAGAATTAGGAGTAAGTAAACCCCTTTTGCAAGCCATTGAAGCCTTGGGATTCGTAAACCCAATGCCCGTTCAAGAAGTAGTTATCCCCTATCTGCTGGGAGAGCGCAACGATGTCATCGCCTTGGCCCAGACCGGGACAGGAAAGACTGCAGCCTACGGGTTACCCGTCATCCAGAGAATCGATATTGAAAACAACAGCACGCAGGCCATCGTCATCTGTCCCACACGTGAATTGTGTCTGCAGATTGCAGGCGACTTAAAGGACTTTTCCGCCTGGGTGGAAGGTCTGCACATTCTCCCCGTTTATGGAGGAGCAAGCATAGAAACCCAAATCCGCGCCCTAAAGAAAGGCGTTCATATTATCGTGGCTACTCCGGGAAGATTAATTGACTTGATGGAACGCGGCGCCGCCAAATTGGACAAAGTACGCACCGTGGTCCTGGATGAAGCGGATGAGATGCTGAACATGGGTTTCTCGGAAAGCATTGACGCCATCCTTGCCGGTGTTCCTGACGACCGGAATACGCTGCTTTTCTCAGCGACCATGAGCAAGGAGATTGAGAAGATTGCACAAAACTACCTGCACAATCCCAAGGAGATTGTTGTGGGTTCTCGCAATGAAGGAGCGGAACTGGTAAACCATGAATATTATCTGGTACAAGCCAAAGACAAATATCTCGCATTGAAACGAGTTGTGGATTACTATCCTAAAATCTTCGCCATCGTCTTCTGCCGTACGCGCATTGAAACGCAGGAAGTGGCTGACAAACTCATTCAGGACGGCTATAACGCGGAAGCCTTGCACGGAGAGTTGAGCCAAGCCGCACGCGACCTTGCCATGCAGAAATTCCGTCAGCACCATACACAGTTGCTCGTCGCAACCGACGTAGCGGCACGCGGTCTGGACGTGGACGACCTCACCCATGTCATCAACTACGGACTTCCCGATGACGTGGAAAACTATACACACCGCAGTGGGCGTACCGGCCGCGCGGGGAAGAAAGGCACGAGCATCTGCATCATTCACCTGCGCGAAAAGGGGAAAGTCCGCACCATCGAGAAAACCATCGGAAAGGATTTCGTCAAGAAGACCTTGCCTACGCCCCACGAAATATGCACGAAACAACTGTACCGCGCCATTGACAAACTGGAACGCGTTCAAATTGACGAACAGCAAATCGAACCTTTCCTTCCTGACACCATGAGAAAACTGGAATGGTTGGACAAGGAAGAACTTATCAAACGCTTCGTCGGACTCACTTTCGGACGTTTCCTCGCTTACTATGCCAACGAACCGGAAATAAAAGACCCACAATTGCCCGGGGAGCAGGCGCGGGGCGGCAAAAAGAAAAACAAAACCGAAACCAAACAAGGTGAATCCGTAAAGGCGGAAGATGGTTACGTCCGCTTCTATTTCGGCGCCGGCAAACGCGATAATTTCTATGCACGGGAAATCATCGGCACACTCAATCGCTACACGACTGACAACATTGAGGTGGGACGCATAGACCTGAAAAATTCTTTTTCTTTCTTTGAAGTTCCTGAAAAGGACGCAGACATCGTGGAAGCCGCCATGCGCGAGGTATTTGACAAGAACGGCAGGCGCATCCCCGTAGAACGCACCTCCGAAGACGGCAGCGCTCCAAAAAGGCACGGCGACAATGACAAACGGGAAAGAGACGGCAAGCGTAGCGGTAGCAAAAACACATCCGAGCGCAAACGCAGCGGAAAACAAGATTCTGAACGTGGTTTTTCACGTAAGGAAAAAGACGCTTCCAAAAAGGAACATACCACAAAATCCAAGCCTGAAAAAACTAAAAACCACGAAACTCCCACCAAAAGAAAATTCAGGAAAGACGACTGGATGGAACTCATGAGGGGAAACAAGGGCAGGTTTGAGTTAAAAGGAGAGGCACCCGACTTTTCGGAGGAAGGCTGGGCAAAAACAAACCGAAAAAAGAAAAGAAAATGAAAAGATTGTTGTCTATTATCGTTATCGCCTTTGTATTGTGCCACTTTTCACAAGCACAGAACGTCATCTTCAAATTCGGAGGTGGACTGGCTTCCCATATCGGCAACTCCACACATGAAGTCGGGGCATTCAAACTGGGTGCAAGCTATGAATGGGAATTCGCCAACCTATGGGGCTTTGAAACCGGCCTTTATTTCTTCGCCAAGGGATGGAAAGACAAGGACAAGGATGTCATCATCTATGACGAATACGGAGACCCGGTGCTGGATGAGGAAGGGAACATACTGATGGGCAAGATGAGTGTGACCAGCAATGCCAACTACATCGAGATACCCTTATTGGTGAACTATTACATTCCCTTGTCGCGCCCGCACTACCTTTGTCTCAGTGCCGGACCTTACCTGGCATACGGTGTTGGAGGAAAAGTGAAGACCAATGGCGACCCCGACCGTGAAGGCGTTGAACGACTTTATCATACGCACCCCACGTTTTCACAGGCCGGTATGCACCGTTTTGACATGGGCTTCCAAATTTCAGCCAGTTACGAAATCAACAGACAGTATTCCGCGGGACTTTCCGTGGATTGGGGGCTTACCAACACAAGCACACAGGGAGGGAAAAATTTCTGTTATGTCCTGACCGTAGCGTATAAACTTTCCAACCTTTAACAGACAAAAGATATGCACACAAAAAAATTGCTCTTCATTTGGAGTTTACTGCTGGTGCTACCTCTCAGCATCGCTGCACAGACAAAAAGCGACTCCCTACTGATTGTAAAAACCAAATGGCACAAGGAGAAACAAACCAAGGGACTACGCTCTCTCCACGCCAGTTTCACATCTCTCTACGGCGCTCCTCAAGACATCTACATCGTTGATGTGAAATTGAAGAAACACACGGCGGACGTATGTGTACATGACGGGCGCGAACTGACCACGGAACATGCAAAAAAGGAAAACGCAGTTGCCGCAGTCAACGGCACTTTCTTTGACATGCGCGAAGGAGGCAGTGTCTGCTACATTGCCCGAAAAGGGGACGTGGCAGGATGGACAGGTGACCCGCGAAGTGACGGTGCCATCGAAATGGACGGTAAAAAAGTAAGCATCATTGGATGGAGCCCTGAAAAAGAAAAGGCATACGACCCTTCCGGAAAATCCATCATGGTGTCAGGCCCTTTGCTCATTTTGAACGGAAAGAGCGTTGCTACGGCACAACAATCCGGCAATGACCCAAGGAGGCATCCCCGCACCGCCGTCATGCTGACAAAGAAAAACCATCTGTTTCTCATAGTCGTTGATGGACGTCACAAAGGCGTGGCCGAAGGCATGACCATTCCCGAACTGGAGCATTTCTGCAAATGTATGAAAGCCACGGACGCCCTCAACCTTGACGGAGGCGGTTCCTCCATAATTTGGACCAAGAAAAGCGGTATTCTAAACAACCCTTCCGACAAACGCGAACGCACCGTCGCCAATTCCGTTCTCGTGTTCTGAAAACACACGTTGAACATAAAGGGTAGGTTACGCAACCTACCCTTTTTATTGACCAATCTCTACATACTGTTTATTTCTTGTCTATCAGTTTCTGCAGATACTTGCGAGTCTTGACAAGATAATCAAGTTTAGATCCATTCAACTCACATTCAATGGTAACGGCGCCCTTGAAACCAACACGCTTGAGTTCTTGGATGACTCCTGGAAAATCTACGTCACCCGTGGGAATGGGCACCTCGGAACCAAGTTCGTATGGATTGTCAAACTTGGGATATTTGCCATCTTTGGCATGAAATTCCTTGACCAACGGACCGAACTGCTTGACAGCATCAAGGGAGTTGGCGTTGCCATACATCAACAGATTGGCAAGGTCGCAATTGATGAAACAGTTGCCCATACCAATATCCTTGATTGTGCGGATCAAGGTGACAGGAGTTTCCTGACCCGTTTCAAAATATATGAGCGTATTGTGTTCCTTGGCATATTGTGCCAACCCCTTCATTGCAGCAATGAAATCAAGGTACTGCTGACTGGAAGGATCTACGGGTATGAAGCCGAAATGTGAATGCATGGCCGGTACGCCGGCTGCAACGCAGAAGTCTATCATGTTATGATACGCTGCAATCTTCGCCTCACGTTCATCCGCTGGTACAAGTCCGATAGTGGAAGGTCCTTTTTTGAAATTCCATTCGCTCTTGCTGCCCGGGACTCCAACAACGGTCGTTACCTTGATTTGATATTTGGTTGACGCCTCTCGAATCTGCTTTGCGAGTTCGGCTGTGCATTTCTTGCTGCTGTAATTGATTTCACATGATGTAAAGCCAGCATCGTGGAGCTCCTTGAAACGTGCGTCAATATCATCAAGATTATAGACGATGGTACCGATGGTAATGTCACTTTTCTGCGTCTTTCCCTGAACCGTACTGCTCATAAAAAGGCTGAGTACGATGACTCCAATTTTGAATAGATTTTTCATGATAGTTAATGTTTTGGGTTGATAAAAATTCAAATTAGCGGCGAAATTACAAAGAAAGTATGGGATGTGGCAATGGTTGGGGCATAAATTGCACAATCGGCCAAAAAATCATTGAAATGTACATTCAAGTTACTGATGTCATTGTATTCCATAACTGTTGAATTCGAAAGACAATTTTTTCACGAATTTCAACTAAGGCTTGCGTTCAAGGTTTCCACACCCTGTTCATAATGGTTGTTTGGAACTACCCTGCATTTGAAAAACCAAAACATAAGTACATCACAAATCAGACGCAACACCTAAGAGAGGAACTGAAAAACAGCTCCTCTCTTTGAAACTTTGTGGTTCAAAAGCATTTACTCAACTTTAGCGTTTGCCCTTTGGCAAAAGCGATGACGCCATGACAAGTGCCTCAAAAGCCGAAGCCCCGACCTGAAAAACATGATTGCCACCATTCACCTACCAAACGACCTTTTGGAATATCCTACTCTTCCGAAGGGTTGATGAGCGTTTCGGGATTTTCATCGGTGAACCATTTGGAATACATGATATAGTGGGAAGCTATTCCAATGTTCAATTCCTTGGATTGTTCAGGGTCCACTTTCTTGATGAACTTTGCGGGAACGCCCCCCCACAGTTCGCCATCACCGACAATAGTTTTCTTCAGTACCAAAGCGCCGGCGGCAATAATGGCGCCCTTGCCAATGACGCAATCGTCCAAGAGCGTAGCCCCCATTCCGATGAGTGCGCCATCCTGAATCTTTGCACCATGTATGGTCACGTTGTGCCCAATGGTTACATCGTTTCCAATTTCAATTGCCGCCTTTTGGTAGAGAGTGTGCAGACATGTTCCATCTTGAATGTTGACGCGATCACCTATCTTGATATAATTTACATCACCACGCACAATGGTGTTGAACCATACGCTGCATTGGTCTCCCATCACAACGTCACCCACTACCGTGGCATTCTCTGCAAGGTAGCAATTTTTTCCAAATTGCGGTTCTAAACCGCGTATTTTCTTGATTAATGCCATTTTTGATATGTATTTATATGGATTGAGTGGCTTCCATGAGCCACTGCTTGTTTTCTGCATCATCCAGCAAAGGCAAGAGTTTGCTCCGCACTTCCGCATGATAATCATTGAGCCATTCCACTTCGACTGGGGTCATCATCGCTTTGTCAATGGGTGCGGTATCGATGGGGCAAAGAGTCAATGGTTCAAACCCAAGGAACTCCCCAAATTCCGTGGTCTTGAACGGAATGGACAACAAGGTGTTTTCAATGCGCACACCGAACTTTCCCTCCAAGTAGATTCCCGGCTCATCGGTCACCGTCATACCTGCCACAATGGAAGCCGGTGCATAATTCATGCGTATCTGGTGCGGGCCTTCATGGACGTTGAGATAGGAACCCACACCGTGCCCCGTACCGTGTCCGTAATTGTAACCTTCCTGCCACATGGCATAACGAGCCGCTGAATCCAATTGCGTTCCACTGCTTCCCTTGGGAAACTTCATTCTGCTCAGGGCTATATGTCCCTTTAAAACCAATGTATATACGTGTTTCTCCTCTTCGGTAGGCGTACCGAGCGCTATTGTCCTCGTAATGTCCGTCGTCCCATCCAAATATTGGGCGCCGCTGTCCAACAGCAGCAAACCTTCCGGCTTTAGTTCGAGGTCTGTTTCCTCCGACGCCTCATAATGGACAATCGCACCGTGCGCCTTGTATGCCGCGATGGTGTCAAAACTTATATCTTTGAAAAGTGGCTGTTCCGCGCGCAAGGCCGCCAGTTTTCGTCCTATGCCCATTTCCGTGACACCTCCGACTGCCACGGCAGGTTTCAGCCATCTCAGGAATTTCACCATGGCCACGCCATCTCGGAGCATGGCATTGTGAAAACCATCAATCTCCTTGTCATTTTTCACCGCTTTCATTTCCGCTATCGGAGAGGGACACATGGTTACGATACATTGCGAGGAGGCTTCCCTGATAGCCGCATTGGTGCCTCTCGGAAGCAGGAGGCGAACATCCTGCATATTCCGCAACGTGATTTCAGCACTTTCGTAAGGGAGAATAATCATGCCCTGTTGCATGAGCATTTTTTGAACAGACGGGGAGAGTTTCTCTTTTGAGATAAAGAGCATGGTTTCATGAGGCTTGACCAAGCAGTATGCCACAAAAACAGGATTGCAGCGAACGTCATTGCCGCGAAGGTTCAACAACCATGCGATTTCGTCCAATGCGCTCACCATCATGGCATCGCACCGAAGTTTCTTCAATTTGTTTCTCAAACGCTCCAGTTTTGATGCTACCGACTCACCGGCGTACCTCAAAGGATGAACATGGATTTCAGAGGTTGGAATGGCGGGGCGTTCTTGCCAAATGGTTTCCATGGGGTCGTATCTGTTTTCCAACAGAATGCCATGCGCACGCAGTTCTTTTTGCAACGCTTCAGCCTCAGCGACATCAAACACATGTCCGTCAATGCCGACTACATCCCCTTTTTCCAACTGCTTGCACAACCACTCCGCCATGTCGGGCGTACCCGGCACACGTTCTTTCATCAATTGGAAAGGCGTGTCTTTCAATTGTAATTCGGCTGCAATGAAGTAACGGGAATCCGTCCAAAGCGCAGCCTCGTTCATGGTGACGACAGCCGTACCGGCACTGCCGTCAAAACCGCTCAGCCATTTGCGCGACTCCCAATGTGATGGTACATATTCACTTCCATGGGCGTCGGTGCTTGGGACTACGAAAGCCTTCAGTCCATGCTGTTCCATGAATTCACGAAGCAGCCGGACATGTTGTAATACGTCAGTCTTGTTCATTTCTTCTATTTCATCCGTTAATGTGGAACATCTAAATGGACAATCTCCGCTTTGCAGCTTGATACCCACTGATAAGGTCGTCAAAAACTTCCGCGACGGTCTGTATGGGAAATCCTTTAAGCACTCCCGTCACTTGTCCTATCTCCAGCTCGCCATTTTCAAGGTCTCCTTCAAATATGCCCAACTTGGTCTTCCCTATGCCAATGATTTTCAGCAATTCTTCGCCGTCGGCACCACGATTTTCGGCCGCCTCAATCATATCGCGGAACCCACCTTTGACAAGACGGGTGGGCGACAGTTTTCTCAGCAAAAGTTTCGTATCGCCTTCATTGAGATTGAGACATAGGTTTTTGAAAGCGTCGCTGGCGGAACTCTCCTGCGTAAGGGCAAAGCGCGTGCCTATCTGCACGCCTTCCGCACCTAACGCCTGAACGGCAAGCATTGCTTCGCCGGTTGCTATGCCTCCCGCCGCGAACAGAGGCAGCGCGGTTGCCTTTCGGACGGACGGAATAAGGCAAAGGGTTGTTGTTTCCTCACGTCCGTTATGTCCTCCCGCTTCAAAACCTTCAGCCACTACGGCATCTACCCCGGCATCCTCACATTTTTTGGCAAACAACGAAGACGAAACCACATGAACCACTTTCACGCCATGCTCATGCAGCCACTTCGTCCATTTCTTGGGACTTCCCGCTGACGTAAACGCAGCGCTTACCCCCTCTTCCGCTATTATCTCCATGATCTTCTCCGTGCCGGGACGCATCAATGGTACATTTACACCAAAAGGCTTTTGGGTGGCTGCCTTGCATTTGCGGATGTGTTCCTGCAGAACTTCCGGAGTCATGGACCCCGCTCCTATCAATCCCAATCCACCTGCCTCACTCACGGCCGCAGCCAATCGCCAACCGCTGCACCATACCATTCCTCCTGCTACGACAGGATATTTAATCCCAAACAATTGTGAAATTCTTCCTTCCATTTCTTATTAATCTTTTCTATATTATGTCATCGGAAATTGGCATTGCTTTCTCTTTTGAACTCCGCAACCAATGAGGATGTTTCTCGGATGTTTGACAGCAACGCGTCCGACGTCCTTAATTCTGTTTTTGCTATATCTCAATCACGATGAAAGCATTGGGTTGCAACGTCAGTTGTATCTTGCCATCCTTTACGTCCAACGGAACTTGAGTATAAATGTGGTCGTCATCCGTCAGATAGCCTCTTACCTCAGACGGAAGTGACATGCCCGCATCGACCTGGACTTTCTTTAGCGCACAGACGTTGTCATCCTCATTGTAACGTGTCACCAGAATGGCCATCTTTCCATTTCCGTCGGTAGCGGCAACGGCATAAACGTCAGTTTCATCCTTGATTTCAGATTTGATTTGTTTTCCGTAACGCGCCATCTGGGACCAGGCGTAGATGGAATAATAGGTTTTTGTCGGGGCAAGGGTACGCAAATCGAACAATCCGTTCCAAAGTGTCTGTATGCGGGCGTCATAGTACATCAGTATATCCACCGGGGCATCCTGGCACTTGCTCATCACCATGGCGCAGAATGCAGCGGCCTTGATTTCCGGCAAGGTTTTCGCGGTATAAAGAAACTCATCTGTCCATCCTCTCAGATATTGCCATTCGTCCAAAATGGATTCAGTATCCTTATAACCATGATCATCCAGCATCTTTCTCATGCGCTCGGCACGGCTGGCTATTTCGTTCGGATGTCTCGTATATTGATGCCATGAGAAAAAGTCCATGGGCACTTTCTTTTTTTCCATTTGGGCAAGAAAGCGTTCTCCCCAATCTTCATAGCCGGCAAGGGCGGGACCGCCAATCTTGAGGTCGGGGAAACATTTCTTCAGGTGCTTTGCCGCAGTGGCATAGAACTCATGGAACATCTCTTCCGTGCCACCCCAAGTGCGGGGGTCATATTTCCACGCTTCCCAGTAAGCCGCCAAATCCGCCTCGTTCCAAATTTCCCAATACCGAATGTTCCATTTGAAGCCGTCCGCCCAGCCTTCGTTGTAATGACGTATGATGTGTTCACAGATAACCGCCCATTTCTTGTAACTTTTCGGAGGATAGATGTCGTATTTCTTGGCGGCATTTTGTATTCTCTGACCCAATCTGTAAAACACCTCCGTCCCTGCTTCGCGGATAGTTGCAAGGTAATGGTCCGTCAGCGTAAAATCGTATGATTTTGGGTCGTTGGCGTCTTTGTCAAAGTCACGGAAAATGGCGGTGACATCCACGGTATGCTCACTTCCATAGACCTCTTCGTAGGAAGAGTCGTGCGTGCGTGCGAATGGTATGCGCGCATGACGATAACTGTCGAAATTTTCGCGCTGCTGGCCTTCTCCACTTTTCTGAGGGCCGTTATTTACCCCATGCATGGGCTTTATGGGCCCTATTGATTCAGAAGGAAAAACCGTAATGTCTGCAAAAGCCGAGAGTGCGGCAAAAAGAAACACTTGCAATAAACAAATCTTTTTCATGACAAACTTATTATTATTCTTATACTTTAAAATGTAACAATGCGTCCTGCCCCTGGCTATATCTCAATAACCACGACAGCATTGGGCTGGAGTTTAAGTTGTATTTTCCCATCTTTATCAACGTCCAGGATGACCTCTGTATAAGTATGATCCTCGTCAGTCAAATGTCCTATCACCTCAGTTGGAAGCGGCATCCCCGCATTGATCTTGACCTCCTTCAAAGTGCAGACATTGTTGTCTTCATTGTAGCGCGTCACCATGATGGCGACTTTACCAAAATCATCAGCCGCCGCCGTTACGCTGATGTCCTCGTCATCCTTTACCTCCGACTTGATTTGTTTGCCGTAACGGCTTATCCTTGACCATGCATAGATGGAATAATAGGTTTTTGTCGGCGCAAGGGTACGCAAATCGAACAATCCGTTCCACAGTGTCTGTATGCGGGCGTCATAGTACATCATTGCGTCAACGGGTGCATCCTGACACTTGCTCATTGCCGTTGCCACATAGGCGGCACCCTTCATCCTCGGTAAGGTTTTTGCGGTATATCGGAACTCGTCAGTCCAATTTCTCAAATATTGCCATTCATTCAGAATGGATTCGGCATTCTTGTATCCATGCGCATCCATCATTTGACGTACGGAATCCGCCTTTGCGACCATGAGACTTGGACTGTTCCCATAGTGATGCCATGAGAAAAAGTCCATAGGCACATTCTCTTTCTCCATTTTGGCAAGAAAACGCTCACCCCAATCAAAGTAAGCGGCAAGTGAAGGACCGCCTATCTTCAAGTTTGGGAAACATGATTTCAAGTGTTTGGCCGCGACGGCGTAAAATTCATGGAACATTTCTTCCGTACCACCCCATGCACGAGGGTCCTTCTTCCATGCCTCGTTATAAGCGCCCAAATCCGCCTCGTTCCATATTTCCCAATATCGGATGTTCCATTTGAAACCATCCGCCCACCCTTCATTGTAATGCCGTATGATATGCTCACATATCACCGCCCATTTCTTGTAATCTTTCGGAGGATATACATAGTATTTCTTGACAGTGGTCTGCATACTTTGACCCAATCTGAAGAACACTTCCGTCCCGGCATCGCGGATGGTTTTCAAATAAACGTCCGTCAACGTAAAATCGTATGACTTGGGATCGTTGGCGTCTTTGTCAAAATCCCGGAATATGCCTGAAATGTCCACGGTGTGTTCGTTTCCGTAAGCCTCTTCGTAAACAGCATCATGCGTACGGGCGAACGGGATGTGGGCATGACGATAAGTGTCTATATTCTCGCGCTGCTGGTCATTTCCCTTATATTTGGGACCGTTATTGACACCGTTCATGGGTTTGATGGGACCGACAATCTCGGAAGGAAAAACTGTAATCTCTGCTAAACACGTTACGGCTGCAAGAAATAATGCAGGTAACAAGCACCAAATCTTTTTCATTTCTAAACTTTTTTATATTGATATTTCTTACACGTACAAATATACGAAATAATTCAACACAACCTTTTTCCAAGTTTAAATAAATAGTCTCATAGCCACATTACGTGGCAAATTTACAACACCAACCCTGCCATTTCATGAATGAACCACTTTTATTTGATTCTGTACATCGCTTTTAGGACAAGGAAACAAACATCTTTGTTTTCTGTTTATTCTTGATTTTCCGACAAAAAATGTAATTTTGCAACATGAATATTCTAAAGACATTATTATTGTGCTGTGCGCTTGCGTACATGTTTTCCTACCAAAAGGCTTGGGGAGAAAGAAACTCCGAAAGTTGCCAGGAAAACAATGGTTGTCTCTGCGCCGAGTTGGATGCCGACGGAGAGAATTTCTATGTGGCCTACCTTGACAAGCAGGGAGTGGAAACTACTTATTGGTTCAAGAAATGCATGGCGAACAGCCTCTATACGTTCTATCGTGTCGGCTATCGCATGGTAAGCGACCGCAAGTCATCGGACACGAAGGGCATCCGCACTGGAGAAGGCATCACATACATCAATGCCACCAGTTCAGACAACATCGGACCAATGGCCATGCACAAAGGGGGATGGTGTGGAGCCAACCACCATTACCCCGATGAAAACGCTGATTCTCATCCCATATTTATGACGGCAAGGAACAAATCATACAGTTGTTGCGCCGATGGGTACGACATGACGGTTGGAAAGAAAGTGCGGTGCAACCACATCATGTTGGAGGTGGTCAATACTATCTTCGACCCCGCATTTGCTCCAAAGACAGGAGATACCATCCTTTCAGTGCCTCTCTCAACGGAAACGGCTGTGTATTCCATACGAAAAAATACCATTGAAATATCCGTTCGCCAAAAAATTTCAGATACGACCACAAACACGGTTGCACATTACTACTGCCTGCAATCCATGTTTGAAAACGAAGAATACATCATGACACCCAACGGCAAGTTCACGGACTGGACGGAAGAAAAAAAAGCCACCGATGTCTTCCCCAAGTCGGCGTACCCCCTGTTTAACCGTTTCATTGAATGTAACAAGACGAAAGGGACCTATCAAGGCGTCTATCTCTATCCCAACAAACTGGGCGACCATGCGCTGATCAAGCCTGACAGTTGGATATTCAACCGCAGTTACGGCAAGTGCTATCACCACATTATGAACGGAGTGGAAAACATCGCCGGCAAGGAGTTTGTATGCAACGGTAGCTACACTTTCTTCCATCAACCCATTGCGGACAATGAGTTTTTCTTTGCCTACAGCGGAATACTGAATGGGAAAGACGCCGTATTCATCAACGCCAAGAAAACTTGCAATATGAATATCGCCCTTCCAAAAGATTTTCTGTTCCGCTCAATCCACATAGTGGAAAAAAGCGGAAACCTGTTTACAGACAACACTTTTGTGGATGTAACAGGCGTACACATCATCGCAAAATCCACAGGCAGCATGATTTTCACACTGGAATGATGGTTGGTTATATGGCTTGCGGAAAAGGATTGTCACCATTCAACTTTTTTTATCTCAAAAACCAAGTAACTTTGCATATTAATATACAACCATGGATACATACAACTCCCCGACAATGCACCACAAGGGACTGACAGCGGAAGAAGTGACCTTGTCGCGAACCCTACATGGCAGCAACCGTCCCAACTCCCTCGGTTGTCCATCACTTTGGAAACTTTACCTTGACAAATGGAACGAACCTGTCATAAGGATTCTGCTTTTGGCGGCTTTTTTGTCATTGGTCATCGGTATCCTTGAAAACGAGTATATAGAAACGGTCGGCATCATGCTTGCGGTATTTTTGACCACTGGCATCGGCTTTTATTTTGAATATGACGCTATACGCAAGTTGGCTGCATTGAAGGCGTTGGACAAAGATTCCGTTGCAACCGTGAGACGTGATGGCAATGTCATGTTGGTGTCACAAAACGAATTGGTGGTCGGTGATGTGGTTTTGCTTAAGCAGGGAGACGAAGTGCCCGCCGATGGCTATATTGTCTTTTCAAAACAACTGACCGTTGACGAATCTAAACTGACGGGAGAAGCCGCCGGCCAAAAATCGGTAAGGACTGAGGACACAAAGAGTTCCACCTATGCACCTAATCGTCTATTGCGCTCAACCATAATTCTGACCGGAAACGCGGAAATGGTGGTGGATGCCGTGGGCGACCAAACCGAAAGGGAAAATCCTTCTAATCGGAAAAGCGTTGAGAAGGAAATGGATACGTCCATGAACCAACAACTTAAGCACCTGGTCAATGTCATCAGCAAAACATCGATTGCTATTGCCGTTTTGGTGTTTGCCATCAGCACATGGATGGGTATCACACGCTATTTGGATTTTACTTCTTCACATGGCGTACCTTGGTTGGACATTGTCCTAATTGTACTCCGCAATTTCATGCTTGCCGTCGCGCTCATCGTGATGGCAGTACCCGAAGGCTTGCCAATGACTGTGACGCTCAACCTGGCACTCAACATGAGACGAATGTTGAAAACCAACACGCTCGTAAGACGCAAACACGCCTGCGAAACGATGGGAACCATTACCGTCATTTGTACAGACAAGACCGGTACGCTTACCGAAAACAAAATGGAGGTTTGTGAAACCCTCTCTTTCACGAACGATGATAGAAACATGACCATCAACATGGCCATTAACTCCACAGCCGACTTTGAAGAAATAGACAATGAGCATATTCGGCCCTTGGGCGACCCTATCGAAACAGCGCTGCTCCTGCACCTTGGCAAAAATGGAGAAAACTACAAAACAATCCGCAATGCCTACATCGTAAAAGAACGACTGCCTTTCAGCCCGGAGCGCAGGTTCATGGCTTCGCTCGTAACGGGCAATGACGGCAATTCTATACTTTTTGTCAAAGGTTCACCCGACGTGGTTATGTCCTTGTGCAAACATAATGAGGAAAACACTGCCAAGGCCAATCTTGCACTGGCCAAGTGGCAAAAGAAAGCCATGAAAACCCTTGCTTTTGCACAACTCATGGTAAGCAACGACAGTACGCAAACCATTGAAGAATTTTTGAAAGGTGGACCGCAGTTGGTGGGAATATGCGGCATCAGCGATCCTATCAGACGGGAAGTACCTTCTGCCATCGGAACCTGTCTCAAGGCGGGAACGTCGGTGAAAATCGTTACGGGTGACACGGCCGGGACGGCAATTGAAATCGCCAAGCGTATTGGATTGTGGAACAGAAGACTTCAGCATGAAGAACAAATCATCTCGGGCGAGGAATTTGCCGCTTTGTCCGACGAAGAAGCCATGCAGCGAATAGCCCATCTAAAGATTATGTGCGGCGCACGTCCCATGGACAAATTGCGCTTGGTACAACTTTTGCAGAAAAGAGGGGAGCTGGTGGCGGTGACCGGAGACTGCATCGGAGATGTTCCTACCTTGAAATGCGCCCAGGTGGGACTCTCCAAGGGAAACGACACCGCGGCGGCCAAGGAAGCCAGCGACATCACGCTCATTGATGGTAGTTTCGTTTCCATTGTCAATGCGATTGCATGGGGACGCAGTCTTTACAAGAACATACAGAGATTCCTGGGCTATCAGTTGTCCATTGGCCTTACCGTCTTGATAATCACGCTTGCCGGTTCGCTGCTGTGCGATGAAATGCCACTTACCGTCACGCAAATTCTCTGGATTAACCTCATCATGGATGCATTCGCTTCGCTGGCATTGGCTACTATTCCTCCGTCGATGAAGGTGATGAGAGCCAAACCAAGAAAACCTTCCGATTTTATCATCGACAAGGCGCTTGTGTGCCACATCATCGCTTCCACCACATGTTTCACCGCAGTAATGCTGGCTCTCATGTTCCATTTTGATTCCTCGCTGATTACGGGTTCAAAAAACCTCGTCAGCCTCTCGGGATTAACCATCATTTTTACGACTTTCGTCTTGCTGCAATTTTGGAATTTGCTCAATGCCAAAGCATGGGGTAGCGGTCATAGTGCTTTCCACAAACTCAAATCATGCAAGGGACTGCTCCTTGTGCTGGGTTTCATTGCAGTGTGCCAGGTGCTCATGGTCTGCTTGGGTGGAAACATTCTGCGCGTCGCACCAATGGACTTTCTGACATGGGGCATTCTGTGGGGAGGAACATCGCTCGTGCTTTGGGGCGGCGAACTGGCACGATTGAAATTGTAATCCTTAAATCCGCAGATTGATTTTACATTTAGGAAATTTCAGTGAAAAAATAACCTATAAAAAGTCATGGGCAGAATATTGAAATTTTTAGAAGAGGCAACTGAAGGTGAATGTTTCACATCATTCAAGTATAGTTTTGATGAAGCGAAGGTACCTATTATAGAGTACGAGATACAGGAGGAAACATATATTAACCTAAAGGAATATGCAGAGGAAGTAAAGGAATCAAAACCTCGTGACTTGGCTCAAAAAGCAAAACTATGTATGCAGGGTCCTCCGCTATTCAAGTATTTTCTGGATGGTTCACGAAAAGTATATAAATTGGATGATATTCAGTATGACAAAAAGGTATATCCTATTGTAGGCGGTCAAATAGCAGTAACATGTTGTGGTAGGGATGTAGATGATGACGGTAGATTTGTTGGTTTTCATAAAGTTGAAGAAGAAGCTTATAGTGTTTTGTGTCTTCCAGTAAAAGCAAATGGGGAAGGTATTGATCCCGATATATTTTTCCGTAATCTTTGCAATAAAATCAAAGAACATCCAACATTACATTCAGAAAAGGTTCATCTTGAAAAGATACTCTATTATCAGACAAAACTCGAAGGCCGTGAAACACTCGAAAACAAAGGTATCGCAAAGATACAGGACGAGATGGTAGATTGCGAGAAACGCATTGTCTCCGTTCTTATGAGCAAACACCTCTTAAATCAGGATAGTTATTTGATAAAGGACGGTTCTATCCAATATAAGCCGATGAAAACTGGCGATTTCAAAGAGATTGCGCGCATTCGCAACAATTTCCGCCACGTCGTAGGCGTTTCGAAAAAGTTCAACCCTAACCTCATGCGAGATGCTAAAGACCAAAGTAATGCAGGTGCGATTGCAAGATTGCCACTGTATCATCGAACACCAGCATTTCTGTGGAAGCCAGGTGAGCAATGGGGGAATGTTACTTTCGCAATATGGTACATAAGAATCAAAGACAGGAAACATACGGATACCCCATACTCTGGAATCGTAAAGGTCGAAAAAATGCTCATGACAGGAAACGAAACTCAATATGGTTTGTCAACTGATGAGATTGACAATATATCTGCAAACATCATCAACGAACGAAATCCCGTTTGTTATGGATCTGATGCAAGGTGGGCAAATCATCTCTATCCAGTTTATATGACCGAATGTTATTGCAAAAGCCGATTCACGAGTGACTACTATTTTTTGAACTTATTTTAATCAACATAGAAGATGGATACTATAGGCAAAATTATAGCAACCGAAAAACAACCTTCAACCATTGAGGAGTTTACTTTTTGGACAAAGAAAGACTTGAAACTGAAACCATTTGACGTGGTTGTTGTTGAACATGTTGAAAATTCCAAAACTTATGGAATAGTAGAAGAAATCTCTCACATGACGGATAGCCCAAGTGCACTTGCAGGTTATATTTCAAGTGACTTTGGTGACGTAGACGCATCTGCTTATACAGAACGTATCGGTATGAATTATGTCAAGTGCAAGGTTGTTGGTAATGACAACAACATCTTTATTCCTGTTCAAGAAGGACGTAAGGTTTATCTTGCAACCGAGGAACAAATAATGGAAGCGCTTGGATTAAATGACGTGAAGAATCCTCTCCCTGCCGGTTACATGGAAATGTATGATGGCAAGAACAAACAGACACTTCCCGTACATTTTAATTCCCATTTCCTTATAGGTCCCGAAGGAGCTCATCTCAATATTAGCGGTATTTCAGGTTTGGCCTCAAAGACGAGTTATGCGATGTTTCTTATGAAGGCGACACAAGATGTTATGAGCAAGCGTGAAAATGAATCGGTTGCTTTCATTATGATGAATGTGAAGGGAACAGACTTGCTAAAAATTGATCAAATGAACGAACGCCATAATGAGTTGGATGAAATTCGCCCAGTCTATGAAAAACTTGGACTTGAGTTGAAGCCATTTCAACAAGTGAAGTATTTCTATCCTTATTCTAAGGATTATACAGCATATACATACGAAAAGGAAGAGGTCATAAAGAACCGTATGGAAGTTGGAAAAGCATTCCAATACAAATACCTCTTTGAGAACGATGAGGATAAAGAATGTCTTGATCTTCTCTTTGCCAACATTGATGATCCCAACGACACTATTGAAAGTATAATTAATTTCATTATCTCAAATGGTGGAAATTTCAAAGGTGTTGAAAGTTGGGAGGATTTCAAGTTGGCACTCTCTAAGCAGACCCAAT
>DCGD01000163.1 GCA_002315195.1 Prevotellaceae bacterium UBA1787 | reverse complement strand
AAGCACAAATTCACCGGCGGAAAGGATGGCATGGAGGTATGGCTGTATGAAGTCGTAGGAGGCACCCATTGTTGGCATACGGGCGATTTGAACACGGGTGAGGAAGTTTGGACGTTCTTCAGCAAATATGTCAAATAGAAATTAAACGAGAGAATGATGAAAAACAGAGTATTATGGGTTGTGGCAGCCATGATGGCCGCTTTTGGTACGGTCAAGGCGCAGGAGTCCACCGATGAGCATCCATATTCCCCCGTGGATGGCTACATCGTGCCTACGGACAAGGCAGTGTTGCAGAAATTGTCGCAGTGGCAAGACTTGAAATTCGGTGTATTGTTTCATTGGGGTGTCTATTCCGTTCCCGGCATCATGGAGTCATGGTCATTGTGTGGAGAAGATGAGCAATGGGAATACGATGAACGCATCAGGCGCAATATGACGCTTGAAGGTTTCAGAAACTGGTATTGGGGCTTGAACAAGGAATTGAATCCCGTAAAGTTCGCTCCCGAGAAATGGGCGGACATAATGAAGGATGCCGGCATGAAGTACATGGTCTTGACTTCAAAGCACCATGACGGTTTCTGCATGTTCGACTCGAAATATACGGACTATTCCATCACGCATGGTCCGTTCGCCGGCAATCCGCGCAGCAATGTCCTCAAGGAAGCTTTCCAAGCCTTTCGCGAGAAGGGTTTCATGATTGGATGTTATTTTTCCAAGCCCGACTGGCATTGTCCTTATTTTTGGAATCCATTGCTGGCTTCTCCCAATCGTTTCCAAAATTACGAAATCAAGAGACACCCCGATTGGTGGAACAAGTATGTGGAATATACCCAAAACCAGTTGATGGAGTTGACGACGGACTATGGGAACATAGACATCCTTTGGTTGGACGGAGGTTGGATAGACGGTTCGCAGGTTGGCCTGGACAAGGTACTCGAAGGGGCGCGCCAGCGCAATCCGGGTTTGATTAGCGTGGACAGAGCCTGCCGCAACAAGAACGAAAACTATCAGACACCCGAAGGTGTCGTTCCTCCGACGCAGCGTAACATTCCTTGGGAAACGTGTTATCCGATGGATGCGTGGGGTTGGAAAGCCAATCCTAACTATAAGACCTCCAATGCTATCGTCGCCATGCTGATTGAAGTGGTGGCGAAGGGCGGAAATCTTCTTTTGGGCGTAGGTCCCACGCCCGAGGGTGAGATAGACGCGTTGGCGCAATCCAGACTTTCGGAGGTCGGGAAATGGTTGAAGAAGAATGGAACGGCCGTCTATAATACTTGCATCACGCCTCACTACAACGATGGAAAGGTTTGGTTCAATGCCGCAAAGGACGGAAAGACCCTCTATGCGCTTTATGCGTATGACGACAAGGATGGGCAATCGCCGACGACGATTGAGTGGACGGACAACATTCCAAAGGGAAAAATGAGGTTTGTAGCCACAGGAAAGAACGTCAAATACCGCGTGGATGGGAACAAGGTCACCGTGACACTGCCCGCTAACATGCCCAAAGAATCTTTTGCTCTTGCTTTTGCCAAAAAGTAAGAACTGGAAAGACTATAAGTCTATAAGTCTGAAAGTCTAACGGGGTTATCAGTCAATAATAATGGCAACAATGCTTCATGAGATTTCATCATGGCGTATTGTTGCTTTTTTGTTGCCTATTGGGTGTTTTTCAACAAAGAGTCCAATAGCCGACGGTTTTATGCGCTTCAATGAGTTCATCGCACATGGCTTTGATTTCATCAATGAGTTTCCTTGAATAAGTCAATTTTTTGATATTTAACATATTGATTATCAATGCTCATTTTTCACAAGAAAATACTTTTTATAGTAGACTCATTTTTGTCATAGAGAGTCAAAGAGTTGTTTCTTAATGCAGCCAGCATGTTTATGGACGATTGACATTCCATCAAAGTCAATTGTTGGAGATGACGTTTGTTTCTACATATCCTAATGGTTGTCCACTTCTTCGAAAGGTTTGTCGTGGTTGCCGGTGAAATGGTAAAGGCGCATATCGCAGGTTTGCATGCCGTCCTTGTTCTTGCCGCCTTTCGAGATGTAGAAGTAACCGTTGCCCAAGGACTCAATGCCGGTTGAGGCATCGAATGTCCATCCGTAAGTGTCGCTTGCCGCATGGTGGTTGCCTGCTTTCGCCAAAGGTACAACGATGCCTTTTTCAACCTTTTCAAAACCTTTCAGGATTTGTTTACATCCTTTCTTTGTGCCGTCAATGGCGAACAAGGAATAGTTTGGATATTGAGGCTTGCTACCTTTGTAAACCGCGGCGAACCAGTATTTGGTGTAAGCGTCATATTCCAGGTTTTGGATGCCGTATGTCGTGTTACCCGTGAAGACGAAGAACCGTTTGTCCGCTTTTTTGGGACCGCTGTGGTGGGGTGCGCTTTGGTTGAGGGGGATGGCGTATTTGTCCAGTTTCTTGGGGTCGAACTGGAGAAGCATTTGGTAGTCGTTGTCGGTGCGTTTGGTGTCGCCGTAAATAGCGACATCCACGAGCAGAATCTTTTTTCCGTCCGTTTTTCCGAACTGCGGCCCAAGTGAAATGCCGTCTATGCCGCTGCAACCATATCGATGGGGTGTGCGTACGCCTTTATGCATGATGGTGTCTTCGTAAAACTGAACCACCTCGGGCAGATAGACCGTTGTCATGACACCGCCTTTTTCTGCGTCAATTCCCTTTCGATTGATTTTTTCGGTGTCGAAGATGCCAATGTAGAACGTGTTTTCACGCTTGCCCAGTTCCTTGCCCATGATTTTGTAGATGCCCTTGCCAATGGCGTCATCCTTGTATTCCACGGACGTGTAGAGTTTTCCTGTTTCGGGGTCAAGGTCCATGCAACCCAGATGGCATGTCAGTCCCTTGACCGAGCCAACGATGGTTTGCTTGTTCATGTCATACTTGACGAGTGAAGTCGTGAAGGAGATATAGGCATAGCCCTTTGTTTGGTCAATGGCGATGCCTTGCACGTGCGAACTGGGTTCATCGTTCTCGATGTAGATGCGGCAAGGGAGTTTTGAGGGAATGGGTTGTGCATGTGTTCCGATGAGGGAAGCGCAACTTACGCACATTGCAAGCATGAATTTCAAAGGGTTCATATCGGCGCGTGTTAGAGGTTGTTGCGGACGATGTTGCCCATCTGCATGACGAATTTCAGTTGGATATCCTTGTTGTAAACCACGATGTCGGCGTCATATCCCTTGCGCAGTGTACCCTTGTGGTGGTCTTCGCCCATGATGTGCGCCGGAGTTTCGGATGTCATGCGAATGGTGTCTTCAAGGGAAATGCCAACCTTCAGGACAGCGGTATTGACCAAGCGGTCCATGGTAGCGATGCTTCCCGCCAGAGCCGAGTGGTCTACCAATTTGCAAACACCATCTTCAATGATGACGCGGGGGTCGAAAGCCTTGTTGCTGTTGCTGGCTGACACCGCCAAGGCATCGGTGATGAGTGCGGTGCGTTCAACACCCTTGACGAGATAAACCATGCGCAAGATGGCAGGGGGGACGTGAATGCCATCGGCGATGACTTCCACGGTCATCTCGGGTAGGCAGTATATGCTTTCCACCGTTCCCTCGTGCTTGTATTCGCGTACTTTGTGGAAACCCGTCATGGCGTTGTAGAAATGGGTGGCATGACGAAAACCGCAATCCCATGCCTTCTTCACGTCTGCATATTCCGCCTTGGTGTGTGCAATGGATGTCATGACGCCATGTTTTTGGCAGAAATTGCCGAAAGCGGTCGTGCCGGGCAGTTCGGGGGCTGCATCCCAACGCTTCACTACATTCGTACTGGTGATGATTTCTTCATAATCGCGGGGAATGGGCGGCGTGATGAATTCGGGTAGTTGTGCGCCTGCCATTTCCGGGTTGAAATACGGACCTTCCAAATGGAGTCCGAGTATGGGACTATTTGGCTCAGCCATGAGTTTTTCCGTCGTGGCAACGGCGGCTTTAATCATGGGACAGCTCATGGAAGACACCGTGGGGTAAATGGATGTTGTGCCGTGGAGCAAGTGGGCGTTGATGGCTTCGCGGAAAGCGTCTTCAGTCCCTTCCATATAGTCGCGTCCACCGCCTCCGTGAATATGTAAATCTATGCCTCCCGGAACAATGTTGCCACCTTTGGCGTCAATGAACTCTGCACCTTCCATGCGCGCTTCGTTTGCAGTGATGTCTGCAATCTTATTGTCTTCAATAACAACAGAACCTCCTTTCACCCATCCGGATGGGGTCAGGATTCTTCCATTTGTGATTTGTTTGATAACTTTGGACATTACAAAAAGATTTAAGATACAAAGTTAGGTATTTTCTCTCACAGCAGAAGATTAAAAATGAAGATTTTTGACCTTTCGTGGTTAAAAAAGAGTCTGTAACGGAAAACATGTCAGAAAGAAGCGCCAATTATTGCATGACAATTTATGTGTAACGCTTTATGTACTTGTTTTTCATGTTGTTGGATGGTGTGGACCCTTTCCGGGGTGTTTCGCGGGTAATTTCCATTGCATTCGATGCCGTTTCATGAAAGTGGCGGGTATGCTTTCGCCATCAATTTCAATTGTCTTCGTTTTTGTTGTCTTTCTCTTATGATTCATGTATTTTCCCCAAATGCGAAACATTCAATGCACAAAACACGCGCAACAGCTGTTTGATAACACCATAAATACTAAAAGAAACAATCTATAAGCAATTG
>DCGD01000081.1:4500-7345 GCA_002315195.1 Prevotellaceae bacterium UBA1787 | reverse complement strand
TCAACTGGTTGGGTGACAACAAGGTGCAGAGCCAGAAAGCGCTCATCAAACAGGCCATCAAGGATGGCGGTGCGCCTTCCAAGGCTGCCGTCGAAGCCTTGGGACGCCTGGGCGGTGACGATGCTTTGGACATACTGCTGGGACAGCTTGGAACGGACAACGACAACGAGGCGTTCACGGCATTGAGCAGTTACAAGGGTGAAATCACGCCCTCCGTGATTTCCTCAGTGGCATCCAGGTTTGGAAGCGCATCCCAAAAGCAGCAGGTTTCGTTGCTTCGTTTGGCGGGAAAACGCCACATCAAGAGTGTAGCGCCTCAGATGTTGGAATTGGCTGGAGGCAGCGACAAGGCGCTCAGCGACGCGGCCATCGACGTGCTCCCCAATGTGGTAACCTCCGAAAACCTGAACGGTGTGGCATCCCTGCTTCAGAAAGTGGACGACAGCAAGGTGCCAGCCGTACAGAAGGCAGTGAGTGCTTGTTTGAACGGAAAGGAAGCCAAGGCAAAGTATGACGCGCTTCACGCCCTCGTGGAAAAGGCGGACAAGAAGGAACGCTTGTTCCCGATGCTCGCCGCTACCAATACCGACGCATCCGTGAGCGACCTGCAGAAATTCGGAACTCCCGCCGCCATCAAGGCACTCAAGCAAAGCAACAACTACAAGGCGACCGCCCCCTTGCTCCAAGCGGCGAAGGCCGGCGATGAGGAAGCGCTCAATCGTTTTGTGGCCCTCAATGATCAATTTGAGAAGAACATAGACAACCGTTACTATCAGTTGGAGCATGCCATGGAGGCCGCCAAGACCAAGGCTGCCAAGGAAAACGTGCTGAAGAGTCTCTCCAACACCCCATGCCGTTTCTCCACCTTGCTCGTTGGACGCTATCTTGATGACAAGGAAGTAGGTTATGCAGCGGCCGCAGCCGAAAAGAAAATAATGGAAGCAAACAAGGAAGATGTGGAATATGACAAAGCCAAGGTCATCCTTGAGAAGAGCATAGAACGTTTCAAACAGAACGGAAAGTCGGAAGACCTGAAGGCTGCGGACGCTTTGCAGGCGCAGTTGTCCAACCTGAAACCGTTTACGCCATTCCAACTCCCTGCGGACGAAAAGGCTGAAGGATTTGAAATGTTGTTTGATGGAACCAACCTTGACAACTGGACGGGAAACACGGTGAACTATGTACCCATTAATGGAGCCATTTGCGTGGTACCCGACAAGACGGGAAGCGGCAATCTTTATACCAAGAAACCATACGCAAACTTCGTGCTGCGTTTTGAATTCGCCTTCACCCGCGGCGGCGCCAACAACGGAATCGGTCTGCGTACGGAAATGGGTGGCCATGGCATCAGCAACGGACTTTGCGAATGTCAGATTCTCGACCACGACGACCCGATGTATGACACCTGGCTCAAACCGTGGCAGGTACATGGTTCCGTATATGGGCTCATTCCGGCCAAGCGCATAAAGCACAAGCCGTTAGGCGAGTGGGGCGTTGAGGAAATCCGCGTGGAAGGCAACAAGATTAAGGTGACCGTAAATGGTGAAGTCATCGTTGATGGCGACGTCAAGGAGGCCTGCATGGGTCATAACGTCAGTGATGATGGAAAGAGTCCGAACCCATATACCCCGGCTCATTACAACCATCCGAAACTCTTCGTGAAATCCGGTCATGTGGCATTCCTCGGTCATGGTCCCGGCGTGAAGTTCCGCAACGTCCGCGTGCTCGACTTGAACAAGAAAAAGAAATAAGCTTCTCCGAGCAAGCCGAGGCGGAGAAATGAGGCGGATGAAAAAGTAATCCGCAGGAAAGACAAGGCAGGTTGCAACAAGCAACCAGCCTTGTCTTGAGATTATGTTTTTTTGATGTGTGGTCAAAAAATGCCGTCCATTCCTCGTTAGGGAATAGGATAAAGTTGTAATGGAAACCAAGCGACAAGTGAAAACCACTGGTTTGCGAAGTCTAAAATTTGTCATGCGACTTGACTATGGCAAGAGGGTCATGAATGCGAATATTGACAAGAGACCATTCTATGCATACGCTTGTCGTCACGGATGATGAATGTAGATAGTTCTTGTGAAGGATTTCAAGACGATGCAGCCTATTTGTTTTTGGTCTTTTTCAAATTTATCAGACGAGTCCACTTTAAAAAGAAATTTTGAAAAAACAATGACAATCAATACGCTACAAATATGAAAATCAATAATTTCGATTTGTTCAAGGAGATTCATCAGATAGAATTGCATGTGTGATGTGCTTGTAATTTAGAAAAGAGTTGTATCTTTGAACCAAAATTTATCATGCGTCATCAGTGAGCATAAATATAATACAATGGCATTAGATAGACCTATTACCCATATAGATTGTTTTGCCGGTCCCGGGGGAATATGCACTGGCTTAGCCGCCGCCAGGTTTCAAACCTTGGTGGCCATTGAATATATCAAGAGTTGTTGTGAAACATATTCGGCAAATCATCCTGATGTTCATGTTATCCATTCAGACATTAGAAATGTTACTGAGATGGATTTGAAGGATTTCATCCCTTCCGAAGGCGTGGATTTAGTAACGTCAGGTATGCCGTGTGAAACTTTTAGTTGTGCAGGTACAACTTCCAGATCTTTCTTTGACGATAGGCAATACCTGTTCAGGGAAGGTATTAGGATAGCGAAACTAACCAATGCCAAAATGATCCTTTTTGAGAATGTACCGGGCATAACATCCAAGACGGTCAGTAAAAATGACCCTACCTTGATAATTGATGTACTGAAACAAGAATTGATAGAAGCGGGTTATTCCAATTTCATTGAAACCAAACTTTTGGCTACCAATTATGGTGTTCCTCAAA
>DCGD01000081.1:0-4453 GCA_002315195.1 Prevotellaceae bacterium UBA1787 | reverse complement strand
CTTTATCCTTGCTACAAGGTACAACTTGTGGAAGTTATCGGGACCCGCCCCATCTTGTGAAACGCCTGTTACAGTTCGTGAAGCCTTTGCCGGCTTGCCGGATGTTGTAGCCAATTCAGACACACCAAAAGAACATTATGTTGACGAAGATTCCGAATATGCAGCGCTTATGAAGAATTTGGATTTTTGGAATCGTAAGCAGTTCGCTTCAGACACCTTGACTTATCAAGTTCCCATGAGGCATAAGCAATGTACAATCAAACGCTTTGCATTGATTAGACCGGGAGAAGGTGTGAAAGGTTTATTTGAGAGATTTACACCTGACGAAATTACGGAACTTCAGAAAGATGGAACTTTACCTAAAAAAATATTTTCTAAACGAAATATTAGATTGGAATTGGACAAACCATCATTGACCCTTACAAGCCATTGCTTGGATGAAAATGTGCATCCTTCAAGCAACAGGGCCTTAACCGTCCGTGAGTGTGCCAGGCTTCAATCGTTTCCTGATTCCTACGATTTTTGTGGTGGTCCTTACATGGTAGGTCACGATAATAGAACCGTTCAGGATAAGTATGAACAAATAGGTGATGCCGTCCCACCTCTGTTGGCTTATGCATGGGGATTGAAAGTGTCGGAAATTTTAAACCATTATCTGTAATTTTTTTGGAGAAATATGAAAGATAAAATCTATGAATATTGTCGGAAGAAATACAATGACTTCTATCAATCAAAATATGCTGAATTGAAGGCGGCTGCCATTCGCCGTTCGAGAACGCATACGCTTTCTGATTCAAAAGTTGAAGAAATAGAAAGTGTTTCACAACTTCAAGCTATCAAGAACGCCATGATAGAAGGGAGAAAAGTATATCCCAATCAAGTACCTCTGCTTTGGAGTTGCATATACAAGGCACATCTTTATAGGAAATCAGGTATAAGTGATCCCGAAGTTGTTGCAAATGCTATTCAGGCGGAGCAAAGTTGGAGAGCGTCATCCGGTCACGCTTTCGAAGAAATGATAAAGGAATTAGGAACGCAGTCTGTAAGCGGTACCAATATCAAGTTCATTCTTCAGAAGGATTTGAACATACTGCTTAAAGCAAACGCACTGGCTAACCAACCTACGGATGTCGCCTGGTTGGAAAAGCAGGTCAAAGGTAGTGTCTTTGACGTCTATGTCATTGCGGATATCGGGGTGATTGATGACAATACCGAACAAGTCGTGCAAAAACCTATTTGTTTTGGTTGCGTTCAATGCAAAACAAGTATCAGGGATAGGGTATCAAGGGACATAGTACCTTCAAAAGAAGCAATGTTAAGTAAATTTTGGAGCATAGGATTTGTTTTGGATGGTACGATGTTTAGCACGCCCAAATATAAAAATATGGCAAATGGAAACATGAAATCCGAATTCAAAAAGAATGGATGGCACGGAATGTATGTCTTGTCTTCTGTCACGAATGATGATAGAATCTATGGTGTAGATCTTGATTTCAATTTGGTTAGGGAACATACCATGAAAGCCTTTTCTGATTGGCACAGGGATAGAATGGGCTTTTCTCAGGAATGGAGAGCAGATTGAAACACAACAAGGAAATCGCAAATATCCTTGGTGTTACATTGGCAATCGTATTTTCATGGCTTAAGTGTTACCAAGGATGAAGATGTCTATTTACCGTCAGGGAGATCAGCGGGATTCAACATCTTTTGCATGATAAGCAGAAGGAGTGAGTTCACGGGTTTTGCGACACAGGAGTTCATTAATTCGGACAAAGTGTTGGAAATTTTGGTTTCCATGTCTTTCGGCATCAAGAAGAAGACAGTAGTGGTCTTGGACAATGCTTCTGTACATGGAAATCGAAAAATCAACGAAATACGAAAAATGTGGGAAAGCAGGAATCCATACTTGTTCTTATTACCGTCATACTCAAGTCATAGAAAAAGTACAATTTTTGGTCAATTGCGACAAGATCAATCTTACCATTTGGGACATGGTATACAACGAACAGACAGATATGTGCTTTCCAATGTCAGTGTGATGTTTTTTGACTGAAATTTTGAAGATTTCATTCGGGTGTCCCACAATTTTCATACTTTTGCAGAGCAAAAAGTTTACGCCAACATTGATTGCAGATGCTTATTTTGGAAAGAAACAGCAAAAATTATGATAACTCGCTTCAAAGCCTCAAATTTTACAGTATTTACAGAATTGAACGTGAAGTTCTCGCCTCGAATCAATATCATTCTCGGTCAGAACGGAACAGGTAAAACACACTTGATGAAAGCCGTCTATGCTGCATGTTGTTTGATTGATAAAAAAATTGATACACCGCTTGACAGGAAAATCAATGGAGTGTTTACTCCGAACAGCATCGGCCGACTGGTCCATCGTGCCGTTGGTCGAAATTCCGGTTCAATTTCCGTTTATCGCCAAAAGAGCGACGAAGCAAAAGAGCGTTCAATTACACTCAAGTTGACAACTCTGAACAGAACAGAAGTAAAGCAAAATGGTTGGGTTATCGATGATAACGTAGAAGCAATATTTATCCCCGTCAAAGATATGTTGGCCAATGCCCCGGGATTTCGTTCTTTGTTTAGCCAAAAGAAACTCTCTTACGAAGAAATCTACTTAGATATAATCGACAAAGCCTTCATCCCAATTGCACGGGGTAAACTTAGTCCTGAAAGAGAAAAACTGCTAAGTTTACTCAACGAAGCCATGTCCGGACGTGTAATTGAGAAGAATGAAACTTTCTATTTAAGAAACAAAAAAGGCGAGTTGGAATTTCCTTTGCTTGCAGAAGGTTTCCGTAAGCTTGGCTTATTATACCGTCTTATCCAAAACGAGTCAATCACTCATGGAACAATGTTGTTTTGGGACGAGCCGGAGGCGAACCTCAATCCTTTTCTGTCTCAAACAGTAGTAAAGATACTCTTGGAACTTTCTAAAATGGGAGTTCAGATTTTTATATCAACTCATGACTATGTTCTCCTTAAAGAATTCCAGTTGGCGACCACGGAACACGACCAAGTGATGTACCATGTCTTATACCATAATGAGAAAGGCGAGATTGACCACTCTTCAACTATGGTTTTGGATGAACTTTCACCAAATGCAATAGACAGTACATATTCAAGAATTCTTGACGATGAAATTCAAACAGGATTGGCCGGCTTATGAAACTTACATTAACAGAAGAAAAGTTTGAATTTGACTTTCCCAATGCCAAGGCTTTGTACAAATTCGATGAAAGGGATTCTCTCTCGCCAACTTTTCATGGGGCGCCCATGCAAGCCGTAGATGTGATGGCTGAATTCACTGAATTTCAGTTATGGATTGAAATAAAGGAATTCCAATCCGCAGAAATTCAAACCATGAAAAAAGAAGGAAATCAGCAAAAGAAAGGCGACAACGTGCACAACAAAGCACATCTGACAAAAAATCTAAAACACAAATTTCGAGACACCTTTTTGTACAGATTCTGTGAAAACAAGTTGGAAACAAAAATTGTTTATGTTTGTCTAACCAATTTTGACGATGCCCTTAATGGATTCTTCAAAAAAGAATTACAGAAACAAATACCAACGGGGCAAACATCAAAACGCTGGAAGAAACATTTATTGGAAAAAGAATTTCTATTTGTCGTGAATGAAGAAGCTTGGCAAAGAAATTTTAAAGAAAAGTTTGGTACTTGTGTCAAAATACCATAAACTTTCAAAATCATTTTGTTTAGAGTTTACACCCTGACAAATTATTCACCAAAATTGAACACATAAAAATAATAGGCTGTGTGATGTGTTTTGACTGAATTTTTGAGATTTTTTTCGTTTGTCCCGCGATTTTGGACGTTTGTATACTACAAAGTTACTGAAATTCTGTGAATTACAGACACATTTGTTATTTTGCTTACACATGTCTCTATCGATTGTTTGTTGAGTTCATCATAGTCTGGTTCACAAATTGCAGTATAGGTTTGCGCCTTTCCCGATTGTAGGTGCTTCTTTCTGCAACCATCTTCGTTTAGTCTTTTCGTAGGTACATTTTCAAGCAGACACTTTGCGTTTGAAGATACAAGACCTCCTGACATAACATAAGAAGTATTCCCCGTAAGCGTCCTGCCGAACAGTGATGACAGCCACATGGAGTTTACCATCCACCAATGCCAATTTCTTGAATAGTTCTTGAACTTTTAGATAATAAAAATGATTTATCATTACCAAGTAAAAATTGTTTGCTATTTTTGCATTTTATATGATAAACGAATAAACAAGCGAATATGGGAAAGTTTTTAAAGTATGTTTTTGCCGCCATGTTTGGTGTCTTGTTGGCATTGGGTGTATTGGTTGTAATAGGGGTGATAATTGCTTCATATAGCGTATCTTCTTCTCAGGGAACAGTGGCGGGTAGCGTCATGAAAGGTTCAGTGCTTCACATCCAGTTGGATGGCGAGAT
>DCGD01000162.1:5434-5776 GCA_002315195.1 Prevotellaceae bacterium UBA1787 | reverse complement strand
TATCATCTAACAGCAACTTACCCTTTTGTTGCGCCTTTGCATCAGGACGCTGTCCATCTCCCGTATAAGCCGTTGGTTCTTTGCCGTATCCATCCCTTCTTTCACCCTGCGCTCCAAACTCTCGACATACATTCTGTCACTCCAATATCGGCGCGTTTCCTCAGAAAACGTATGGGTTTCCTCATCAAAATACCCACCTCTTGAACTTCCATTCAACGCCAAGGGTACAATGCTGTAGTTGATGCCGGAACCGACGAACCATGAATTTCTGTCATGCAACGAAGTGCACGATACACAAACCACACACAAACCACAAGCAATGACAAGAAAAATCTTCCCGAT
>DCGD01000162.1:0-5400 GCA_002315195.1 Prevotellaceae bacterium UBA1787 | reverse complement strand
GACTTACCCATAACCATTTAATAGAGTGGCATAACCATATGCAAAAATAACGCATTTCATTTGATAATCAAAACAAAATGCGTTATTTATAAACGGGAAAACACGTTTCCCGATGCCTGGCCGATTCTTTATTCAGTATTTTCAGTTGGTTAGCATAATATCCCCAAAAGCGGAAATTACACCATCATATAATGAACCATTCAACTTTCATTATCTGCGCTTGCACTTTTTCAGTTTTCGGCGTTTGTTCTGCTTGAGGTATTTGATAAGTGCTTGGGGACGTTCGCATTGTATCAGTGTGGCACCTTGATTCAAAATCCAACCCCAAGAACCTTCCGGATCGTTCAACTCAACCGCGCGATCATCCTCATGCCCCGCGCACAACGACGCCCACAGACTGTTGATCCATATCTGGGTGTTTGTCGCGCGGAGTTTCTTGAGCATCCGCTCCGCCTGGGTATTGTATTCATTCAGGCAACATTCTATGGCGACCGGATTATGCTCCAACCATTCATCAATGAATTTTTCGGCGCCGGCTTTGTCTATGCTTACGATGGGCATGTAGATGGTCTTGTCAAGCACGTCACCGTTTTCGGCGCGCACAACACTGTATGGTTTGCCGGATTTGATGATGACCTGGTTGGTCGTCCCCGTCTTTTCCATGAGGCTGTAGGCTTCCTTGAAGAATTCATAGCCCTGGTCTATGTTGATGAGAATCTTGTCCTTGCATAGGTTGAGCACTTCCTCGAGTGTGGGAACCTTGTGACGGGTCTTCACGCCGTCGCCCGCCTTGAGGTAGAGTTCCTGTATCTCGGCGTATGTCTTGTCACTCACTTTTCCTTTGCCGGTGGTGGTCCTGTCCAATGTTTTGTCGTGCATGATCACCAATACGCCGTCTTTCGTCTGCTTCAAGTCAATCTCCACCATGTCCACGCCCATGTCTATGCAGTTCTGATAGGCTTGCAATGAATTTTCAGGGGCGCCCCTCCAATCTCCACGATGCGCAATCACGGTTACATACTTTCTGTTGTTCAACATGTTGTCGCGCAATCTGTCTGCTTGAGTCTCTGAAAAAACCTGCACGGAAATACACAACAAAACGAACAAATACACATACTTTTTCATCACATTATGGTTTTAAATTCTTTAATCCATCTTTGCTTGCGTCAAATCCCAATCTCTATGCCACAAAAATTCATTTCCTTTCAGAAATACTGTCTGACAAGTACTTGGCGCGACTGACGCGGGTCGTATCCAGCCTTCCATAATTGTCAATTGATACAACCACGTTGCGCAGGCATCGGGCTTGCATGTCGAAAAAATAGGTTGGATCATATGCCTTGCCGTCGATCCTTATTTCAAAATGCAAATGCTCGGTAGATGCCTTTCCGGTGCGCCCTACAATGGCAATGGGTTCACCGGCTTTCACGCTGTCCCCTACATGCACAAAGTTTCGTGCATTATGCGAATAGTAGGTTTCCATTCCTTTGGAATGACCCAATATGATAAGGTTTCCATAACCGAAATAACGTTTTGATAATCTGACACGTCCGGCAAATGCGGCATGAATGGTGTCTCCGGCAAAAGATTTAATATCTACGCCCATGTGGCGACGCCTATTTCCAAAAGGACTTATTACTTTTCCGTCATGCAAGGGATAACACCATTCCGATGATGCCAATTTTGACAAGTCAAAGGTTTTCGCATCGTCTTCTTCCTGCAGGCAAGAATCCTGAACTTGAACATTCGCTTTTTCCGTTGCTAAAAATTCGTTGTCGGTAATGTCATCACTTTTGAGTTGGGTTTCTTTGTCGTGTACCTTGCTTTCGGTTGCATACACATACGCCGGGCAACCAATGACCAGACAACCACACATTATCAATTGACCAATTGTCATCCTATGTCGTTTTATCTTATTATGATACCATTGAATATTCTCCCTGAAAGAATTCCCAGCCTTCGGGCTGAAAAAAAGTCACTATTTTCCTGAAACGTGCAGATGTCCGAACAAATGATGTTCTTTTTTTGGATGCCTTGTTGAACAAGCTGACACACATTGGCTTGCACCAAATCCATGTGCCATTTTCGACCTCTTTTCTCGCCAATTTCTTTCATGTTGAAACCGGCTTCGCCAAATGCCTCCCACACGTCCGAGTCCACCTCAAACGCTTCACGTCCGATGCAAGGGCCAATGGCGACGCGGATGTTTTCGGGAGGACTTGACAACGCATGACGCAAGAACGCAACCACTTTACCCGCAAACCTTTCCTTTGTACCCCGCCATCCCGCATGAACGGCTGCGGAGACTTCGTTTTCCGCATCATAAAGCAACAGTGGCACACAGTCGGCGGTGGAGACTCCTATGCAGATGCGCTTTTCTTTCGTAACCAATGCGTCCACACCATACAATTCCCGCGCTTTTTCCTCTTCGGACTTGAAGAAAAAGTCTTTTTCTATCAACTTTATCCTTGTTCCATGCGTTTGGTGAGGCATGACGACATCATGCGGCTTCAGTTCTAATTTTCTGCACAACAGTTCAAGGTTTTGCACCGTATGCCGCGGATTGTCGCCGCAATACGGATTGATGTTGAAAGCGGAATACGCTCCTTCACCGAAACCGCCATGTCGGGTTGTGCTGAATGCGGTGACGTCCGACCACAAATCATGATATTTCAATATGGGTTCACTCATTTTCAAGTATGATAGAATTTGTGTGCGGTAGGTTGAACTCAAAAACTGACGCAAGAACGCAATCCATTTCGAATAAATCGAAAAGTGATTGCAGTTCTTGATGGTTTGAATATTGGACTTGAGCAGAAACAAGAGAACGAAAACGCCGCGATATACAATGAAGGAATGACAAAACGCCAATGGCATTCCATACAACAATCCTCCTGCCACATTCAATTGTTAAGGTGCTTGATGTTCTCTATACCTCCAATATTTCTTCGCCATCCATGTCTTCGTCGTCTTCCACAATCTCGACATCGGAGTCCCAATCCGAGAAATCTTCCTGAATGCGTTTGATGTCCAAATCGCGATGCACGATTTTTTCAGATTTGGTGATGGAACGAAGTTTGTTGCTGTCGTTGTTCAATTCTTTCCAGATTACGTTCTTCAACTCATTCAGTCCCTGCGTAGTGGGTGCCGATATGAAAACGGTGGGGACATCTTTCGGCAAATCCTCCTTGAGCATCTCCATCAGTTCATCGTCAATCAAATCACATTTCGTAACGGCGAGAATACGATGCTTTTCCAACATCTCCGGGTTGAACTGCTTCAATTCGTTGAGAAGAATTCCGTATTCCTTTCGTATGTTGTCCGCTTCGCATGGCACAAGGAAAAGCAGCAAGGAATTGCGTTCTATGTGACGCAGGAAACGAAGTCCTATGCCGCGCCCTTCACTCGCTCCCTCGATGATACCCGGAATGTCCGCCATGACGAACGATTTTCCCTCGCGGTAGGAAACAATGCCCAAGCTTGGTTCAAGCGTCGTGAATGGATAATTGGCAATCTTTGGCCTGGCCGAGGACAAGGAAGACAATAGCGTGGATTTTCCCGCGTTGGGAAAGCCCACCAAACCCACATCCGCCAGCAGTTTCAACTGCAGCACGACCATCATTTCCTGCATGGGCTCTCCCGGCTGCGCATAACGCGGCGCCTGGTTGGTCGCCGTGCGGAACATAAAATTGCCGAGTCCTCCACGGCCGCCTTTCAACAGCATGACTACCTGTCCGTCATCGGTAACATCGCAGATGTATTCTCCCGTTTCCGCATTGTATGCCACCGTGCCGCAGGGAACGTCAATGTATTCGTCCTTGCCGTCCATTCCCGTCGAACAGCAGTCGGAACCGTTGCCACCATGCCCCGCAAAGACATGACGCTGGTAGCGAAGATGCAACAATGTCCAATAATTATGGTTGCCCCGCAGATACACATTGCCTCCCCTGCCGCCGTTTCCGCCATCGGGTCCTCCGTTCGGCTGATACTTGGCGCGGTGCAGGTGCATGGAACCGCGGCCGCCCTTGCCGGAGCGACAATATATCTTTACATAATCAACAAAGTTAGACTCCGCCATAATGGAACACTACCGCAACACTGTTTTCAATTCAAAATTTGTCTATGATGACGCAGATGTCATTGAAAATGTCGTCTATGTCACCATAACCCTTTACATAACAATACTTTCCCTCTTTCTTGTACCATTCAATCAACGGCGCGGTCTGATTGTTGTAAACATCGAGGCGCTTTTTGATGGTCTCTTCATTGTCATCGGCGCGGCCTGACGTCTTGCCTCTGTTGATGAGCCGTTCCATCAAAATGTCATTGGGAACCTCCAAGTCAATCATGGCGCTGATGTCCGTCCCGCGTTCCGCCAACAATTTTGAGAGCGCCTCGGCCTGGGCTATCGTGCGGGGAAAACCGTCAAAGATGACGCCATTGCAGGGACACATGCTGTCAAATACTTTTGCAAGGATATCTATCATCAATGAATCGGGTATCAACTGACCGTTGTCAATGTATTTCTTCGCCGTGGCACCCAACTCTGTTTGGTTCTTGATTTCACCGCGCAACACATCGCCCGTGGAAATATGAGCGAAACCATATTTCGCTACAATCTTGTCACTCTGCGTTCCCTTTCCACTTCCAGGGGCGCCGAACATTACTATGTTTATCATGTTATTATGTTTGTTGAATCTTCATTTTCTATAATATACCGCGGGAAGATTGCGATAAAGTCCATCGTAATCCAAACCGTAACCTACTATAAACTTGTCGGGGATGTCAAAGCAGTAATAATCCACCCTTACATCCATAATTCTGCGGCAAGGCTTTGAAAACAGGCACACTACGATGATGTCCTTGGGTTCGTGCAGCTTTATCTGTTCCAACAGGTGCGCCATGGTTATCCCCGTATCTACTATGTCTTCCACCACAACCACGGTGCGACCTTTGACACAGTCGGGCACGCCCAATAACGTCTCGATTTTCCCGGTGGTGCGTTCACCGCAGTAGGATTTATAACGCACGAACTCTATGTTGCAGACACCCTTGTAGGCGCGCACTAAATCACTGGCAAATACGAAAGCCCCATTCAAGACGGGAAGAAACAGCGGTGCCTCTTCGCCCAAACGTTCTTTCAAAACCGACGCTATGCCGTCCACCTTGCGTTGAATCTCGTCACTTGAAATAAGCAACGTCAAATTTTCTCCATTGATGTTTAAACTCACATTATCCATATTAAATGCAAAATTACGAAAAAATCAAGTTATCATGCCTATCACATCGAAAAAAGATTGTTTTAAGTAAATTGCAATTGCGGCGAAAAAATCTATCTTTCCCAATACAAAAAAAGAAGGAACTTGCGTACCTTCTTTGTAGCGCCTACGGGAATCGAAC
>DCGD01000051.1:2260-3502 GCA_002315195.1 Prevotellaceae bacterium UBA1787 | reverse complement strand
GAGTTCCTGGATAAGCGTAAACGCCGCTCAATCCTGCATGCAATGCACCTAAGGCAATGGCTTCATCTCCCAATAAAAGTTTGTTTTGACTCATAAGTAGTCTTTAATATGTATTGTTTGTATGTTTCTTGTTAGATTGGCAAATGTCCTGGTCAGACTGAATGTCCGTGTCGATGATGACGAATGCGTCGGCATCGGTGTGGACGGGGAATTTCTTTCGGAAAGACGCCACCTGACTTACGTCGATGGATGCCTTGATGATGTCCGCCTTGGAGCCGGAGCCGGTCGAGAGTGCGTGTCCGCAGGCGTCAAAAACGCAAGATGCTCCACCATAGTTGGAAACGCCGTCGTGTCCCGCACAGTTGCAGCCCATCACAAAGCTTTGGTTTTCGATGGCGCGTGCGCGGAGCAGGGTTGTCCATGCCTCCTTCCTGCATTCGGGCCAGTTGGCCACGTATATGATTGCGTCATAGTCGTTTCTGCAGCGGCTGAATGCGGGAAAACGCAAGTCGTAGCAAATCTGAAGAAGAAAACGCATTCCCCTGAAACGGACAACCATGCGTTTTTTTCCGAGGGAAAAAATTTTTTCCTCTCCTGCGCCGCGAAACAGGTGTCGTTTGTCGTAGGTAGAGATGAGTCCATCCGGTTCTACAAAATAGAGGCGGTTGAAGAACTTGTCGTTTTCTTCGCAAATCATGCTACCACAAATGGCTGCTCCCGTGGACTTGCTTTTGGCTTTCATCCAGTGCAGTGCCATATCCTTGATACCGTTGACCAGTTTCAGCATTTCGGTTCTGTTGGGAAACTGTTCGGATAACTTTGACAGAGGAAGGAAGCCTCCTGTCGAAAAGAGTTCGGGCAGGATGAACAAATCCATGTTTCCCGCTTTTTTTATGGCTGCGTCCGCATTGGCGATGGAGTGTCTGCAGATTTCGTCAATGGAACCCGCTTGCTCAATGTTTAGCTGAAGAATGGCAATGTTCATTCACCTTTTTTTTAATTCGTCCGTAAAGGTAGCAATTTTATGCGTATTGACAAAACCGAAAATTTGATAAGTCTTTTTTTGCGTTGATTTTGTTCATTTTTTATGGAAAAAAGTCAGAAAATCGTTTGTTTTTCTAACTTGACTATAAAAAACATGGTAGATTTCGTGCAATTATTTGGAGTAAATTTCACGGTGGCTCGCCCGTAAGCCATCAGTTTGAACAAAGGAACGTTTCCAATAGTGTTAATATTTGAAAA
>DCGD01000051.1:0-2235 GCA_002315195.1 Prevotellaceae bacterium UBA1787 | reverse complement strand
ACAATACAAATCCCGAAACATTCGTTGTGGAACGCTTCGGGAATGAAAATCAAAGGGAATTTAGGCTGTTCAATGTTTTTCAAGGCTTTTCGATGCGCCTTGCAATGTTTTCCGCCAGGCGTCGGAATGCTTCTCCTTCAATGCTTTCAGGGTTGGCGGCGATGGGTTCTCCCGCGTCTCCGCTTTCGCAAATGCCCTGCACGATAGGAATTTGTCCCAACAAGGGAACCTGCATATTTTCCGCCAGTTGCTTGACGCCGTCTTTGCCGAAGATGAAATATTTGTTATTTGGGAGTTCCGCGGGCGTGAACCAAGCCATGTTTTCAACCAAGCCGAGGATGGGCACGTTGATTTTGTCGTTCATATACATGTCGATACCTTTTCGTGCATCCGCCAGTGCGACCTTCTGCGGTGTGCTGACGATGACGGCTCCCGTGACATTCAGTTCCTGAAGCAGGGTTAGGTGGATGTCGCTCGTTCCGGGAGGTGTGTCGATGACAAAGAAGTCCAAATCGCCCCAGTTGGCTTCTGAAATAAGTTGCTTGAGCGCGTTCGACGCCATGGGTCCGCGCCACACCGTAGCCTGTTCGGGTTTTACGAAGAAGCCGATGCTCAGCATCTTGACGCCGTAGTTTTCGGCGGGGACAATCATCTGTTTGTCACCTACCATTTCTCCGTATGGTTGGAAATCCTCCATGTGCAGCATGGTGGGAATGGAGGGTCCGAAAATGTCGGCGTCGAGCAGTCCGGTCTTGTATCCCGCCTTAGCCAAGGNNCAAGGCCACGGCAAGGTTGACGGCCACGGTCGATTTGCCTACGCCGCCTTTTCCTGACGAAACGGCGATGATGTGCTTGACGTTGGGCAGCAGTTTTTGTGGGGCGGCGGCGATGTGTTCGGGAGCCAGCGCCGTGATTTCCACTTCAGTATCGTTGCCCGCGGCAAACTTGACGGCCGCTTCGGCGGCTTTTACCACCGATTTCATGAAAGGGTCTGGGTTTTTGGGGAAGATCAGGGAAAAAGAGACATGATTGCCATTGATGCGGATGTCATCGTCCAGCATTTGTGATTCAACAATGTTTTTTCCTGTTCCGGGATAGCGGACGTTTTGCAATGCTTCTCGTATGAGTTGTGGATAGAGTGCCATGTAGTGTCAAATGTCAGGTGGTTGATATTATTTGGATTTTTCTAATGATGAGCGTTTGTTACGGGCGTAGCTGCGATAATTGTCAAGTTCGATTTCAACATCAGGCTCGATGAGTTCGCCTTCTTGCGGCAGGAAGAAAGAAACGAACTTGATGTCCATGCCCCTGTCTATCCATTGTCTCTCGTAATAAGTCTTGATTTGAAGTAGTTGGAGAATGTCGGCGGGGAGTTGTTTTTCGGCTTCAGGGTCGTAGAGGTTCTTTGTCATGCAGGAAACGGGCAGATGGTTGGTTTGAATCACATGTCGGGTGTATGTGAATAAAAAATTGCTGTCTGTCTTGACGTGTACGGCCCCTCCGTTGATGAGGAATTTTCGGTATCGGTTGAGGAAATAGGTGGAGGTGAGTCGTTTTGTGGGCATCTTCATCTGTGGGTCGCTGAATGTCAGCCAAATTTCGGACACCTCGCCCGGGGCAAAGAAACGTTCGATGAATTCAATGCGTGTACGCACGAAGGCGACGTTGTTCAGTCCTTCGTTGAGAGACTCCGTGGCTCCCGTCCACATGCGTGCGCCTTTGATGTCCACGCCAATGAAATTCTTCTCGGGAAATTGGCGTGCGAGTCCGACCGCATATTCGCCTTTTCCACATCCCAGTTCAAGCACGATGGGATGGTTGTTTTTGAAAAACGCATCATGCCATTTCCCTCGCATGGGAGAGGGTGTGTGGAAACTTTCATCCTCTGCAGGTTGGAAAACGTGAGGATAAGTTGCCATTTCGGCAAACTTCGCTAACTTGTTCTTTGACATTCGTTCTTGATTAGGAATGCAAAGTTAAGCAGAAAGTGGCGATTTAGGGACGCTTTTTCTAAAAATGTGCCTACAATTTCCATTTCTATCTTTGTTTCTTTTTTGAATGGGACACCAACCTGTCGGAGTGTAGTTCGAGAAATCCGAGGATAAGAGAAGGCGCTATGGGCGAATTCATGATGTAGGAACTGTGGTTTTCGCCGTCAAGAATAATGAGTTGTGAATTGGGTATGGATTTGGCTATCAGTTTGGTGTGTTCTTTTTGGATGCAGTCCTCACTGCC
>DCGD01000149.1:3068-3264 GCA_002315195.1 Prevotellaceae bacterium UBA1787 | reverse complement strand
AATCCAAAACCGGCCCTCAGCCTGGGTGCTTCCGACGTGACGCTTATGGAACTCATCAATGGATACGCCACCGTCATAGCAAACGGAAAAGTCAGGGAACCTATTCTCATTTCGAAGATCATCGACCGTAACGGCAACATCCTGTACAATGGTGAACAAGCCGTGCCACAAGCCACTCAAGCCGTGCCTTACCGAT
>DCGD01000149.1:968-3049 GCA_002315195.1 Prevotellaceae bacterium UBA1787 | reverse complement strand
TCCTAATGCAGAAAATGCTACAGGCGGGAATGAGCGAACCCGGAGGGACATCAATGGCACTTTGGAGCTACATCCACCCTCACGAAAAGACCACCGACTTTGGAGGGAAAACAGGCACATCCAACAACCATGCCGATGCATGGTACGTGGGCGTAACCCCCGGGCTGGTGGCCGGGGCGTGGGTCGGCGGAGAATACCGATGCATCCATTTCCGCACGGGTGAATTGGGACAGGGAAGTCGTACCGCACTCCCTATTTTTGGCTATTTCATTCAATCCGTACTGAGCAATCCTCAATTCAAAAAATACCAACAGCGATTCAACTCCCCAAAGGAAAATGTTCCCGGAGAATGTTACAACTGCGCCAACTATGTGCCGCATGCAGAAGCCGACACAGATTCCATCTGGGTGGATTCGCTCACCATCATGCCTGACACTGAATTGGACATGTTCAACAATGACTCCATTACAGCACTTTAAACCACACCTTCAAAAGAAAACTTTACAATCCATACACATGAAAATTAAATTCTTATTCATATTATGTGGCCTTCCACTCGCCTTAATGGCAAAGGTATGCAATGGTGCAGAAAAACCACAACAACAAACCACAAGTTTTGCACCAGCGACCGACTATGCGGCACGAAACCGAACCAAGACTTCATACTATGCCAAAAATAAGCAAAAGAAAAAGCAGAAAAACAAACAGCAGTTTTCGGAATACCAACAGGGAGAAACCGCAAAAACCGCCGTATTCCAAACTTTCAAGCCACTGATGGCCTCACCCATTCCAGGGGAACAAATACTCACGCGCGAAGGTTATTCCGTATCGTACAATCCCACCACCCTGCAACCCAACTATGTAGCCTGGCTCCTTACCCCCGAACGATTGACGGGCAACAACCAGCGCAGCGAAAGTTTCTTTGAAGACAAGGATCTCAGCGACAATGAAAGAGCACGTTTGGATGACTACTACAACTCCGGATTTGACCGCGGACACATCTGCCCCGCAGGCGACAACAAATGGAGCAAAAGAGCCATGACGGAATCGTTCTACCTTTCAAACATGTGCCCACAAACCCACACCCTCAACCATGAATCATGGCGCATTTTGGAAGAAACTTGCCGTGAATGGGTACGCTACGGAGGCTGCAACATCTACATCATTTCAGGACCCATTTTCTCAGACAAGACAAAACGAAAAGCCAACCGCCGCATTCCCGTGCCCACACAATTCTTCAAAGCCTTGCTCTGCCTCGACAAGGGAGAAGAAAAGGGCATAGCGTTCATCTACGACAACAACACAACTGACCAATCCATGGAAGAGGCCACCGTCAATATCGATGAAATAGAACGGATTACCAGTTTCGACTTGTTCAACACCGTCCAAAAAAACTTGCAGGACAAACTGGAACGACAGTCTAACTTGTCTGTTTGGAAGAAGAAACAATACCGCAATTATTCCAAAAAACAAAATTGGCGATAGCCTCGCCAATTATCGAAAATCCCTCAAACAAAAATTCTTGACAAAAACGAAAAGATGAAAATTGACCCAAAAAGCACAACCAATAACCTTTAATAACCTAATAACCCTTTAATCCAATTACCCCCTTAAATGAAAATTCTGCTTACCCTTTGCTTGGCTGCCTTGGCGATAACCACGAACGGAAGCACCAAGGAAACCTCCTCCGTCGTCATTGAGGAAAATGCTTTCGAGATGATCCGAAATGCCGATGCTACCGTCTGCTATCGCACAGCGTTCACTCTTCCGTCCGCCTGGAAAACACTAAAAGACCATGACAAATTGCTCGTGGAGTATGGGGGCGTGGATTCTCCCGATGTCACTTCCATCAATGGAACGTGCATAGGCCACAAAGGTTTCTTCCCTGAGAACGGTTTCCTGCATCCCAATGCCAACGAACGGCTCAAGAACTATGAAAGGAATTATTATGTACCAATGGATGCCCCCTCACTCATTTGGAACGGTAACAATACCCTCGAAGTCATGCTGACCGAAGGTACACCGATGCGTTTTCCCGTCAAGATTAGCCCAGTCAGATCTAACATTCCCCAGATGCGGAG
>DCGD01000149.1:761-923 GCA_002315195.1 Prevotellaceae bacterium UBA1787 | reverse complement strand
TGAGACAGTTCAAAAATGGCTGGAACACATGGGACACCAGGAGCATTTTCACGCAACTTTACCTGCCCGAAGGCTTCGCCGTCAAGGTGGCTCTGACGGACAAGGAAGGAAACATTTGTGATGACATCAGGGTTGGCAACCAACGCAGGGATGCCGCCATCG
>DCGD01000149.1:0-724 GCA_002315195.1 Prevotellaceae bacterium UBA1787 | reverse complement strand
ACATATTCGGAAGCCGATGCCTCCTGGCACGGAGTTTCGGTGAAACTTCGCTGCTCAGCCCAAGATGACAATTTGGTGATGGTCATTACCCCTTGTGAAGACGCTTCCACAGGAACCAGACTTCGCATCCGCCCTGAAGCCGCGTGGGACATGCTCAGCCAAGTGGCGGGAGGTACTGAAAGGTATCTTTATCAAGCAGACGGAAGATTCATGTTTTACCGCACAGACTGGTCCACAGCACTTGACGGCCACATCAGCGCCAATGACCTCAAATTGGATGGCAACGCATATACATGCTCCGCAACCGCTCCGATAGTCATCACCATGGGAAAGCGTTATTCCCTTGAAGCGGCCGAAACACTGTTGGCGGAGGTAAAAGCAAACATGCACAAAGAAGACAAAAAAAGGTACGGCAGCAAGTACGAAGCATATCATTCCATGCAAAGTATCCTGGCATGGGACACCGTCTATGACCCGGGCGATGACGTAGTGGTAACACCCGTCAGCAAGAACTGGAACCTGCGCTTCGGAGCCGTTCCCGATTTCGGCGGCTACGTCCTTTTTGACTGGGACACATTCTTCGCCTCCCAAATGCTTTCCACGGGATGCAAGGAACTCGCTTACGCCAATGTCGTGGAGGTGTGCAGGTCTGTCGACCAAATTGGCTTTGTTCCAAAAAGCAGGTGTGACCACAACAGCATGACGGAGGACACTTCACAACCTC
>DCGD01000150.1 GCA_002315195.1 Prevotellaceae bacterium UBA1787 | reverse complement strand
GAGGTGCTTCGCGAGAACGGACACAGTCCTTCCGAAGCTTTCAACGAAACCGTAGAGGAACTCACCCAATCACTCATGCCTCTGTTTGCGGCCAAGGGCATGGACTGGATGTACGCCAACTGCTCCACAACGGCGCAGCGCGGCGCCCTCGACTGGATGGGACCGTTCCACGACGCTTGCAAACCCGTGGTTGAAAAACTTTATGCTTCCGTTAAATGTGGCAACGAAGCGCAAATATCCATCAACGCAAATTCAAAGCCCGACTACCGCGTAGGCCTTGAAAAAGAACTTGAGGCACTTCGCAACAGCGAAATGTGGCGCACGGGAGCCGTAGTACGTCAATTGCGCCCCGAAAACGACTAAGACGACAACCAAAATGACAAAAAACTCCGAGAGGGAACACTTTTCGGAGTTTTTTTCATAATCAAAAAAGTACACAAGCCATTGCTGTACGAAAAAGAAATTGGAAAACTAATGATAGGCGGAATAATGTGAAGCGTCCGCCACTTCACGGTATTTGTCTATGATTTTCTTGAAATCTTCCCACGCTTCCCTTTTCAATGACGGTGTCCGAAGCAATGCCGAAGGATGATAGGTGGGCATGACCCACCTGCCCTGCCACTGCAACCACTTTCCGCGAAATTGCGTAATGCGCGCGCTGGCGTCTATGAGCCCCTGCAAAGCCGTCGCACCCAAAAGGACGATGACCGCGGGATTGATCAGTTCAATCTGTTTCAACAAATAAGGCAGGCACACCGCCCGCTCCTCGGGCAAGGGCGTTCGGTTTCCGGGGGGACGGCATTTAACGATATTGGCTATGAACACGTTTTTTTGCCGTGAAAACCCACATACTTCAAGAATTTTGTCGAGGAGTTGCCCGGAAGCGCCGACAAAAGGACGCCCCTGCAAATCCTCGTAATAACCGGGACCTTCACCTATGCACATCAATCTTGCATTGCGACTGCCTTCACCAAACACCACATGATGACGTTCGTTTTTGAGCACACACTTCCCACATGCCATCACCTGCCGCCTCAGCGCCTCAAACGCATCGTCCATCCAATCCTATTATTTATGTTTGAGATATTCCGCCAATTTGTCACGCAACACATACAACTGATGATAATGTCCGCTGAACGCGACGGACTTGTTCGGCTTGGACAATATGATGATGATGGTTTCCACCGTCATGTCCATGTCTTTTATGAAATTGTATGAACTCATTTCAAATGAACGAGGCAGTTCGTCCTTGTGAGCAACAAACCACTGACGAAGTTCTTCAAGTTCTCCATGAGAATAACGTGTTTTATATTCCATGTTGGTTATCATTTATGTGACAAAGTTAATAAAACATATCAGATGTTGGTTGAACACGCTCAATTATTTTTTTCATGCAAGCGAAAAATGCCTGTGTATCAGTTCTCTTTGCGCCATTGCGAAAAGCAAGACATAGCCTGTTCCCATAATTTCTCAATATCCGTTTTCATTCTATTGGCAATCCACTTGAAACCTCCCGAACAGTCATGGCATTGCTTGCTTTTTCAACGCCCTTACGGTGAGTATCTCTTTCGTTGTCTTTGGATTGACGGCGAAACGCTGATCCATACGGAGCCCTACGAGCCATACTATGTCTTCCCCGGAACAAAGAACACACTTGTTCTCTCTTTCGAACCGCGACAATTTCAAGTCAGTGAAAAAATCACTCAGCAACTTGCTTCCCTTCATGCCGAATGGATGAAAACGGTCGCCCTTTCTCACTTTTCTCAAGGTAAGCGAACCCTTGATTTTGTCTGCATCCACCGTTACCTCATGCCGTTCGCGCGAAATTTGTTGAAGCGACGTGAATGTTTCCCTGCTCATCGTAAGCGTCATGCCGGCATAGTTTACGGATTGGCCGACATTCACCTCTACCTGACAGTCCTCCACGGCATTGTCAAGGCTTTTGACTCTCAAGCAACCACGGTCCACCAACAGCATGGCATTGGCGGCGCTGAAAACAGCCCCCGTGCCACTGTCAATGTGGAGCCACACGTTTTCCGTCTGGGCGGAGGAAAAACCAAGACGGCCAAGCCAGTTGAAAAGAATGGTTTTAGGAGCCGCCTGCGCTTTCAACTCCGCAATGGACATGCTCCAAGTTCCATCGGCACCGTGTCGCGAAAGTTGCTCCAATATGGCTTCAACGGCACGTCCACTCAGTGTTTCCGCATCCTTGAGGTGTTCCGCCATTTTGTTTAAGGACTCCGTTAAGGAAGGGTTCATGCTGCGCATCAAGGGCAGTATCTGAAGCCGCACTTTGTTGCGCTTGAACTCGGTTTCCAAATTGGTACTGTCCGTGACGTAATCCTGGTGCAAATCTTTCAGGTACTGGATTATCTCTTCCCTTGTGGTGCAGAGAAACGGTCTTGCAATGCGTCCGGCGCGAGGCGACATACCCGTCAAGCCCCTGATGCCCGTTCCGCGTATCAAGTTGAGCAGAATGGTCTCGGCATTGTCGTCGCGATGATGCGCCACACAGACGGTATCCATGCTCAACGCATCACACAAATGGTCAAAAAAACGATAGCGCAGTTCCCTTGCCGCCATTTCAACGCTGATTTTTTGGCGTCGGGCGTAATCCGCGGTATCAAAATTCTCCACATGCAACGGCACTCCCAACCGCTCGGTCAGTTTTCTTACGAATGTTTCGTCGCGCATGGATTCTTCACCCCTCAAATGGAAATTGCAATGCGCGGCCTCGACCGCATATCCCAAGCCATGCAGCACGCGAAGCAGCGCCACGGAATCGGCTCCTCCGCTCAACGCAACAAGGATTCGGCTTCCCGACTGAAACAGGCGGTTTTGCAGCACAAACTGCTTAACATTGTTTTCAAATTGAACCATAATGGCCGCAAAGATAAACAAAACTTTGACAAATCGGCAAATCTTACGTTTTTTTGTTCTTTCGCATGGCTCATTAATCCACAAGTGTTCATAATTTTGTATTTTAGAAACTTATTATATCACAACAAATTAATTCTGTATGAAAAAATTTTTACTTTTAATTGTAGCAACCTTGTTCGTTTCCGCAGGCTATTCAAATGAAGCCAAAGTGGTTCAAGCGTGGGAACAAGAAATCCAGGCACATGCTACAGACGTGAAAATGGGCGCATGGAAACAGATTGCTCCCATTGCGGCAGTTTCCGATGGTGTTTACGTCACGGGAACATTCGACCAGGACATCACCATTGGCAATGAACTCATCCAACCCGTTGCCAAAAGTGCTTTTTTGGTAAAATACACCAAGGAAAGCATACCTGCATGGACGGTGGCTCTCAAGGGCGCCGCTACCATCAACGCCATCTCCGCCAATGACAACGGCGTCGTAGTTGCCGGCGTGTTCGCGGATGCCGTTGAAGTCGGCTCAAAAGATGGAAAGACGGTCACCATCAACGGCATGGCTGACAACTCCAAGGAGGTTTCCGCTTTCATTCTCGTTTATGACAAGGACGGAAACCTGAAGGCTTCCAAGACCATCGTACCCGAACTGGACGAGGAACTCGTCAACAGTTCCATGTATTTCCCCGAGGGTGGCGACACCTATTTCAAACCCTCACAAGTACAGCTGGACGGTGACAAGATTTACCTTGCGGCACGGTACAGCGCAAACAACAAAATCAGCGACGCCCTGACCCTGAAAGGCGCCGTGGTCAATGTGTTCGACTTCATGTATATGGACATCGCTTCAGCGGCTATTCTTTCTTTCGACAAGAACTTGCAGAATGCGGAACTCGTTTACAACGTGCAGAGCGCGGAGGAAAAGAGTTACCTCCAAATGGAGCCTTCCTCTCTCGCCTTTACGGTGGATGAAGGCAAACTGTGGGCGGCAGGCGCAGGCATGGGCAGCCTGAAAGTCAGCGGAAAGACCACGGAAACCATTGAG
>DCGD01000122.1:27361-27558 GCA_002315195.1 Prevotellaceae bacterium UBA1787 | reverse complement strand
CCTTCCTCTCAGAACCCCTACCGATCGAAGGCATGGTGGGCCGTTACCCCGCCATCTACCTAATCGGGCGCATCCCCATCCTCCACCGTAAACTTTAGACTCCGCACGATGCCGCACGAAATCGCCATGGGGCGTTAATTTCCCTTTCGGGAGGCTATTCCCCGGTGGAAGCCAGGTTGGATACGTGTTACTCACCC
>DCGD01000122.1:19325-27263 GCA_002315195.1 Prevotellaceae bacterium UBA1787 | reverse complement strand
GCCAGGATCAAACTCTCCATTGTAATGATATCTCTGCGCCCGACCGAAGCCGGACGACAACTGTCTGATTCCTTCAGGATTCCGTATCTCTCGGAGATTTCAAAGCCCGAGCCTGACAGGCCGGGACATTGACGGTTTCATTTTCCCCAGCCGAAACGACTTTGCCCAACGGACATAGCGCAGCGGCTGCTCTCTTGTACTTCTTCGTTGTTTTCAATATGTCATCTTTTCAAAGAACGCTTCTTCTTCGCCTCCGTTCAACTTTTCGTTCCCGAAAGCGAGTGCAAAAGTACAACCAGTTTCGCATACGAACCAAATTTCCAGACAACTTTTTTTCAAAAAAAAATCAACAATTTTATAAGAGGTTAAATTACAGACTTTTAAAAAAACATACAAAAACATGAAATTACAACTGAACTTTACAAAACCATACAAAAAACAAACTAATGGGTTCTCGCCAAAAAACAGCCATTACAGCAAACATGTCGAAATTTTGCCTATATCTTTTCTTGATTCGTTTTACTCATGGTAAATTAATCGTGACAATGTTGTTTTTATCTGATGCGTACATGCCATGCTACTCTTTCTCCGCGCTTCATCCATTCAAGAAGAAAAATTGGCGTTGCGCCCGTCGAATTCATTTCCACCACCGAAATCAGAAATTATTACTGCCATCAAAACCAAGGATATCTTTGCCATACATCTTTGTATAGTTTGATAAACTATTACACGAACTCCTGCGCTTGTCGAACGTATGTACCTTCAAAAAACCATAGACAACGCCGCTGCCACAAAAGTCAAATGCTAAAAGTTGAATTGAACAGACGGAAATCGGGCTCAAATTGCTCAACCATAAAAAAATCTCCCAAAATGTTTTTTTTCTCAAATAATTTTGCTACCTTTGCCTTACTGGTTTTGATTTATACTGTCTTTGGTTTCCAACACCAAGACAAGTGAAAATCAGACTTGGCTAAACCTTGGGCATTCTTTAAGAACATATAATGATATTTATTAAAACAAGCTGCAGCAATAAGTATTATCTTGTCCTCAAAACCGAAATTATTCACAAACACAATAAATAGTAGAAAATATATGAAACAATTTACAAATGGCATGCGTCTTACCGCTAAAATATCGCTACTGCTATTGACGGCCATCCCATTTTCCTGCTCTCAAAACAAGACAAACGAAGAGAAAGCGATAAAAAGTGCCATAGCGTTTGCAGAAGCATTTTATAATTTCGAATATCAGAAAGCAAGAGACTTATGCGCGGAAGGCGCCACAGCATGGTTGGACATGTTTGTTTCCAATATCAAAAAAGAAGACATTTCCGCCATCAACCAATTGGAATGCGCCGCAACGATAGAAATTTCAAAAAACCAAACAGAAGCACTGCAAATCAACAACGACTCCTCCATAACTGTTTTATTAAAAGTCAAGGACGCATACGTCATGGATACCATCGGTAAAGTGGGGCAACTCGTTCCGGAGCAAACCATTAGGATTCCCCTCATTGTCCAAAAAGGCGTTTGGAAAATCAAAATGGAAGACCTACCGCAAAATGAAATGTAAGATCCCTTTTTAAAACCGGATGAAACAAGGGATAATGATCACGGCCTGAAGGATAAATAGGATTGACGGCTTTCATACCCCAATCAAAACGCAAGATGAAATAGTCAAAATTAAAACGTATTCCAATGCCGTAAGCAACGGCAATCTGCTTATAGAACGAGTCCAACTTAAACAATCCTCCCTGTTGCGACTTATAATTGCGCGTGCTCCAAATATTGCCGGCATCCACAAAAAACGCTCCTCCTGCTTTCCAAAACAGATGCGTGCGCCATTCCATGTTGAACAACAGCTTCATATTTCCAGTTTGATTCAGGAAATCCACTTTTCCGTCTTTTCCTACATAGCCTCCCGGTCCCAATTGACGAACTGACCAACCACGAATGCTATTCGGACCACCCGCAAAATACGTTTTTTCAAACGGCACGATGGTGGCATTGCCGTATGGGACAGCCAGCCCAAATGCTCCATGAAACGCGAATGAGTTTCTTGCATCGATGGCAATACTGCGTGAATAGTCCAAATCAAACTTAACATACTGAGCAAAAGCGACGTTAAACAACTGAAATGCACCCGTTGAGTTCTTTTTGGACTGAAACGCATTCGCCAAAAGATAAAGGACATTTCCGGCCGACTCAATTCCGAGCTTTATCTGATAAGTATTTCTACGATCACTGTTTCCGCTTGTCAAAGCCATTCCTGAAGAATTGAAAATAACATTATAAGCAGCATTGACGATGAACAAATTTTCGTAACTGTAACGGATGATGGAAGAACGACTATGCTCATTCTCCAAATATTCCTTTCTGAATGTTTCTGAAATCCACGGCATGAATACATAATTCATGCTCAATACATCCAGTTTGTTCTGAAAGCGCTTATCCGCAGGCAGCCAGCGATAGCTCCAAGCGCCCGTCAAGACACGCCGATGAAATTCAGGGCGATTTTGAGAATCGTACTGGACTGTCAATTCCGAACTACCGCCATTATTGAAATTATCTTGACGAACGAAAGGCAAAATGAAACGAGGAAAACTCAAATGTGTTTCGGCCGATATTTCAAAGAAATTTTGGTCATTATAGCCTTCAAGCCCGGTGATGGCCTCAAACGCACCCTTAAGTTTTGTTGTCCAAACTTCTGAACCCCTGAAAATGTTTTTGTTGGAAAAAGTCACGGAAGAAGCCACTCCCAAATCACCGGAAGTATTGGTGCCTTCCAATTCCGCTGAAAGACTGTTGATCTTCCCCGTATGAAGCGTTACCTGCATGTCCAAGGCGGCACTGTCAACCTCTTCAAACCTGATGACAGAATAGCGCAACACTTGCAAATTGTTTAGGTTCCTATAACTGGTCTGCACTTGTTCTTCATTATAAATACAACCCGGCCTCAATACCAACTGTTCAGAAATCACCGAAGGACGAATTTGATGATGTCCTTTATAGCACAACTTCAAGCCTTTATAACTCATCGTATCCGTTTTTTCTCCATCTTGCTTGTTTTCATCATTCAAGTTAACAATCACATCACGAATGCGAAAACGATTGTATATCGACGAAGTATCGCGCGACACGGTCTTGCCCTCGAAATACAAAGTCAAGTCCATCATTTCAGGTCCATTGACCGAATCCAATTCAAATGACATGAAATTTTTCAACACCTTGTAATAGCCTTCTTTATGCAAGAGGGAAACTATCCGTTCGCGTTCACTGTCCAAAATGCCGGCGTCGCAAGGCATGTTGATTTTCAATAGACTTTCACTTTCATGTGCCCTGAGGATAGAGTCTATACACCTGTCATCCGCCACCATGTCGAGCGTTCTGATCCTGTACAGACTACCCGGCTTCAACATGAAATCCACCCCGACTTTTCTTTTGCCCGTTTCTTCCACCCGCGGCTTGACTTCGGCATGCAAATATCCCCTATTCTCCATTGCCAAACGTATGGCATTGGAAGAACCTACCATCCTTTCCTTGTCGAACAAAACCGGCGCTTCACCAATTTTTCTGAAAAAACGATTGAGAGCATCCGTACTATCCCGACCAGACAGGCAATAAATCCCCAATGGCACTTTCAGCAAACTGAACCAACGGGCATTCGGTTCCTGTTTGACATAACCGCGGTACTGAGATAAATCTATGTCCTTGGATTCTGATTTCAGATGAACGGAAGAAAGCACCCGCTGTCCTTCAGGTATGAATTTCTGTGAAGAACAACAAGTTAACAATGCCATTGCAGCCAGGTAAAAGCCGCACAACAGCCATGGAGAACATTTTTTATTTTCCAATCACGCAAATTTTAGCGCAAAGATAAGACCTTTCTCAAATATACTTTGTAGATTTGCGTAAAATTTAGAAGAAAAATAAAAAAGGTGAATTCCATCAATTGAGACAGAAACGATATTGAGATAAGTATTAAGTAGAATGAAAACCCAGAAAGGAAACAATCCATACACCGCAACCAAATGAAATTTCGCAAGTTGCAAAATCAAGACCAAATCATTGAACAGAATGGTCACCATGGAAGAAATTATTCCTAATTCATATAATTGAACCAAATTGAAAAATGGCGCTAAGTAAAAATCGCATAAAGACAATCCACGCCCTAAATCAGAAAAAACATAGGGATGAGTCTCATCTTTTTGTGGCGGAAGGACCCAAGATCATTGGTGAAATGCTACCTTCCTTTCATTGTCGATACCTTGCAGGGACGGAGGAATGGTTTTCAGGTCACAAGTGCATAAAAGCGGACATAATGGAAAAGGTCACCACAAGTGAACTTGAACGTATCAGCCTTTTGACCACGCCCCAACAGGTACTGGCTGTTTTCGAAAAGCCAAAAACAAAAGCGTTGACTCCTTCAACCGCCCAAAAAAACCTCGTCCTGGCACTCGATGAGATACAAGATCCAGGAAACCTTGGAACCATCATCAGACTGGCGGATTGGTTCGGCATAGAATACATCATTTGCTCTTTGAACACAGCCGACGCCTTCAGTCCCAAAACAGTACAAGCCGGTATGGGGGCACTTGCCCGCGTAAACATCCATTATACCGATTTAGCGGCCTTTCTGTCCACCCATGACAATGACGTTCCCATTTACGGAACCTTTCTTGACGGAAAAGACATATACCGCCAGGAATTGTCTTCATTCGGAATAGTCGTAATGGGAAACGAAGGAAGGGGGATCAGTCCAAAACTTGAGAAATTCATCAGTCACAAACTTTACATCCCCAGTTTCCCACCCAATAAAGAAAAAGTTGAAAGTTTAAACGTCTCTATCGCAACCGCCATAACATGCGCAGAATTCAGACGCAGAACATACATATCCCACAATTAACCCCACACCAAGACAATGACAAACCTCTTAAATGATACCACAGCACTCGTTCTCGGAACAATCTTTGCGTCATCCCTCATCATTCATATTCTTACACGCCTGAGAATCTTTGCATTTCCCGATACGAACAAGCATAAAAAGACAAGTGACAATGTGGAGAAACCATTGATTTCCGTAATTGTCACCACAAACAATCAAGCACGATATCTTGAGCAAAACATCAACGACATCATACAGCAGGATTATCCTAATTTTGAAATAATCATAGTAGATGAAGCCTCGACGGATGATACACCTGATGCTATTAAACGCATCAAGAACTTGCATAAAAGCATCAAACACACTTTCATTCCCTTTTCCGCCAAATACATCAGCAAGTCCAAATTAGGGATCACATTGGGAGTCAAGGCTGCAAAAGGAGAATGGATTGTCTTGACAAAAAGCGACTGCAGACCCGCCTCCAAACAATGGCTTTCAGCCATGGCCAAAGCTTTCGGACCAAATGTTGACATGGTATTAGGTTACAGCAACTACCAAAACAACCACAGCATCAAGAACAATCGCAGAAGATTGAAAAGAATGATTCAGCAGTTGCGCTTCTTCCGCGCGGCAAAAGACGGTCGGGCAGTCGGAGGAGACGAAACCAACCTTGCCATCAGGCGCAGCCATTTTGAAGACAGCAAGGGATTCTCAACCATGCTCGATTTGTTGGGAGGAGAAGACATTTTGTTTGTTGACAACACCGCTCGTAAGAATAATACCGCCATCGTCACCGATCCCCGGGCAAAAATGATACAACTCAATCCAAACACCAATCAACGTTGGCACCAAAAACAGATGATGCAGGCAGGAATAACGAATTTCCTGAGTTTTCACGGACATTTTGAATGTTTCAAATGGAACATGGCGCATCTTGTTTTCATAACCACTATCATAAGCGGCATTTTACTGGGCAAGATTTTTTGGAACAACCAATTTGACTTGGGCATACTTGTCATCATCATTTCATTCCTCATGGAAATAGTCATTGGTTTTCTTTTGCTATCAAATTCTTCCAAAAAATTTGATGAAAACAACTGCATATACCTCTATCCTTTCTTTGCGCTGACACAGCCAATCTATGACCTGATTTACAAAATTTTAAGCCAAATAAACCGACGCAAACTGATGAGAGGATTTTAGAAAAGCCATCAGCCCGCTCATCATTCAATCATAAAGACATAAAAATAATCAATCAATACGTTGGAAAATCAAACCTTTATCGTTACTTTTGCGTAATTATTCAATTAAATAATATTTCTATATCATGAAAAAACTCTTTTTATTGGGATTTGCTATTATGACCTTTCATATTGTAGCATTGGCGGATACCGAAATAGTAGCTCACAGAGGTTACTGGAAAACAGACGGTTCCGCCCAAAACAGTTTGGCAGCCTACCGCAATGCCGACCGCATTGGCTGCTGGGGGTCTGAAATCGATGTATGGATAACTTCCGACAACGTATTAATGGTAAATCACGATCCAACTTTCAAGGGGGTAACGCTTGAAAAGGCAACTTATGCGGAAGTTAAAGACCTTACACTCGCAAATGGAGAAAAAATGCCTACCCTTGACGAGTATCTCAAAGTAGCAAAACAAGGAAAAGCACGTTTGGTTATCGAAATCAAGACACACCAAGACCTTCTGCGTCAGAACATCTGCGTTGACAAAGCCGTGGAACTTGTCAAAAAACATAAATTGGAAAAACGCGTTGACTACATTGCGTTCAGTTACGCCGCATGTCTCCGCCTAAGAGAAAAAACGCCCACCAATACCCCTGTTTACTACCTGAGCGGTGATCTGAGCCCGGCACAAATCAAAGCAGCCAACCTCACCGGCGTCGATTACAATGAATGGGTGTTCCTTTCAAATCACCCCGAATGGATTGAAGGTTGCCGACAATTAGGATTGAAAATCAACGTATGGACAGTCGACGGCAAAGAAAACCTCAAATTCTTCTTGGATAAAAAGGTGGACTACATCACAACCAACGAACCTGAAGTACTAAAGACAATGATGGGAAAATAAGTCATTGAACTTTCAAACCCATTTCCAACAAACACGAAGGTGAAGGACGAACAGAATCCTTCACCTTCGTTCGTTTCAACACCAAACCATTCATAAACCTACACACCGCCGCTTTTCTACCATTCCTGCCCGTTTCGGCAAGCAGGCAATTCCATTTTTCAACATTGGAACACGAATTTGGTTTCACTCTAAGGTCAATTCAATGTGACCTATTCCAATACAACCTCAAAGAAGCCCTTTGCCTGCCCTGGCTTGAAAAAACAATGCGCATCCTATCATATTGCCATCAAGCACAAAACTGTGAAAAAAGCATATTTGCGGTAACGATCATCAGCAAACGCAGGCTATGGCAAAACGGAAAATAGGCAAGCATAAGCCTCCTTGCGCTTCCTTCAAGAGGATGGTAAAGAAAGGTTTCATTAACCCAACTTTAGCATTTTGACATCATTAATAAAGAACGTCAAAACTGATAAGTGGCATCTTGCCCCATTGGCATTGTCTTATGCTCTATGAGAAATGCCAAAGCCAAAGCCAAAGAAAGTCACTTGCCGCCCCCTATGCCTGCAACTGTAAACGGACCGTAGAAAGCTGAACAATGATAAAAAACACCATGAAACCTGACATCGTTACACCATCCGCATTTATGGAACCTCATGAATGTTTCACGAAAGATTCATAAGTTCCGTCATCGTAAAAAATACGAATTTCCTTAATCTCACGCTGACGCACATTATAAAGATTTTTTATAATGCCATTAGACGTTTCCTGAGGAGATATCGCATCATGGGGAACAGAAGCGGGAGTTGAAACATTCACAGAACTGAATAAATCCAAAGGTTCTTCCACCTTCTTCACATCTTTTACAGTACCGGGATGATTGTTGCCCATACCACCTTTGGGCGCATTGTCAAAGGAATCATTGGAAGAGTTGGCATTATACATTTCGCCTTCACCAAATTGAAGCA
>DCGD01000122.1:13288-19311 GCA_002315195.1 Prevotellaceae bacterium UBA1787 | reverse complement strand
TCAAGCTAGGAAAAGCTTCATGAATTGCACGAGTGTGGTTAATGGTTGCTTTTGTACGACCATTAAAAATATTGGAAAGAGATCCCGGTGATATTTTTAATTTCTGCGAAAACTCTGATTGCGTAAGACCTTCTGACTCCATAATTTCACGTATTCGTTCCTCCATAGTAGAAACAGCATTGCTTTGATCTGTTGTAGAACCCATTTTTGCGTATTTTTTATGATTTTGCAAAGTTAAAACAAAGTTCCAATATAAAAACATAAAATTCAAAAAGTTTTCAATAAGTTGAAATTTAATTTTCTATATCGTATTCATATATATAAACGTAAATACTTGCAAATGTAAGGTTTTAGAAACTGAAATCTTCTGTTAAGTAATGTAATTATATGTAATATCATGTTTAATAAAATTCGTTATCCACATAATTCTAATAGTACTTATTGCGAACTTATCTCTCTATTCTTAGCCGACAAAATGCAAGATCAATTATACTATTATGTTTTTATTAAATAATATCCTCTATAAACAATTATATATAATTGGTTTTTAATGAGTTATATTGTATTATCGACGATTTAACATTTAACATGAACTCATATATCATTGTGAATTTGGATTTCGATATTGATACATGGGATTTATGGATTTACATTTCGATATTTGGATTAAAACATGGTTTTATATTTTGAAATATGATTTATTAATATTCTTAATTTGTAAATTAATTTAATATTGTATTGTTTATGTTTTAAAATATAAATTTTTAAACTGATTTTATGTGAGGCTTTGGAATTTTCAAGTCATTGTGTACAAATGCAAGCGACAACATTCTGAACGTTTTTCTAAAGCCTTTTTCTCATTGTAAAATCCTATAAATAAAGCAAAACGGCCTCTTTTTTCGTGTTTGAAAAAAGAGGCCGTTAAAACAAAACAAGGAAATCTTAATGCAAAATAAAGAACAGCAACTCCTTCAATAGGTCTTTCGATCCAGTCCCTGAACCATATCCACCTTTTGAACGGGCATCGGTTTCTCTTATCTTACCCAAAATTTGCAACACTTTTCCAGCCGTATATCTTTTCATCGCAGGATAGACATTTCGTTCAACCTGCCACCTCTGCATTCCCAAATATGCCGCCATATTATCCGGTGACTTGACGCCCGGAACATAGTAGGCTGACATCAGTACAGAATAATAACGGAACAGTAGAGGCGTTATCATTTGGATAGGATTGGCTTTGGGATTTTTTTCAAAATAATTTATTATTTGATTCACTTTGAAAACATCTTTTTCCACCAATGCATTCTGCAGTTCAAAATAATTAAAATCCTTACTAATCCCTATGTATTTCTCTACCATCTCCGCATTGATGGCCGCATTCTTGGGTAGCGCGATGAACAATTTATCCAACGCCCCAAAAAGACGACTCAGGTCGCTACCGATATGTTCAGCAATCAGCATGGCACTTTTCATATCTATCGCATGATTGTTGTCCTTGGCGTACGACACAACCATGGAAGGCAATTTTTCCTCCTTTAATTTCGCGGATTCGAAAACAACACCTTGTGAGGCAATCAGACTCACCCATTTTTTCCGTCTGTCCGCTTTACCTTGTTTATAAGTAATTACCAAGATGGTTGAAGGCTGACAATTTTGAAGATACTGCACCAAGTCGTCCATATTCTTCATGTGCTGCGCCTCGCGCAGTTCAACCACGCTGCGTTCCGCCCCCAAAGGATAACGCTTGGCACTATTGACAACCTCCCCCATGTCAGCGTCGATTCCATAGAACACTTCCAAGTTAAACGCCTTTTCGTCTTCGCTCAATGCATGCGCCTCGACTGCCTGAACAATCTTGTCAATAAAGTAGTTTTCCTCGCCCATCAACAAATAGACGGGTTTGAAACGACAAGCGGCAATATCGCGCATGATGCTTTCGTAAGTTTCTGTATTCTTTGCTGCTGCCATTGTCTTATTTCTCAAATTTTAAATGTTTGATGGATTTTCCCTGAATGATTTCATGCAAAGACTTGATGCCCATTCTCACATGCGTGCGGGCATAGTTCAAATTTACATACTTGTCACTTTTGATGGTTTTGATACCCTCTTCAACCATGGGAATGTCAGAAACCATTAGCAAGGCGCCAATTGGAATGCGATTATACGATCCTACGCTAAACAGCGTCGCACACTCCATTTCAACCGCATCCGCCCTTGTCTTCAGCAGATATTGCTTGAACTGCTCGTCATGTTCCCACACGCGCCGGTTGGTCGTATAAACACTGCCCGTCCAAAAATCCAAGTGTTCCGCCCGCAAAGTCGTGGACACGGCATGCTGCAGAACAAATGCAGGCAAAGACGGAACTTCAGGAGGGAAATAATCATTGCTCGTTCCCTCTCCCCTAATTGCAGCCAACGGTAGTAGGAAATCACCAAGCTGCGCCTTGCGGATGCTTCCACATTTTCCAAGAAAAAGACAAGCCTTAGGTCTGACACTGCTTAAAAGGTCCATTACGAGGGCGGCATTGGGACTTCCCATTCCAAAATTTATCATGGTAATCCCTCCACCATTTACCACACGCATACTTGAATTGTAGCCGGGAATGGCTACCCTGCATTGCTCGCAGAACATGTCCACATAATTGTTGAAATTCGTCAGCAATATGTATGGGCTGAAGTCTTCCAACTCCATCTGAGTATAGCGTTTCAACCAATTTTCGGTAATTTCCTCTTTTGTCTTCATTTTTTTTGCTACATTTGCATCCTTACCAAATAGAATGACTTAGTGCAAAATTAACAAATGTTTCAGATAAACTTACCGTCATTTGATATAAATATTAAGGAACAAGCAGGCAAACGCTTTGTTTTCGACACATTGAGAAAACGCTTTGTGTCACTGACGCCGGAAGAATGGGTACGCCAGCATTTCATCCACTACCTTATAGTTGAGAAGCACTATCCGGCGGCGCTGATGGCAAACGAAGTATCACTCTCGCTCAATGGAATGCAGAGACGCGCGGACAGCGTCTTGTACAGCAAAAACGCCACTCCCCTCATGCTCATGGAATACAAGGCGCCAACCGTCAAGATTACTCCGACCGTTTTTCAGCAGATTGAAGCGTACAACCACGCATTCCACGTGCCCTGGCTCATCATCAGCAACGGAAACACCCATTTTTCATGCCACATTGACTACGAAAATAATACCATTCAGTTTCTCAAGGAAATACCCGCATACGAGGACTTGTCGTAAGCATTGAGAGCAAAGACGCACATATCCTACCACAAGCGCACTGTACGGGAAAATTTGGCGAACACTAAAACGGGGGGGTGAATGTCCTTCTTGGTGGACACTCACCCCCCTGCCTGTTTCTTTGCTTATAAAACTATTTCTTTACCACACGAATGATTTCACCCACCACAAGAACCAATGATGTCGCAACCGTAATGACAACCCAGTCAAGTAGATTTACGCCACCTTTCGCAATGTTGAACATTTCCTGCAAACCCGGCATCTCCGTCATCAAAACCTGACCGACAAAAATAATGATTGCTATCAATATGAACCACTTGGTATCCTTCCAGGAAATTCCCTTGAAAGCAGAGTCATTGGTCATGAAAGCCTTTGCGTTAAAAAGATTCCAAAACTGCAACATCACGAAAATCGTAAAGAACAAACTCAATTCGTATGGAGAAAGTCCATTGTCTGCGCCCCATGCAACCTTACCATTAAGCACATCCATGAGAGAGACCACTTCCGTATGTTGGAAATAGATGCAAATGCCAAGAAGTATTGCCGTAAAGATTCCACCGACGCCAAGTATGCCCGAAACCATACCCTTAAGAATATGTTCATTCACGGAGCGAGGCATTTCCTGCATGACAGTCTTTGTAGGTGGCAGAGAAGCCAATGCCAAAGCCGCGAAAGTATCCATGATGAGATTGACCCAAAGCATCTGTGTTACGGTCAGCGGAGATTCCTCACCAATAAATGCACCAATCAAGACAATGAGACAGGCTGCCACGTTTACCGTCATTTGGAACAAAATGAATCGTTTGATGTTCTTATAGAGAGAACGACCCCACATGACTGCATTGGCAATCGTACTAAACGAGTTGTCAATGATAGTCATGTCGCTGGCTTCCTTGGCTACTGCCGTTCCATCCCCCATGGAAAGTCCCACATTGGCGGCATTGAGTGCTGGCGCATCGTTCGTTCCATCACCCGTGACGGCAACGACATAATCCAGTTCCTTGAGGGTACGAACGGTGCGTTCCTTGTCGTTGGGACGAGCGCGCGAAATAATCTTCACTTTCGGCAGGCGTTTCTTCAGTTCATCGTCTGACATAGCCGCAAGCTCCGTGCCAATAAGAATGTTTTCTTCCGTATCTTCCTCTTTCCAAAGACCAAGCTGGCGACCTATTTCCTTTGCGGTTCCTGGAGCATCGCCGGTGACAATCATGACGCGAATGCCGGCGTTAAGACAATCTTCAATGGCTGCCGGAACATCCGTGCGCACGGGATCCTCAATGCCTACAATGCCCATCATGCAAAGATCCTTAACCTTAAGTCTTCCGTCCAAAAATACATCTTCGTCATTTTTCAATTCCTTGTAAGCGAATGCGAGCGTTCTATTTGCATGGCTTTGGTATTCCGCAAGTTTTTTGTTGAAGAAATCAACCTCTTCCGGTGTTGTCTTGCACATATTCACCAATATGTCCGGGGCACCCTTGACATACACGATGCGCTTTCCCGTAACAGAGGATGTAACAATCGTAGCCATGTATTTCAGTTCCGTGGTGAATTGAATTCTGTCAATCACGGTTAATGAGTCGCGAATGTCAAGGTAATTCACACCATTGGCGTTGAGCCAAAGAAGAAGGGCGCCTTCCGTTGGATTACCAATCGCCTTGATCTTGTTTGCGTCGGTCATGTCAAGATTAGCCGTTGTATTGATGGCAATACATTCCTTAAGCAATTCACCCGTCCTATTCTTACCCAACTTTTGGTTTTCCAAACCAACAAAAGCCGTATCCACCACCTTCATTTGATTCTGAGTCAAGGTACCCGTCTTGTCAGAACAGATAACGGAAACAGCCCCCATGGTTTCACAAGCATGCATGGTTCTTGGAAGCGTATTCTGCTTCATCAAACGCTTCATGCTGAAAGCCAAACTCAACGTCACCGCCATTGGTAGACCTTCAGGAACAGCAACGACAATGAGGGTGACCGCAATCATTAAAGAATCCAAAGCATATTGGATAAACTGCGGCCAATTCGTCGCGCCCGTAGTCCCGATGGCAAAATACAGTATGATGCCAACAATGGGAAGTATCATGAACGAAAGCACCTGCCAAAGTTCGATGCTTTCCTCGTTGTCCTCATTCTTTTTCTTGGAAAGGGCATAGGACACGCCAAAGGATAAATTGAGAGAAACTATGAAATATCCCACCAAGGAGACATAGTTTGGATTGTCCAACAAAAAAGCATGACGGACAAGACGCCCAAGAACAATAAGAATGGCCAAACCATAACTTGCCTTTGTAATAAGCCTTGCCAATTCATCAAGTTTCTCACTGAGTGGCGTTGCCTCTCCGTCCTGAACCTGGGCGGCTTCGAACACCTTACCGCAAGCCGTGGCATCCCCTACTGCGAACACCTTCGCCACACAATCGCCTTCCATGACGGTACAACCCTTCATGATGTGATTGGAAGGATATGTGGCATCTTTGTCGAAATCTTCAGGATTGGTTGTCTTGGCGCATTGAGGCTCGCCGGTCAAAGAAGACTCATTCATCATAAGGTTCATGCACTTGAGAAGTTCCGCGTCGGCGGGCACCTCCTCGCCGGCTTCAAGTAAGATGACATCACCGACCACAATGTCTTTTCTCTGTACCTGACATACGTTGTTGTTACGTACTACCTTGACCAAAGTGTCATCGTTCACTTCATTGAGACTTTTGAACGTCTTCTCATTTTGGGCTTCAAGGATATGCGCTACCGTAGTCGCCAAAAGGACCGC
>DCGD01000122.1:0-13257 GCA_002315195.1 Prevotellaceae bacterium UBA1787 | reverse complement strand
AGCTATCAACTCCAAATATGGAGCCCAGCCTTCAACACCTCCATAAACTCCATTGTAAAAAGCGATTGCACCGGAAAGCAACAGCGAAAACAAAAGGATGGTGAAAAGTGAGTCAATGTCGAATTTTCTTTCCTCCTCATTCCACTCACCACCAAGATAAGCCACCAGGTAAGTGAGGAAGAAAAGAATAAAAGACAACAACGGGGCAATCCACAGCCCGGAATGGTCATAGATACCCGCAAGTGGAAGAACGATAGCCGCCAATGCCGCTATGACAAAAATCGCCAAATCGACCTTGAGCAACCAAAAATGCATGCAACTCTTGATTTTCTCCCACATTGTCTCTTCTTCGGCAGGAGTAAGGACATTTGCGCCATACTTTTGACGACTTTCGAGCACCTGTGCATCGGTCAAGCCTGAATAAAAATGATTTTGTTTCATTTTAAATTTAAATTAGTATTATTTTTTCGTATATGATTTAACTTTTTTTCTAATTATCGCAAATGCCGCAATTATCGCTACGACAAAAAAGATGCGCACTACAATCTGCAAGTCATTTATGGATGTCGGTGCGACATAAATAACACCAATAATTGTCATCGCAAAAAAAATTGCGAGAACGATACCAAACAAATTCTTCCCTTTTCTTGTGTACATATTGGTTTTCAAATTGCAACCTTGCAATGATGTTATCACGCTTTAACAACCTTTTCAAACAATTCTGTTTTAGAAAGTTGAACATAACCTTCGTTGGCGCAAAACAAATACTGCGCCTCGGGCTCCAAGGCTATTTTCCATGTACCGTATTCATCCTTTGCAATCGTATAATCATTGAAATTATACAACATGCCATCCAAACTGGACAGACTCTTTTTCAGACAACTGATTATCGGTCTTCTTATCTCAGCCATCCGAAGGTCTGGTGCATTTTCCCCACCTAAAAATTCATAGATAAGTTGGTATTTTTTTTGCACCCGCAACATGTATCTGTCGTAATTCGGCAATTGTCGTGCCGTTTTAGGTTGGCTGAAATTAATACCACCCTGACTTGACATAATCAACAGCAGAATATACAAGGCTTTCTCTCGCCTATGCAGTTTGGTTAATTTCTCATCGACATCGGGGAATAGGATTTCCACCGTATATGGCTGAATGTACAATCTGCTCCTGATATTGCTTCTTTTCAGGAATATGTCAAGCAGTTGCTTGTAGAAACCATGATATAAGAACTGATTGTACTTTTCTTCCGCTGTGCGGACAAAAATGCCGTCTGAACTCAGCAACATCATGAATTCATCAATTTTTTTCTGTAGCGTTGCGATGAAATCATCGCCAACTTCTATCTTCAAATAATTGGAATAAACCATTTCGCCCACGAAACTTTGACCAATCTTCACAAGCAACGAGGGAGGTGTATCTCTCAATACCGTAATTCCAAGTTTGTTGCATAGAATATCCTTGCAGAAACTGCTTGTGGTCATGGAAAACAAGCCATCAATGATTGCATCTATACCTTCATCCGAAAATTTGGGCGCCAAAAAACGAATTATCTGAGTTATCAGTTCTTTATCAGACTGTCTATAATGTTCTATTACTCCCGGTATATATATGAAATTGAATCCGGCAATTTGACATTCCTTGAAAATGGTCCTGTAATTATCGTTGATTACCTTGTTGATGGATTGTTCATAACGAGATTCTATGTAAAGAACAGATGCGGACTCCACGTTAAAAAGAGGTTTAGGGATTGAAATGATTTGTATTTCATCATCCTCCGCTTTCAACTTGCTGTTCAAGGCAAGCATCAACAAGGCTTCTGACTGCGCACAAAAACCATCGCTTACGGTCATGTGGGTAAAATCTTCCAATAATGAATCCTTTAACACATCATCAGACAAAGACAATACATTCACAGCCTCGGCGAAAGTAATTTGTGAGGCAGTGATTTCATCCTCCCTGTCAATGTCATACTTTTCGCAAAGAACAGAGTAATGCTCCATTTCTCCCTTGTCAATGATTAAATCGGCTTGGATTAAATCGAACAAAATTCTTCTTATCGCTGACTTTTCTGATTTTGTCATGACTTATACTGTTTTTTAATTCACAATGACGTTGTATTCAAACCAACCGCTGATATCTTCCAAGAAAATGGGTTTGTCATTGGTGCCATCCTTCTGCACGCCTATACAATTCGAATATGAATTCACACTGATAATCTTGTTGTAAGGAATTTTCAAACTCTTTTCCGAACCTGCAAAATATATATTCCTGTCAGTGAAACAAGCACTGCCATTCCCTATTCTTTGCATTACCGTTGTTTCTATGGGATTGCCCTTGAAGCCACCTATTCGGTAATATACCCCTTTCATGATGCGGAAACTCATGCCGTGGCTTCTGCCGGCATACTCCTTTTTCACTTTTTGTCGGTGCAGAGTGACGTTTCTGAACAACCATACCAAATGTTCGCCCTTTCCCAACAAGAATGGAAAATCCCCTGATATCTGTATTCTTGGAGCGGGAACATTGCCCGCCAAAATATCCTGGATAACCTTTGACTGCAACATTTTCTCCAAAGACTTGTTGGAATTAAGTATTGTCTGCGGCATACCGGAAAATTGGATAAACCTGGCCAAGGTCCTTTCTTCCGCGCCGTCAATGACACCATCCTCCAAATATTGATCCACGGCATTGTCAAAGAGGGTCAGGTATGTATTTTCAAGAGAACCATTGTCTATGCGAGACTCATGGACAATTCTTTTTATTTCTCCATCGCAATGAAAAAAATCTTCCTTGGTCGCAAAACATCCTGTACAAATTCGGGATATTTCCACCAGTCCTTGCCGATATTTTCCTTCACATTCATCATGATGGGAATGAAAAAAAACCGCATCCAATCCGCAATATTTACACTTTCCCATTCAGTTCCTGAGTTTTGACTGATAGTTCACTCCCTGCTTCAGGTAGGTCATAAGCAAAATGATGCCAAGAACCATGACGGGCATAGAAATAAAGATACCCAAGATTGTGCCACAGAAAGAATCGTAAACCCCATGCAGAACCATTGGAACAACCAGCGCCAAAAAATACAATGATCTTCTGTACTTCGGGTACAAATGAGCAAAAGAAATAAAATACCCGGCGATGCCACACCATACGGCATGAAGAAACGGCAGGCTTGTCATTCGAGCAATGTTCATGAAATAGGCCGTTGAGTATTCAAATTCTACATTGGTGTCCAATTGATATTGCACACCCTCGAATACGCCAAAGGCTATTCCTGACATCAAACCATAGAACACAAGCGTTTGGGGAATCAATGGTTCTTTGGCTTTGTAGCAAATGAACAGCAAGGGGCACAACTTCGCCAATTCTTCCATCAAGCCAACCCCGAACGTATAGCCCAAGACATTGAACGGAAACGAGGAATCCAACAATTGATACATGGGATTTATCGCCGGGATATTTAATACATCCCAACTTAGGAATACCATTGCTTGAGTAAGAAAGAAACACATGACGGTTATTTTGGGCGAAACCTGCGGCGTCTTGAAAAAATAATAAAAAAAGACCCCCCAAACAAAAGAAAAATACAGGGCAATCAAATAATGCAACACAAAAGGTATGTAAGACAAGGGCAGAAAGCGCAGAAGCAAAGGGTACAAGCCGATGATTCCCAACAACAGAAACCGCTTGTCGGACAACCATTGTTTGTTGATAAAAAAGGATTTTGGAATAATCAACTCTGAACCGATGTTTTTGAGTTGATAAGTCATTTTGCCGGCATGAGCGACTTTCGTATTATATCCCTTCTTTTTTAACAACGCCTTTACAGTACTCACTTGCAACGAAGAAGCGTCTTTCGCCGTATCGCATAAAAGGATTTGCCCGTTGTTCACATACGAAACAAGGGTCGGTTCATCGTATGGACCATACTGTTGATTGTGTCTGATAATATAAATCATTCTGTTAAGTTCCTTGAAAACGATTTTACATAACTTGTCTCTTGATTACTTATCCGGAAAATATGGTTGAATGTCTTGGCCCGTCCACAAACTGACGTGGCACTTATGCGCAATTATTGCATTAACACCTTTTCATGCACGGGTTGTCAGTTATTGACAAGCTGCACAATAATCAATCTGTCTCCTTCCTTCTTGCCCAACAATATTTTTTTGCCTTCCGTCAGTTCCACATACTGACCAATCTCGATTTTCTGATCTTTGTCCTTGTCCCAAAGTTCCGGAAGTCGTCTGTTGATGAGAATCCATTTGCCTTTGAAGAAATGGAAATCGGCAACCGGTTTCTTTTGATCTTCGGTAAGTTTCTCGTTGGGGAAGACAAATCTGTTGACATGCCACAGATACATGGTCTGTTTGTTGTACACCATTAATCTGTAGTTCTCCGGCTTAAACACGCCTTGTTTCGGAGAATAATACAGATTCAACACTGGCAACTGACCATGATATTCCGTTCCACAAAATGGACATTTCGGTTTTGTCGTATTGTCAAAAACAAACCAATGCTCCTTGCATTGAGGATTTTGGCAAGGTTGCATAAGGTCTGTCGTCTTGACAAGCGCTGTCAACCAATCGTCTGCAGTTGGACGCAACGCGGGGTTATGCAGACCGTCAATGAACGCTTTGTTGAAAAGTTCCTTAAGATATGGACCGCAAATAGTATAGGGTAATTTTGTCACGTCGCCTTGCGGCAGTTCACTGGGTGAAAGTTGTTTAACCTTGGGTCTGTTGCTTTTGTCTGTCGGGTGTTCAATGAACAAAGCCTTTGACCCCATGGACAATTCTTCGTCCTTAGCCGCGTCCAAGTCGTGTACCTTGCCGCCTCTCAGCGGATGGCGATATAGAAGATACATGTATATCAACACAGACAGGGCATGACGGTCCGTCTGGATGCAAGGAAGTTTCTTGTTGGGGTCCCCAATTTTCAAACCGCGCGTTTCCAAAACTTCGGGTGCGATGAAATCCGGCGTACCCGCCACATCGGGAGGATATTTTCCGGGCACAACCAAGCCGTCACAGTCAATGATGTTAGCTCTTCCCGTCTTTGGGTCAACCAACACATTCTTATACGAAAGGTCGGAATGTGCCAATCCCGCGGCATGCAGACGCTTTACGGCGCGCGCTATCTGTATGCACAGGTGGAAATGGGTCAGCCAGGTTCCTTTCTGATCATCTTCAATGAACTTATTGCGTAATTTTGCCGAAGCGAACCATTTTCCTTCCTTCTCTTTTCCTTTGAAACGCCCGCCATCGAAAAAGAAACGTTTTGCATAAGCCGGGCATACAATGCCCAACTTGCCATTCCATTCCACCAGTTTCGTTGGCCAACAAAACAGGTTTTTCCAATAATCACCACCTGCCTGATTGAAAATTCGTTCACGATATATACCGGTAATATTGTTGAGACGGTCTTTCGCATTGGCATCCTGCGGTGTGCGGAAGAAACCGACTACGTATGATTTGTCGGGACTGAAATACACATCTTTCATTGCACCTGAGCCAATGACTTCATCTACAAATTCAACGGTCGTGCCATCGTTTGCTGTTAGTTTTATTGTCTTTACCATATTTAATAAAGTATTGCCATTGTTCTGTCATCATGGTTGCCCGGTGACCAAAAATCCAACCAACGGAGCAGTTGTTCCTTGGATTTTTCATTGTCATCAGTCAATTCCACTCCCGGGATTTCGTCTTCTTCGAAACCATTTTTGAGTTTGTCCCAAAACTCATCCCATTTTTCAATGGACTGCAAGTTGTTGTCTGTTTCAAACATGGGATCGGACACTCCGTCCGTCATCAGCATCAATGCTGTGAAATCTTCCTCAATCGAGAAACGAAGCCTGTCCATGACGGATTTTGCATCCTTGAAAATCTCAGGCATGGTCAAGAATCGAGTCTGTCCGGAAAACTCGCCTTCATCCGGAACGCCCAATATCTTGTGTGTGTGCTTTTCTCTGTTGTACAAGCACATGGCTCCATCTCCAACCCAATAAGAAGCGACAAACCAACCAAAATCAAATTTTTTGCAAATGGCAAACATAAGGGTCGTGGCAAAATCTTTTATCCTCCCGCCATTGTTCATCGCTTCTTCCTTTATGGCACTATATGCCTTGAATGCACCATTGCCCACAATGGTATAAATGGAATTTCCTATGTTCCTTTTGGCAACCGCATCGTCTTTCGCCTCATTATAAGCACGAATCTTGGATTCAAACTCTTCATTGTGTCTTAATTGTTCAAGACAATGTGCCACAACAGTGTTACATGCTATTTCCGAACCTCTTCTTGAAAACTTTGCAGAACCCGCTCCGTCCGCAACGGCAATAATGTACCAGTCCGATTCATCACAATGTTTAATAACAAAATGATCGTCACGAGGTTTCCCTTCCTGTGCGTGGGAACGGCCGCGCTGACTTGCCACCACGATGTCTTTGCGAGGGTCAGTTCCTTCCTTGCTGTCAACTTTGACATATTCACAATCACTGTCCTTCTTATAAAAATGGATGTCCTCTCTGGTTGGGATAGTCTTCCATAATGTACGAGGATCAGGATTGAATGCAATTCGAATAGGGATTTCCGAAATAGGTTCGCCTTCCAACCAACCTTTATGTTTGTAGCGGAGAGATATGGTGTGATCACCACTTACCTTAGGCTTACCCATGATTTTCAAGATCAACTTGGTTGGATGGGCAACGGGAATGTCTTTTTCAAGACTTTCATTCTTTGTTTCCAATACCTTTGTATTGTCAGGAACAGCCTCATCATCAACAGCGGATTTGGATTCTTCCGGGTCAAAAGTATCAAGAGTAAGCCCCAAAGTTTCAATATCTTTTTCAAACCAAGCATCCTCAACCAATTCCGTAGGAAGTTCAATTTGGGCATTGTAATCTTTGCCTACCGTTCCGTTTGGTACTTGCAATTTACATACTGACTTTATCTTGTTTTCAAAAAATTTTATCTTATTCATTTTTTCATCCGTATATTTTTCCCACAGCTTTCCAACCAACCATTTCTCGAAGTCATCCACTTGTGGAAGACTGGCATGGATGCCACACCTTTCAAGGATATTTAAAACGATATTCATAATCATCAACCTTTTATTCGACATATATCAACACCACCAACATCTCCCAAAGTGCTTTCGGGACCACACCAAGGACAGCCATCTGTTTGGAACTTAGGTGAACGGAATTTATTAAGTTCGGTAAGCGGTGACAGACTTACGGCTTTGCCCACAAAGGCAATCGCGAAAATAAATGCTGTTTCCAGCGCATAAGGAACAGCCCACAGTTCCTGGATGATGGTACGCATACCTTTTTGGACTTTTTCAATGGGTTCTCCAACCATTGACTCGAAAATGTCCAAGAGGAAATAAATTGGCAATCGTCTCATATTGGTATTTTTTATATTATATGAATTTAGGAGCGGTGGACGGCAAACTGCTGAGAAAGACCTTTCCAGGTCCCATGATACGGGTCAAGAGCCATCCTTCCCCGGATACAAGATTCTTAATGATATTGGTATTACGCTGGATTGAGATTCTTGAATCATCAATGCCGAGCAAAGCTTTGATATGATTTTCATCCACGATGATTTCTTCTCCAAAGGCAAGTTCGCGTGTGATGAGCGCATCCACGCAGTCAAAGAAAACCGTCGAGTCACCCGTCACTTTTTGGAAAGCCAGACCTGACCCGGTCAGGAATTTGTTTATCGAAAAATCAATATCAATGTTGACTTTGTTGTTGGACCCCACATAATCGCCGCGTCTCAGGATAAGCGTTTGTCCCGGGGTGATTTTAATGTGCGTCAAACTACCGGCATGACCTGATAAGGTAAGTTTCTGATTACAATCTGCCATGTTCGTGTATTTTACCAAGAACAAGGATTCACCAGACAACTTGGAACTCAACATTCCCAAAAGCCCTGAACCATTCATTTGGATTTCCTGCTCAATGCCGCTGTCCATGCAAATCATCGCTCCACGTTCAGCAAAGAACACTTCACGGGGCGCCAAGTTCACCTCCAAGGCTTGATAGACATTTCCTATGTATTTACAATTCATTTCTGATTTTTAGCATATTATGAAATTAGATGCACCTTGCGGGAAGCGTTTTGCTCGTGTCGATTATTTTGGATTTCGGCGAACGTATGACATCCGTATAGACTTCAAAAATTGAAATCAGCAATCTTTGGCAGGCCCTTTCGTCATGCAACGGAATACTTTTCATGTCGTTTATGATGGCATCATATCGGGTAGTAATGTAGGAGTCTTCCACAAGTTTGACAATTTTGTTCAATTCTTCGAAGGCCAAATCATATTTTGACTCATTGAGAAGGTTCATGTAGCCTTTGAGAATGTGTAGCATAAATTGACTTGCCGATGCATTGGTTTCGTTCATTCTGATGAAACTCATGAAATTTTCACAATGAGGATTGTATTTGACAGGTTTTATTACTATCGTCTGTTCCTGTACTTGTTCCTGTACGTCACCCAACCATGCGGAACTTTTTCGCAAGGTATATAAGAAATCAAAGATTCTTTCATCCGAAATGATATCGCTGTAAGTCAGCGGTTTGGTAAGATATAGGCCATTCAGGCTTTTGACTCGGCTCAATGCCACATACAACTGACCGGGAGCAAAGATATGACTGTTCAAGTCAAGGATAACTTTTTCATATGTTTGCCCCTGCGACTTGTGAATCGTAAAGGCGTATGCCAATTTCACGGGAAATTGAACCGTCTTTTGAACATACGGTTTGACACGCATAAGTTCATGCCTTCTTTCATCATAGACCATTTCATAACGGTAATGCTCCACTTGATTTTTAAATTCCGGTAATGTAATGATTCCACCTGTTTTATCCAGTTTGACAACCAGTTTTCCATTTTGCAAGCCTACGACGGTGCCGAAATCACCATTTGCATAGCCCGCCCTTCGGTTGGACGTGGTGAGCATGACTTTGGCACCCCGTTTATACTCGAAAATCGGCTCAAAATTTGAAGGTATTTCTACAGGCATGATGTCATCTTGATAATCCAAATTATCAAACGTGAAAGCAACGTGTTCATTTCTGTTTGAGATTCTTGAAACTGTCAGCTTGGCCACTGACCTTTGTACAATGCCTCCCAAATTGGCCAACTGTTCGCTATTGACCTTTCGCACCTCTTCGTTTGAAGAGGCAATCCTGATGACATCCTTTGGGACATCTGGCACGACTCTTGTATTGAGTTTCTCCAGTATCTCAACTTTTTTTGACGCATCCATGGGCGTTCTGAACGCATCGAGTATTTTCACATATTCTTGGTCATTTTGTTGACGGAAAGACTTAGTCAATTCAAACAACTTGATGGATTTTATGTTCTTCTGGATGACATGGCTGTGGAAAAAATAGCTACCTTTGTATTCCTTTTCCAAATATTGACCTACGGCATCATCGCTCACTATTGGAGGAAGTTGGAAAAGGTCACCTACAACGACAACCGGCACACCTCCAAAAGGCTCGCTATTGTCATGGATTATTTGGAAAATGCGGTTCATCATCTCAAAAGTATCGGAACGAACCATTGAGATTTCATCAATGATGAGTATTTTTACGGATTCAATGTTAAAAGCCGCTCTTGAGGTCTTTACAACAAACGGAATCAAATGAGAAGGATCCTGATAGCCTTCCTCCAAATCGTCAAACGCACCATAGAAGAACGAATGAAGGGTTTTTGCGTTCTTGTACAACTTGCAAGCAAGATTGGTAGGAGCCAAGATTTGACATCCGTAAATCCCTCTTTCGACTTTCTGCAATAGATAAGTTTTACCACAACCCGCCTTGCCGTGGATGAATGTGATTTGCGCAGGGTTCGACTTTAGATACTGGATTATCTCATCCTGTGTTGAACCCTTGGGAGGAATATAAGGAATAATCTTTTGTTTGTCCACTGCATCAACTGCACCATGCCGAGAAACATAACCGTTTTCCTTGGAATAGGAATGTTCGTACCCTGGGTGTTTTATTTTCCTTGGAGTTGGCATTTTCTCTGTTGCGATAGAATTGGACTGTACCGATTCTTTATTGATTTTAGATGATGCTGTTGTTTGTTCGGCAGACTTCTTACTAATTATTTTATTAATCCAAGACATAGTATTAAATTACGACATTAATTTCATCGGGAGGTGGGGGAAGAAGCAATTCGTCGGTCGCACCCATTGACTTGTTGCCTTCCTGTACGACACTACTCACCCATTTAAAGAATTTCATGAGTGAAGCACTGTCCAAAGTATCTATCTGATATACTCTATCCGTCAGTTTTTTCAAATCATCCGTCTTTGCTTTTGGACCTGCAGCACAGCAGACAACAGTTGCGAACGGACTGTTTTTAATCTTTGGAACCACTGCGTTAAACTCCATGATGTCAGAAGGATGCCCATCCGTCATCAAAAACAGCAATGGCTTCCAATCACCTTTCTGTTTCACTGTTCCTTTTTGGACTTCAATTTCAACCATTTCCAACAATTTCCGCAATGCGGCCCCCATGTGGGTAGGACCGCTGTCTGGTGTCGATATTTCAGGCAGTTGCAATTCGTCAATAGGGGTTAGAGGCAATATCTGATGTACGTCCTTGTCGTATGTTATGATACTCAAGTTTACCGTTTCCAACGCGTATGGATCATTGCGCAATGTACTTAACATTGTCTCAATACCTACCTTGACGGACTCTATGGGCTCACCTTTCATGGAACCGGAGGTATCGACCAAAAGATAAACAGGAAGTCTTCGTGCCATTTTTTAATTGATTTAGAAGTCCACTGAACGATTGCTATTGTTTACACATCTGAAAGGGACTCAATTATATGAATTTATTTTATTTACTCTCACCTTTTTCAATACAATTTGCGGCTGAAACAAACTATAATGGCTTTCACATTTTACCAAGTCCAAAAACTATAGGTGGACTTGTTTGAATTATGATGAGTCACCTTGTCACCGAACACATCCGTGCTACTCGTGGATTGACCTATTGAACGTCCATAGGAATCAGTGTGAGTAGTTACCGTATGGCCGAACACATCAGTACCACTCGTGGATTGACCTATTGAACGTCCATAAGAATCAGTGTGAGTAGTTACCGTATGGCCGAATATATCAGTACCACTCGTGGATTGACCTATTGAACGTCCATAAGAATCAGTGTGAGTAGTTACCGTATGGCCGAATATATCAGTACTGCTCGTGGATGTTCCAATTGTACGCCCATAACCATCCGTGTGGGTGGTTACCGTATGACCGAATACATCAGTCTTTGTGGTTGACTGACCTGTGGAACGTCCATAATAGTCTGTATGACTTGTAACCGTATTCCCGAATACGTCCGTTCTGCTTGTGGACGTTCCTGCATTATATTGAGCCATGGCAACAACACTCACAAAAAACAGAACTAAAAATAAATGAACTTTGGTCATGTTATATTATCGTTTATCTGATGTATTTTCATTGAAAGAGTCCACTTTAGAAAGTTTTTTGATAAAAACAACTCTGGGAAACATTTGATTGCACAATCAAAACTTTGTACTTTTTAAAGTGGACTCAATGGTGGATTAGAGCAATGCCGCAAGCGCTTCAGGGAATGATTTTGCTTCTTTGCGCAGTGTTTCCAAAAGGACTTTTTCAACACCATCAACCTGTCCGTCCGCACCTATTCTTTCAACAAGCCACGCTGTTTCTTCCGGGTCAATTTCACCTGGGGTTGCCTCGTCTTTCAACAGGAAATCAGTTATTGCCTGTATGAAAAAGGCTTCCCAAGCGGGGTCGTTCCCTTTGCCGGATACGGCATCGTTTATCTCAAAAAGAAAATCCGCTTCTTCCTTGTCAATGGTACCATCTGCATAAAGGATTTCCTTGAGTTTCTCCACTTCTTCTGCATCAATGATGCCATCGGAAAGCAACTCTGATTTTAATTCACTAAGTTTCATAATCTTAAAATGACAATCACTATGAAAAATTAGACTACAATATTCACTTCAGGAGGTGGGGGCGGCAATTCGCTCATGGTGTTCATGTCTGAAGCAGTCTCTTCGACCTTCATGCTGCCGAAACTTACGGAAGCGGAAACCCATTTGAAGAATGACTTGATGGTAGCACTGTCGGCAGTATCAAGTTGAACTACGCACTCGGTAATCTTTTTCAAAGTCTCGGTATTTGCCCCCTGGCCGGCGGCACAGGCAACAACCATGCCATACTTACGCTTCTTGAACTCTGCAATCCCCTTGTTGATGTTGTCGGTAGGCTCTCCGTCTGTCATGATGAACACAAGTGGTTTCCAGTCGCCTTTTTGTTCAGGAGTAGTCTTGGTGACTTCCTTATCAACCCTGTTTGCCAAGAGTGACAACGCCTCGCCCAAGGCGGTGCAGCCTCTCGCCTCGATGTTAGGTTGTTGAAAGGCGGACAGTTCCGTGAGTGGTGTTACCTGCTTGGCATTGCTATCGAAGGTAATGATACTCAAGTATGCTGTTTCCAAAGCATAAGGATCCTGACGAAGTGTCGATACCAACACCTGTACGCCATTCTTGACGGCCTCAATGGGTTCTCCACACATGGAACCAGAGCAGTCCAAAAGTAGATAAACTGGTAATCTTCTCATAATTAAATATATATATGGTTTCTTATAAATATAAACGTTTTACGGTATCTAATGTTTGTTCAAAGTTACGGTCTTTCGTAGGTGCGCCAATGGCATTGAATTTCCAATCACCATTTCTTCTATAAAAAACGCCCATTACCATGGACACGCTGCCCGCAAAAGAGGGGTCGTTGGCGATGTCGTATGTTGCAAACACTTCCTTAACCTTGGTCGGCGTTCCCTCGTAGATGCGAATCGACGCAAAAGGGATCGTCTTGAAATCCTGGCCAAGGAAACTGTTCAGCACAAACGCTATCTTTTCCACGTTGAAAGGAACCTTGGTCAAATCCACGGTGATTACCTCATTGTCCAAGCCATCGTCACCATCCGTGTCTCCGACACGGTCATCTCCACTGTGCCTTATGGCTTTGTCCTTGGAAGCCAGATGACGAAACCACACTTTGTCGATCACATTGCCGGAAGCATCAAATTCCGCACAACTGGCATCTAAATCAACGGCCTCAGTCTTAGTGATGCCAAACAAGTTTTTCTTGGTGATGGCTCCCCAATTTACCCCTACGCAAATGTTGGTGAGTTTGGAACCGTTTCCCTTTTCGAGATTGATTCTCT